>JAOUMT010000011.1 GCA_029881355.1 Acidimicrobiia bacterium | reverse complement strand
GAGCGTTCACTAACTTGTCGCAGGACCATCTCGACTTCCATCAAACGATGGAAGAGTATTTCCTCGCAAAGGCTCTGTTATTCGAGATGGCACCCGTGGCCGTGGTTCAAAGCGACAACCCGTGGGGGCGTCGCATTCTCAGCCGCATACCGGCGACGACGACCGTCACCGAAGTCGGCGAAGGCGGCGAGTTGAGTGCAACTGATGTGGTTCTGAAGGTCGATCGCTCTACGTTTACGCTGCAGCGTGGGTCCGAGTCCGTGCAGGTGACCCTCCCGATTGCCGGTCGCTTCAACATCGACAATGCACTGATTGCCGCCGGGTGCGCCGGGCATTTGGACATTCCCCTCGACGTCATCGCAGCGGGACTCGCCACGCTTGAGCCGGTGCCAGGACGGTTTGAGCACGTGCCATCTTCGGTTGGGTTCGACATTGTCGTGGACTACGCACACACGCCAGATGGTGTCACCAATGCAGTGGCTGCCGGCCGGGCCATCTGCTCAGGCAACATCATTGTTGTTGTTGGGGCAGGAGGGGACCGCGATCAAGCCAAACGTCCGCTCATGGGAGCGGCGGCCGCCGGAGCCGACCGGTTATTCGTCACTTCCGACAACCCGCGAACCGAAGATCCCAACCTGATCATCGAACAGATCCTGGAGGGGATCGAAGACCTGTCGAGCGTCACCGTCGAACCCGATCGGCGCATCGCCATCACGGCGGCGATCGCCGCAGCGCGACCGGGCGATCTTGTCATGATCCTCGGTAAAGGCCACGAACTCGGACAAGACATCGGCGGAGTCGTCTACCCGTTCGACGATCGGGTAGTAGTTCGAGACGCGATGGGAGCTTCGACATGATCACGATGTTCATGGCAGCCGCGCTGGGATTCTTCGTGTCGATCTTCGGTACTCGACCGGCAATCCGACTTCTACGTGCCCGCAACATCGGCCAGTTCATCCAAGAAGAGGTCGAGGGTCACAGCCACAAACATGGAACCCCCACCATGGGCGGCCTGGTAATCGTGGCGGCCGTAGTGATCGGGTACGTGGGCTCCCATTGGTCGCTCGCTCCCCAAAGTGCCGGAGGCGGTCTGGAATTTGGGGGCTTCACGGTGGGTGGAGGGTTGGTCATGCTGGCCTTCCTCGGCATGGGCGTGATCGGCTTTCTCGACGATTTCAAGAAGGTCACCAACGAGCGGAACCTGGGACTATCCAGTTCCGGCAAGTTTGCCGGCCAATTGGCGATTGCGGCCATTTTTGCCTTTGTGCTGACCCAAACCGACTTCGCACTTGAGATATCCTTCACCCGGTCGCTGGAGTGGGGGATACCCGTCTGGGCGTTCGTGCTGTGGACGCTGTTTCTCCTCACCGCAACGGCCAACGCCGTAAACATTACCGACGGTCTGGATGGGCTTGCGTCCGGATCGAGTGCGCTCGTGTTCGGCGCCTACATGGTCATGTCGTTTTGGATTTTCAGAAACCCTGAGTTCTATGGTCGGTTCATCGCCCAGGACCTGTCAGCGTTGGACCTGGCCCGTTTCGCCGCCGCCCTCTCCGGAGCGACGTTGGGGTTTCTCTGGTGGAATGCTGCCCCCGCCCGCATTTTCATGGGAGATGTTGGTTCGCAGTCGCTCGGCGGCGCCATGGCCGCGCTGGCGCTCCTGACCAACACCCACCTGCTCTTGCCCATACTGGGCGGGCTCTTCGTGATGGAGACCATGAGCGTGATTCTCCAGGTCGCCTCGTTCAAGTCGACCGGTCGCAGGCTCTTTCGTATGGCCCCGATTCACCATCACTTCGAGATGTCGGGCTGGCCTGAGACCACGATCATTGTTCGATTCTGGATCATCGGCGCGCTCTGCGTGGCCGCCGGACTCGGCGTGTTCTATGGAGACTTTGTGACGTCAGGCGGGATACCGTGAGACTGTTGGTACTAGGAGGGGGAGTGTCTGGCCGATCGGCTGCCCGTCTTGCCGCCCGTCTTGGTGACGAGGCCGTAATCTTCGAAACCGATTCCGATCGGGCCGAGGCGCTGCGGGCTGACGGTTTCGAGGTTTTCAGTGGTCCATGGTCGCCTTCTTTGGTTGTGGGATTCGACCGGGTCGTTGCGTCGCCCGGACTTTCGGAAAGCTCTGACCCGATCGTCGACACGCTGGCCGCTCACGTTCCTTTGGTAAGCGAGATTGAGATGGCCTCGACTGTGCTGCAGGCCCCCTACGCGGCCGTGACCGGGACCAACGGTAAAACCACCGTCACTTCGCTCATCGCCGACATACTTGCCGCGTCGGGATTCAATGTGGTCGCAGCCGGCAACATTGGCCTCGGCCTTTCCGACGTCGCGGACCAGTCCTGGGATCGGGTCGTCATCGAGGTGTCAAGTTTCCAGCTGCGATTCATCGAGTCGTTCAAGCCGGCTGTGGCGGTGCTGCTCAATGTCGCCGACGATCATCTTGATTGGCATGGGACCAGTGAGGCCTATGCAGCCGCCAAAGCGCGTATCTTCGAGAACGCCGGGGATGATGGGGTTCTCGTTTTTGACGGGGATGATGCCGGAGCCAGGAGGCTTGCGGAGCGGGCAACGGGTCAAGTGATCGCCGTTAGCGGTCGACACGCGCCTCCCGGCGGCTACGGCGTGACCGACGGTCGCTTGCTGACGATGACTACCTCGCTCGACGTGGCCGATCTTCGGGTAATGGATCCGGCGTATCTTCTTGATCTGACCGCGGCGGCGGTTGCCGCCGAGTTTCTCGGTGCCAGTTCCGATGCCGTTCGGAAGGTGTTGCAGGGCTTCGAACCCGGCAAGCACCGACGCACCATCATCGGAACCTGGGGTGGCATTGCCTGGATCAATGATTCCAAAGCCACCAACCCCCACGCGGCAGTCGCCTCGTGCCAGGCGTACCCGTCAGTGGTTCTGATCGCCGGGGGGCGCAACAAGGGCCTTGATCTCAGACCCATTATCGAAGTCGCATCGATTCGGTACCTCATCACCCTTGGTGAAGCCGGACCGCAGCTCATGGAAATGTGGGATGGCGAAGGTCGATCGGTTGGGTCGATGGACGAAGCCGTTGCCACAGCTGCCTCGGTCGCCGAACCAGGTGACACCGTGTTGCTGGCGCCGGGCTGCGCCAGTTTCGACATGTTTTCATCCTACGAAGCGCGCGGCGATGCGTTCGAAGTCGCCGTCAAGACGTTCCAGGGAGCAACAGCATGACTGCAGTAGTGACGTCCATCGCCAGGGCTCGCCAGTCCGCCCGAAAACGCGCCGACGCGACGATGGCCAATCATCGAGTGTCGGTCTTTATCGTCGCGATCGTTGGTTTGCTTGTCGTTATCGGACTGGGCGCCACGTTGTCGGCATCGTCGGTGAAAGCCCTCGATACGGATCTCGAACGTATCTACTTCTTCAAACGGCAAGCGATGTGGGTCGCGATCGGGATCGTTGTCATGGTTGCGGCCGCCAAGACGCCCTATCAGTGGTACGCAAAGTTCGCGCCGTGGATCTATCTCGTTTCGGTAGCCGGGTTGGTAGCCGTGCTATTCATCGGGAACGAGGCGGGCGGTGCGACTCGCTGGATCGAGATAGGCCCGGTCGGCTTTCAACCATCAGAGCTCTCAAAACTTGGCTTGCCGGTGATGCTCGCATCGATTCTCACCAAAAAGCGGAAGCTGCTTCGTAAGTTCGGTCACTTCATCGTGCCGGTCGCTCTCACGATCGGACTTACCTCGACGTTGCTCATCCTGGAGCCCGACTTCGGGACCGCCCTCGTCATCGTCGTTGCCGGGATGGCGGTCATCGTTGCATCCGCTACCCCCCTTCGGTTCGTCGGCGTAACGGTATTGGCCGGCATCGTCGGTGCGATGATGTTGGCGGTGAGCCAGCCCTACCGCTTGGCGCGGATCACCTCGTTCCTCGCGGCCGACCCGGACGTATTGGGTACTGGTTGGCAACTTAATCAGAGCCTGAATGCGCTGGGGACGGGCGGCCTGTTTGGCATCGGGCTCGGTCAGAGCCGGGCCAGATGGCTGTACCTCCCAAACGCGCATACCGACTTCATTTTTGCGATCATCGGCGAAGAGATGGGCTTCGCAGGAGCCGTGTTTGTCCTGACGCTGCTGGCTTTGCTGGGCCTGCTAGGGGCGGTGACTGCCCTTCGGGCTCGTGACAGCTTCGGTCGTCTCCTGGCGGTCGGTATCACCGCGTGGCTTTGCGCCCAGGCCTTGGTGAACGTGGGCGGAGTGGTGGGAGCCTTGCCGATTTCGGGCATCGCTCTCCCATTCGTGTCCTACGGGGGTACCGCCATTGTGATGGCGATGGCCGGCGCCGGTGTCCTCATCAACATCGCCGTGCAAGGTCGCGCGGGCGGGATGCCGACCATCCGATGACCTATGCGATTGCGGCCGCCGGGACGGGTGGTCACGTGTTCCCGGCACTGGCTATTGCAGAAGCGTTGGAACGTACCGGAGTGGAGCGAACGGATATTGTTTTCTTTGGTGGGGATCGTTTCGAGTCAGAAGCCGTGCCAGCTGCCGGCTACGATTTTGTGCGGCTCGAACTGCGCGGTCTCAAGCGCTCGTTCACACCCTCCAACCTTGGCATTCCCGGTGTCGTGTTGAACGCCCGCCGGACGATTGGCGAGGAGTTGGTCCGCCGCCAGGTGGGTGCACTGGTTGCGACCGGCGGTTACGTTACCGTGCCGGCCGCTTGGGCAGCTCAGCGTGCCTCGGTGCCGTACTTCGTGCAGGAACAAAACGCTCACGCCGGGTTGGCCAATCGGCTGATGAGCCGCAAAGCCGTGGCGGCGTTTACCTCGTTTCCGGTCACCGAAGGGCTGTCTCGTGGGGTTTACTGCGGGAATCCGCTCAGGACCGCGTTTGTCGACTTTGACCGTCAGGCTTTGCGGGCTGGCGCCCTGGTCCACTACGGACTTGAGCCGGACCTGCCTGTGCTCGGTGTAGTCGGCGGCAGTTTGGGTGCAGGAGCACTCAACGCAGCCGTCCATTCGATGGTTCTCGGGTGGGCAGGTCCACCGATTCAAATCATTCATCTGACGGGAGAACTGCACGTCGAAGCGGTTTCGCAGTTGACCAATCCTCGGGAAGTTCCCTGGAAGGTCGTAGCATTTGAGACATCCATGGAACTCTTTTTCGCAGCCGCAGACCTATTGCTCGCCCGGGCCGGTGGGATGGTCGCTGAGATCACCGCAACCGGCACACCGGCAATCCTGGTGCCGGGGGAGTTCGGGAGCAAGGGGCACCAGCTGGCTACGGCCCGCTTCGTTGAAGCCGCCGGAGGAGCGGTCGTCATAGAACAAGCCAATATCGACGCAGTACCCGACGAGGTTGAGCGCATCATCGGCGACCCCCAGCTTCTTGCAGAAATGTCCAGCAGGTCAAGGGGGCTCGGCCGCCCTCGAGCGGCTGACGAGATCGCCAATCGGATGGTCTCCGTCCATGGATAAGATCGCAGACGCAGTCCATGTCATTGGAGTAGGCGGGGCAGGCATGAGCGGCCTTGCCAAACTCCTAGCCCAGATGGGACACCGGGTCACTGGCTCAGATCTTCGGCGCGGACCTGCCTTTGATTCGCTCACCGATGCCGGGATCGATGTTTGGGAAGGATCTGACCCGGCGCGCATCGGCGCGGCAGGCCTGGTCGTTTCCTCGTCGGCGGTTCCCGAGCACGACCCGGAGTGGACCTTTGCCGCCGAGCAGGGCATCGTGCGATGGCGACGGCCGCAGCTCCTCGACGCGTTGACCGGACAGTTCAGCACCTTGGGAGCGACCGGCACCCACGGTAAGACCACCTCAACGGCGATGCTTATCGCCGGCCTGCGGGCACTTGACGAGGATCCCTCCTTTCTTGTCGGTGGCACGCTGACCGACCTGCAGACCAATGCCCATCTTGGCAATCGTCAGCTTCTCGTCATTGAGGCCGATGAAGCGTTCGGTACGTTCCAGTCGATGCACCTCGCCGGTTTGACGGTCACCAACGTCGAGGAAGAGCATCTCGATCATTACGGGACGCTGTACGCGTTGGAGGATGCTTTCGCCCAGGTGGTGCGCGACACATCCGGTCCGGTGACCGTGAACCGGGACGATCCGGGTGGCCGGCGGCTGGCTGATCGCACCGGGGCCATCACCTACGGGCAGGCCGATGGTGCCGATTGGATCATCAGCGACGTGCTTGCTTCCCCAACCGGGACTGCCTTCACGCTGCGGTCAGCAAACGCGACCATCCCCGTCTCGGTCTCGCTTCCGGGACTGCACCATGTATACAACGCCACCGGGGTCCTCTCCCTGCTGGCCGAGCTTGGCTACGACGCGGCTCGTGCTGCCCGGGCCCTGGCGCAATTCACCGGTACCCGTCGCCGCTTCGAACACCGGGGTACCGTGGCGGGCGTCACCATGATCGATAGCTATGCCCATCACCCGACCGAAGTGGCTGCTGACCTGCGAGCTGCAAGACAGGGGGAATGGAAGGACATTTGGGCCGTGTTCCAGCCCCATCTGTATTCGCGTACCGCTCGATTCTCGCGTGAGTTCGGCCTCGCTCTCGCTTCGGCCGATCGGGTTGTCGTCACCGACGTATATGCCGCCCGGGAGACCCCCATGCCGGGGGTAACCGGCCGACTCGTCGCCGATGCTGCCACAGCCGCCATGGGGGGCCAGGTCGACTATGTGGCCCACCGGTCGGATCTTGCCCGATTCCTCGCCGAGCAAGTCGAAGAAGGCGACCTGGTGTTGACCATGGGAGCCGGCGACATCACGACCGTGCCCCACGAACTCGCCGTGCTATTGGCAGAGGCTGAACAGCTTGCTGACTGATCTGGTCAAGGCGGGCAAAGTGGCCGAATTCGTCGACCTGGCTCCTCTCACGACTTACAAAGTGGGCGGACCGGCCCGCTGGCTCCTCGACGCTGAGACGCTTACCGATCTCGAATCGCTCGGGCCCTATCCCGATCCGGTAGTTGTGATCGGACGGGGGTCAAACCTTGTCGTCGCAGACGAGGGATTCCCGGGTCTCGTCATCCGGCTTGGCAATGGCTTCTCGCAGATCACCATCGGACGTGACCGCGTCGTGGCGGCAGGGGCCAACGCCCCGCTGCCGGCGGTGGCGAGGGCAGCTGCCAAAGCGGCCATTGGAGGATTTTCCTGGATGGTCGGGGTACCCGGTTCCGTCGGTGGGGCTGTCCGGATGAACGCCGGTTGCTTCGGTAGTGACACGGCTGCCATGGTCAACACCGTCTCGGTCTGGGACCTCCGCGCCGGCGAACGAGTCGAGAGATCTGCGGGCTCGCTTGATTACGGATACCGGACATCGAACCTTGCGCCGCATGAGGTCGTGATCGAGGCATCGTTTTCGGGATCCATCGGTGATCCGAAGGATCTTGAGAAGGAAATGCGCCATATCACTCGCTGGCGACGCGATCACCAGCCGGGAGGAACGCATAACGCCGGGAGCGTGTTCAAGAATCCTGTCGGCGATGCAGCCGGCCGCATTATCGATGACCTGGGCTTGAAAGGGACTCGCGTCGGCAACGTGTCGGTGTCGACCAAACACGCCAATTTTTTTGTTGCCGAACCGGGAGCCACCGCCACTGATATTCGCACTCTCGTCGACCTCGTTGCATCGACCGTCTACGACCGTACCGGGGTTCGGTTGGTTCCGGAGATGGTGTTCGTGGGTTTCGACTGATGCAGCAGTCCGTGGATCCCCGAATTCAGGAACGGCGGCGCAAGGTGCAGGCCAACCGTTCCCGCACCAGTGCCCGCCGGCTGGTATGGCTGCTCTTCATTGTCGCCACCCTGGCCGGGGGAGCATGGATCGTGCAGTCTCCCGGCCTCGCCGTGAAGGAGATCGCCATCGACGGGGCAACCCGAACCCCGGTCGAGCGATTGTTGGCCGAAGGTGGAGTTGAGAAGGGTGATCCGCTTCTCCTGGTGGATGCCTCCGCCGCCGAGGCATCCTTGAGGACGAGCGCCTGGGTTGCCGATGTCGCCGTTCGGAAGGTTTTTCCGAGCACCGTCGAGGTGATCGTGCTGGAACGACGTCCTACGGCCATCGTCGAGCACCGGTCCGGCGATGTGGCGGTAGCGTTGGATGGAACGATTCTCGGTGCGGCAGCCGACCTCGATATCTCCCCATCCGGCAAAGTGCTCGCTTCGGTCGCCCCAGGCGACGTGGGTGAATTGATTGTCGATCCGCTCGATCGAGCTGCCATTCGTTTCCTGACCGCCTGGGAAGGACCGTTCGCCGTGATCAGCCAGACCAAAGGCGAACTGTGGGCTGAGCTCGATGGGTACACCGTGCGCCTCGGCGGGCCTACCGAAATGGAGCAAAAAGCCCTTTCGCTAGAGGCGGTACTGCTCGAAGGCCAACCGACCGGGTCAATGATCAATGTCATTGCCCCTACCCGGCCTACGGTGCTGCCACCGGAAGCTGCAACAAGCCCGCCTGCCACGGATCCCTAAAGCTCTAGTAGAGGGTTAGTTTCAGACGCTTTACGTTGTGAAGATTAGGGGTTAGGTTGAGGTTGAACCCCGCTTCTCCGGAGACACAACATCATGAGTTCACCACAGAATTATCTAGCCGTCATAAAGGTTGTCGGTGTAGGAGGTGGCGGCGTCAACGCCGTCAACCGTATGATCGAGGCCGGCATTCGTGGCGTCGAATTCATAGCCGTCAACACCGACGCACAAGCGCTGCTCATGTCCGATGCCGACGTCAAGCTTGACCTCGGCCGCGACATCACCAGAGGTCTGGGCGCAGGTGCCAACCCAGAAGTCGGGCGAGCCGCCGCCGAGGCGCATCGCGAAGAACTCGAAGAGGCCATCAAAGGTGCAGATATGGTCTTTGTCACGGCTGGCGAAGGTGGTGGGACCGGGACCGGCGGCGCGCCGGTGGTTGCCGATGTGGCTCGCAGCCTCGGAGCCCTGACGGTGGGCGTTGTGACCCGTCCCTTTGGATTTGAGGGAAGGCGCCGTTCGCTTCAGGCGGAGCAAGGCATCCAGAATCTGCGGGAGGCGGTCGACACGCTCATTGTGATCCCGAATAATCGTTTGCTTGAGGTGGCCGATCCCAAGATGCCGATCATCGAGGCATTCCAGATGGCCGACGAGATCCTGACTTCCGGTGTCGCAGGGATTACCGATCTCATCACCACGCCGGGGCTCATCAACGTCGACTTCGCCGACGTCAAAACGATCATGCAGGACGCCGGAACCGCAGTCATGGGAATTGGCCAAGCAACCGGCGACGAGCGTGCCAGCCAAGCTGCGGCGCGCGCCATCGCCTCGCCACTCCTTGAAACCTCAATGGACGGCGCCAGAGGTGTATTGCTTTCCATCGCCGGACCGTCATCGATGACGCTCCACGAAGTGAACGCCGCGGCCACCGTGGTCGCTGAGTCCTCCGACACCGAGGCGGAGATCATCTTCGGAGCCATCATTGATGATGCCCTGGGCGAGGACATGCGCGTGACGGTTATCGCTGCCGGGTTTGACGGCAAAGGGAGTCGCCAGCGCGGGATGGCTTCCGGGAGCTTTACGCCGTCGGCGAGTCGGCCAAAATCCGATGACGGGGACTTTGAGATTCCGAGTTTTGTCCAGGGATAAGCTCGCACAACACACCTTCTCGGCGGCCGAGGACGGGGACCTGCGATCCGGAGACCGCTTCAGCTTCAGCCTGGGCCACGGTCTCAACCCGGCCTGGGCGACAGTTGAACAGGTTCACGGCTCAGATGTTCTAGTCGTGTCGGAGCCGGGTGTTGGTGGTGAGGCCGATGGTCTCGTAACGGCTACGCCCGGGTTGCCGCTGGCGGTGTTCACAGCTGATTGTCTGGGCGTGGTTTTCGAAAGTGAACGCGCGGTGGGGGTTGCCCATGCCGGTTGGCGCGGACTCGACGCTGGGGTTCTTGAGGCGACCAGGGACAGAATGGTCGGGCTTGGAGGAGCCCCGCTGCGAGCGATTGCTGGTCCAGCGATTGGACCGTGCTGCTTCGAAGTAGGTCCGGAGGTGGCTGATCGGTTTCCCCGGTCACTCGGAACGACGTCCTGGGGAACCGTGTCCGTCGATCTCGTCGGGGAAGCTCGACGCCGCCTCACCGATATGAGCTTCGAAACAGAGGGTGGCTGCACCCGATGTGACGATCGATATTTTTCGTTTAGAAATGGTGACCGCACCAAACGGATGGCGGCCGTCGGGTGGATCCGATGACGGGTCTGAGCGAAGTCGAACAACGGATCACTGAAGCCTGCGCCCGCGTCGGCCGGCCCCGGGAGGGAGTGCAACTCGTCGCCGTTTCCAAGGGGCACCCTGCGGACGCGGTACAGGCGGTGTACCAGCAAGGTCAACGAGTCTTCGGTGAGAGTCGAGCACAGGAACTGGCCGGCAAGTACGACCTGATGGGCCCCGATGTCGTGTGGCATTTTATCGGTCCCCTCCAACGCAACAAGGTGCGCCAGGTTCGCCCTGCCGTGTCCCTGCTCCACAGCCTCGACCGTATCGAGTTGGCACATGCTTGGATGAAGGGACCCGGTCAAGCCCCACCGGTGCTGCTTCAGGTCAAACTGGGAGCGGAGGCGTCCAAGCACGGATTCGAACCCGGTCAGACAGAAGAGGCCTTGATGGTCTGCGAATCTCTCGGTGTACCGGTCCGTGGGTTGATGACCATTCCGCCGCCGGCGACGGTTCCAGAGGAAGGCCGACATTGGTTCGGCACGCTACGTGAACTTCGTGACCAACTTGATCGACCGGACGTCGTCGACCTGTCGATGGGGATGTCCGAGGACTTCGAGGTGGCGATCGAGGAGGGTGCGACGATTATTCGCGTCGGGTCGGCTATCTTTGGCCCCAGAACAACGTAACTGAGGGGAGGTCCTGCGTGGCTTCTGTATTTCAAAAAGGTCTTGTCTGGCTCGGATTGGTTGATACCGATCAGTTGCCGGACGAAGAAATCGCCGCTGGGCCACGGCATGTGGAGACTGCCCCCCGTGCCGAGCGGCCCGTGTCCCGGCCGAGCGCCCGGGTGGGGGGGAGCGGGCGACCAGCTCCCATCACCGCTCCAGGTGAGGTAATCGGCCGGCGAGTCGAACCGCCACCGTCGGCGCGTAGATCGGCATCGGATCGTGGCGACCTCGCAGCCGTTCGACCGATGTCGAGTCCGGACGGAACGACGCACATCGTGGTGGTGGCGGATTTTGACGACGCCAAGATCCTGGCTGACCGAATCCGGGACCGGGAACCGGTGGTACTTGACCTGCGAAGCACCGAACCGGAGATGGTTCGCCGCATCATCGATTTTTCGACCGGACTCACCTACTCGCTTGACGGGTCGATGCGCAAGATCAGCAACGGTGTCATTTTGATTTCGCCACCACGCGTTTCGATCGGGCGTGACGAGAAGCGGCGACTCGCCTCTCTGGGACTCTTTGACCTCGACCCTGATATCTAGTGCTGCCGTACGTTTGCTACGCAGCATCGGCGTATATCGGTGTGATGATCGTCTCGATCATCCTGTCCTACGTCGTGACGATCGGGCGGCTGGAGTCGGATCACGTTGCCAGCCGTCTCTGGCGAATGCTCAGTCGACTCGTAGACCCGGTGTTGGCTCGCATAAGAATGGTCATCAAGCCGATCCGGATCGGCTCGGCGATGGTTGATTTGAGTCCCCTCATCGTCATCATTGGGTTGAATATCTTTCAGCAGTTGATCGGTTGTTGAGGTGACCGCACCGGTAACAAGCCCTGGCTATGATTTTGCAGATGGAGATTGACACATGCCCTTGAGCCCAATTGACGTAACCCAGCAAACCTTCCGAGTCTCGCTGCGTGGCTACGACGAGGGTGAAGTCGACAGTTTTCTCGACGAGGTCGTGTCGTCAATGAAGGAATACGATCAACGCCTACGGGACGCTGACGAACGGGTTTCGGTTCTCGAGGAGCAACTCCAGGCGAATCGCGAAACCGAGGAGGCCATGCGGCGCGCCTTCGTGGTTGCGCAGCGCACCGCTGACGAGATCGTGGCCGAGGCTCGGCTCGAGAGTGATCGAGTCGTATCGGAAGCCAACGCGCAGGCCTCTGAGATTCTTACCGAGGCAAGCACCAAAGCCGTCGAGATCTCTTCCGACCAGGTTCGCGAACGTGACCAATTGCAGGGTGAGCTGACCGCGTTGAGGGCTACGGTTGCGACGCTCAAGAATCAAATGCGCAACCTCGCACAGGGCGTCTTGCCAGAGCTTGAGCAGCTTGACGACCAACTTGTCGAGACGGCGGCGCCAGCTGTCTCGGCCCCCTCGTCGTTGTCGGCTCGGGTCGCCGAGTTGAGTTCGGCCGAAGAAGTCGCTGAACACATCCCGCCGTTCGCGTCTGTCACCGAGTCTATGCCCTCCGACCGCCGCGACTCGGCTGACCGTGAGATACCGTTCTTCGCTAGCGAACCTGCCCTCGATGCCGACGATGACTTGACAGATGCCGGCTTTGAGGCAGACGAAGCGCCGGTCGAGGTTTTCGCGGCTCCCACTCCCGATGACGAGCCGTACCAAGCGGGCGAAACGCCTGAAACCATGCCAACCGAAGAGGTCCCCCGCTTCGGTACCCATCGGGCTGAGCCTGATCGCCCGACGTTCGCCCCCTCTTCGGGCGGCTGGCTTACTTCGCCGAATGAGCCGCTCCCAGGCCGGGGAATGGACCCGGCAGGTGCCTTCGCTACCGGCGAAGTGCCCACAGTCGCCGAAACAGATCCGTGGACCGATGACGCTCCGGCTGCCGATTGGGAGGCCGAGACTTCTGAGTCGGCAGAACAGGAACCCGAGCCGGCGCCTCGACGGCGTCCGTGGGAGCGCGACACCTAGCTTTGTGTCGAGATCTCCAACCGGGCCGTTCGGCCGTCGACGCGGATTGGCGGGGAGTCGAGCCGGGAGTCCTCACGTAGATCTACAGCCAAAACCTCGGAACTGATGAGGTCACTGAAAGCGGTCACCGCTTCGGATACGTCGGGATCATCGGATTGCCAAACTACGGTGATTCGGTCGGTGACGGCGAGGTCCGCGTCGCGGCGCATGCCCTGAACGACCGACACGAGCTCCCTGGCGAGACCTTCAGTAAGAAGCTCCTGGCTGATTTCGGTGTCGAGGGCCACCGAGATCAGCCCTTCGTTGGCGACGACGACTCCCGGTAGTGGCGTTCTGTCGATGACGACGTCTTCGACCGTAATGGGTTCGCCATCGAGCTCGACCGACGCGCCACCTCGAAGGGCGACAACCTGATCGTGGTCCAATCGGGCGATCAGGTCGGCGATCTCTTTCATGCGGGAGCCGAGCCTCGGGCCGAGCGTTTTGAAATCTGCCTTGGCCGACAGACCTACCAGCGACTGTTCGTCCTGGGATGTGAGGACCTCTTTCACATTGAGCTCTTCGACGAGAAGGTCGGTATGAGCAACGATCGAATCGGCGACCGCGTCGTCGTGGGTAACGACCGTGATGCTTCGCAGAGGCTGGCGAACTCGAAGGCTCGCTTGCTTACGTAGGTTATGGCCGAGGCGTACCGCCGCCCGTACCGATTCCATGTCGGCCTCAAGGGGCGCGTCGATGAGGCGCTCATCCGCGACCGGGAAGTCGCAGTGGTGGACGCTCACGGGCGCGTCGGGTTGATGTTCGGCCACCAGGCCCTGGTAGATCTGTTCGGTGATGAAAGGCAGCACCGGTGCCAGAACTTTGGCGAAGGTGGTAAGTACCTCGTACAACGTTGCAAACGCGGCCAACTTGTCGGTGTCGTCGCCGCTCTTGGCCCGCCAAAATCGGCGGCGGGAACGGCGGATGTACCAGTTGGTGAGGTCATCGATGAACGCCAGCGTTGGCTTGATGACTGCGTAGAGGTAATAGCCCTCCATGTGCTCGTTCACATTGGCGATCAACGTTTGCAGGGTGGAAAGAATCCACCGGTCAATCTCCGGTCGGTCATTCGGTTGTGGCGCCTTCTCAAGATCGGCGAGCGTGATCTCGTCGGCCTCGGCATAGGTCGTAAAGAACGAATATGCGTTCCATAACGGGATCATGACGGTCCGAACGACGTCTCGGATCCCGGCTTCGGTGAACCGCATCGGCTCGCCCCGCAGAACCGGAGAGTCGATCAGGTAGGTGCGCAGCGCATCTGCTCCGAACTTGTCAAGCAGGAGGTCGGGATCTTCATAGTTTTTCAGGCTCTTGGACATCTTGCGGCCATCTTCGGCGAGGATGTGGCCGTTGACGACGCAATTCTTGAATGGCACTTCGTCCTGGAGGGCGACAGACAAAACGACCAGCGTGTAGAACCAGCCGCGGGTTTGGTCGATACCTTCGGCGATGAAGTTGGCGGGGAATCGGCTCGCGAACCGTTCCTGGTTCTCGAATGGATAGTGAATCTGCGCGAACGGCATCGAGCCTGACTCGAACCAGCAGTCGAGCACCTCGGGAATCCGTCGCATGGTCCCGTCGCACTCGACGCACGAGAAGGAGACCTCATCGACGAAATGTTTGTGGATGTCGTCAAGTCGGACTCCCGAGAGTTCGAACAATTCGTCGACCGATCCGACGCAGACCTGATGATCACCTTGATCACACTGCCAGACCGGAATGGCGCTACCCCAATATCGGTTGCGGCTGATCGCCCAGTCCCTGGCTCCCTCGAGCCAGTTTCCGAATCGTTTGCTTCCAATATGATCGGGCACCCAGTGGATGGTTTGGTTGAGCTCGACCATGCGATCTTTGATCTGCTCCACGGCTACGAACCAGGTGGGGATGGCTTTGTAGATCAACGGTGTTCCAGTACGCCAACAGAACGGGTACGAATGGTTGATCGTTCGCTGATCGACCAGCAGGCCGGCAGTCTTGAGCAAGCTGATCAACACCCGATCAGCGTCTTTTACCTGCATACCGGCCACGTCAGGGGTTGCCTCCGTAAAACGGCCTTCGGCGTCGACCGGGTCAACCAGCACATCGAGCCCGGCGCTCTGCAAGGCGAAAAAGTCAGCTTCGCCAAATGCTGGAGCCATATGGACGAGGCCCGTGCCATCGTCCATGGTGACCTCATCCGAAGCAATGACCCTGAAGGCCCCGCGGTCGCGTTCTTCTCCGAAATAGTCAAACGGTGGCCGGTAGGAGACGCCAAGGAGATCAGCACCGGAGGCACTTGCGTGGACAACGGCGTCCTCGCCGAACAGCGATGACACCCGATCGGACGCCATCCACTGGCGCCGCCCCTCGGTGTCCCGGACGGCGGAGTACTGGACGTCCTCTGAAACCGCCACCGCCAGGTTCGATGGGAGTGTCCAGGGGGTGGTCGTCCAGATCAGTAGCCAATCACCCGCCGCAACCGGTCCGTGATCGGCCAGCACCTCGAGTCGGACCGTGATGGACGGGTCGTCGACATCGCGGTAGTCAAGGTTTGCTTCGAAGTTGGAAAGTGGCGTGGTAGCTCCAATCGAGTACGGGAGAACCTTGAACGCCTGGTACACGAGACCCTTGTCCCAAAGCTGACGGAACACCCACCAGACGGACTCCATGAAGTCGAGGTCCATCGTCTTGTAATCATTCTCGAAGTCGACCCAACGCCCGATCCTGCGAGTGATACGCTCCCAGTTCTCGGTATTCGTCTGGACCTCGGCGCGGCAGGCCTCGTTGTACCGGTCAACGCCATACTCGGCGATGGCGCGAGGTCCAGATACACCGATGCGCTTCTCGACTTCCATTTCGATCGGTAACCCGTGGGTATCCCAACCGAAGCGACGTTCAACCCGATATCCGCGCATCGTCCAATAGCGCGGGACCATGTCCTTGATCACTCCGGCCAGAAGATTTCCGTAGTGCGGGCTACCGGTGGGGAACGGAGGCCCGTCGTAGAAGGTGTACTCGTTCGAGGCCGGCCGTCGCTCCACCGACTGGGCGAAGGCGTCCGTTTTGTCCCATAGTCGGAGAATCTCTTGCTCGAGGTTCGGAAAATCGGGACGGTTGTCGATCCTGCGAAAGGGTTTTGGGTCGTTCATGTCGGTGAAATGGTACCCGGCTTGTCGGGTGCCTCGTTCGGTGTTTTCTGACAGGGAATGCTGAGGTCGGAGCCGAAGGGTGGTTCAGAGTGACCATCACTGCCGCACACCGTGCTAATTTTCCTGATCACGCCGGAAGGTTGATCATGAGCCGCGGACTAGCAGCGAGCACAATCAAGCGATTTCAAGCCAAACTCGAAGCCGAACAGGCGCGCCTCGCCCACCTCATCGATACGCATGTGCGTGAGCGTGAAGAGTCGAGGATCTCGGAGACGTCGTCCGAGCGGATGCCCGACCCGACAACAGCCGAGGGCGGCTCGATGACGTTCGAGTATGAGAAAGATCGCTCGGTCGATCGCAACCTCCAGGATCTTCTGTCCAAGACTCAGTATGCGCTGACCCGCCTCCGGGACGGGAAATACGGGATCTGTGAGAGCTGTGGCGCCTCGATACCCCTTGAGCGCCTTGAGATCCTTCCGCACGCCACAGAATGTGTGAGCTGCGCCTCAAAACGCTCGTGAAGCACCGTACGGCAGGGCTGATTGCTCTGTCGGTTGTGGTGGTGGATCAGCTGACCAAGTATTGGGCTCGGACCACCCTTATTGGAGCGCCCCGAACCGTCATACCGAATGTTTTGTCTTGGGAATACGCCGAGAATACCGGTGCGGCCTTCGGCTTCCTAAGAGGCTCGGGTGCGGGCGTACTGCTCGGACTTGCCGCAGTAGTCGCAGTCGGCGTTGTGTCCTATGCGGTGGGCCAGGCCACGAAGCCTGCCGAAGTAGTCGGTCTGGCACTGGTCGGGGCTGGAGCCGCCGGGAACCTGGTTGATCGGATTACCAACAGTGACGAGTTTCTAGCCGGCTACGTCGTCGATTGGATTCGTCTTCCTAACTTCCCCAATTTTAATGTTGCCGACTCGGCGATCACGGTCGGAGCGGCGCTGTTGATCTGGATTGCCTGGCGGACCGATGGACGCTGAGATCCCGGTTTCGAGTGATGCCGAGTTCCGGTCGGTGATGGTGCCGCCAGAGCTAGACCGACAGCGGGCGGATCGGGTGATCGCCGTGCTCTCGAAGGTGCCAAGGTCCATCGCCAGAGCCTTCGTCGACGACGGGTTGGTGACGATCGATGGGAAACCGGTCCAGCCGGCCGACCGGGTTATGGCTGGTGACACGCTGAGGATGCCAACCAACGCGGCCGACGACACCGTCGTGGCTGACCCCGGTGTCGAGTTCGAAGTCTTGTACGACGATGCGGACCTTGCGGTGATCAACAAGCCGCCAGGATTGGTGGTGCACCGGGGCGCCGGTAACCGGTCGGGGACACTCGTGAACGGACTGGTGGCTCGTTATCCCGCCATTGTAGGAGTCGGTGAAAACCCTCGATGGGGGATTGTTCATCGTCTCGATCGAGACACCAGCGGGGCGATGATGGTGGCGCTCACGGATCGGGCCCACGTAGCGCTGAGTAGGCAAATCAAGACCAGGGAGGTGCACCGCCACTACACCACCCTCGTCGGTGGCCTTTTTCCAATTGAACGTGGCACGGTCGACGCCCCGATCGGTCGGGATCCTGGCGCCGCGACGAAAATGGCGGTCCTGGTCGATGGCAAATTCGCCCGCACCCACTACCGGCGCGTCGCCGAGTGGCCGGCTTCAAATGTTTCGCTGGTCGAGGTCCAGCTTGAAACCGGTCGAACCCACCAGATACGGGTTCATATGGCGGCGATTGATCATGCAGTCGTTGGGGATAGCCTGTACCGATCCGGTCCTGACCCGGTTGCGTGTCCGAGGATGTTCCTGCACGCCCACCGTCTCGAGTTTCTTCATCCGTTCACCGGCGAGGCGATGGCGATCGACGCTCCCTTGGCTCCGGATCTCCAGGCGGTCCTCAACCAACTGACCGCCTAGGTACTTTGGCCTACCCGAAGAACGTTTGTGCGACTTCGTAGATTTCCGGGTCAAGCAGGCGGACTCGGGCACACGCCTCCTCAAGTGGCACCGGGACAATTGCGTCTCCCCGCAGCGCAACCATCACCCCTGCCTCGCCGGCCACTGCCAGATCGGCCGCAGCCACCCCGAATCTGGTAGCGAGAATCCGGTCGTACGCAGTCGGGGTCCCACCGCGTTGAACGTGACCGAGAACAGTTACCCGCGTTTCAAAACCGGAGAGTTCTTCGATGGCCGGCGCCAGAACATTCGCTATCCCTCCCAGTCGCTCGAAGCCGTAGGCGTCGCGTTGCGTTACGGGGCGTTCAAGTCCCGCCGGGAGGGGTGCTCCCTCGGCAACGACGACAATTGAATAGTTCTTGCCCCGGGCTTGACGCCGTTTCAGTAACCGGGCGAGTTCGGCCACGTCGAAGGTGACTTCTGGCACCAGGATGGCATCGGCCCCCGACGCCAACCCTGCGTAGGCTGCGATCCAACCCGCGTGGCGGCCCATGACTTCGACGAGTATGACGCGATCGTGGGATTCGGCCGTCGTAGTCAGACGATCGATGGCGTCGGTAGCGATCTGTACGGCCGTATGAAAGCCAAAGGTGACGTCTGTGGCCGCTATGTCGTTATCGATCGTCTTGGGGACTCCGATAACCGGGAGTCCCTCCTGAGAGAGTCGCAGGGCTGATGCCAGGGTCCCCTCGCCTCCGATGACAACGACCTGCTCGATGTGGTGGGTACGCATTGTTTCGCTGATCGAGGCCAAACCGTTGCCATGTACGTACGGGTCCTGGCGCGAAGTTCCGAGAATGGTTCCACCGAGCCCCATGATCTCGTCAACCACCTCGCGGTCCAGGGGAACGGTGATGTTTTCCATCAAACCCTTCCAGCCGTACCGGATGCCGATACAGGAAGTACCCGATTGGTGGGCTCTATGTACAACGGCGCGTATGACCGCGTTGAGTCCTGGACAGTCACCGCCTGCTGTCAGTATTCCAATCATCGCCGTAGGCTAACCGCCTGTGACTATTGGCTAGGCCCTCTTTGCGGCTAGGTTGGTCGAGCAATGACTCAAGGCCTCCAGCACTGTTATCGCCACCCCGATCGCGAGACCGGACTGGCATGCTCAAACTGCGGTAAGCCGATCTGCCCCGACTGCTCGGTCGATGCGGTGGTCGGCCAGCGGTGCCTCGACTGTCACAAGGAGATCGGAACGACCCGGGTCAGCCGAGGCACTGGAATCGCCGCCCTCGGGCCCGTTACCAAAGCCCTGCTCGCCATCAACCTTGTCGTGTATGTGTTGCAGTGGCTTCCGGGCGGTGCAGAATTCGTATTCCCGTTCGTCCAGGTCAACTCGTCGATCACCAATGAAGGGACCTGGTGGACGCTGCTGACGTCGGCGTTTATCCACTTTGATCTTTGGCACATTGGCTTCAACGGATACGCCCTCTATGTGCTCGGTCCCCGGGTCGAGGCCCGGCTCGGGACGGGTCCGTTCCTGGGGTTGTATATGTTCGCTGCCGTGACCGGTGGCGTCGGTGGATATCTGTTGGGTGGACCCGGGTTCGCCCAGATCGGAGCATCTGGAGCCATATACGGAATCGCCGGCTACCTGTTTTGGCAGTGGTGGCCAGCCAGAAGGACCCCGCAGGGGCGCCAGGGATGGCAGCTGGTTCTGTGGCTCGTCGGGATTGGGATCATCCTGCCATTTGCCCTGGGCGGGTTCATCTCGTGGCAGGGCCATCTGGGGGGAATGGTTGGTGGGCTTTTGGTGGCGGCCGGATGGGACACGTTCCGGATCACCGACCGGGTGAAACGAACGGCGTTTGCGATCGTTCCGGCGATCGCCATCCTCGCTTTCATCGCGGCGTCAGTCTGGTAACGTCGAACCACACCGCTGTAATTCACCTTTGGAGGTCGATCTAGGGTGGCCCGGGACGGCTTTGTTCATCTTCACGTTCACTCTGAGTTCTCGATGCTCGATGGGGCGGCGCGCGTCAAGGACATGGTGCGAGTCACTCTTGAAGACAATCAACCTGCCATCGCGATCACCGACCATGGGGTTATGTACGGTGTCGGAGATTTCTATCGAGCCGCCACTGCTGAAGGGGTCAAACCGATCATCGGGGTGGAGGCGTACATAACTCCCGGCAGCCGATTTGACCGGCCAGGTCGGGCAGAGAATCAGCGTTACCACTCCACCCTTCTGGCAGAAACCCAGGTCGGGTACCAGAACCTGATGAAGATGGTTTCGGCCAGTTATCTCGATGGCTTCTATTACAAGCCGCGGATGGATTTTGATCTCCTCGCCAAGTATTCAGAGGGTGTTATCGCCACGTCCGGATGCCTTGGTGGGGAAGTAGCCTCGCGACTCGCTCCCGACGCATCGCGTGAGGAAGGTAACCGAAACGCAGCCAGGGACTTTGATGGTGCACTCGCCGCCGCGGCCCGATATCAGGATATCTTCGGCAAGGACAACTTCTTCATCGAGATCGCCGATCACGGCATCGAAGCGCAACGACGAATCTTGCCAGACCTGGTCGACATCTCTCGACGGATCGGCGCGCCGCTCCTTGCCGCCAACGATGCCCACTACATCTCGGCAGCAGATGCCGAGGCCCACGATGTCCTGCTCTGCATCCAGACCGGCTCCACGATTGACGACCCGAATCGTTTTCGGTTTGAAGGGACCGGGCTGTATTTGAAGTCGGCCCGGGAAATGCGGGCACTGTTCCCTGAGGATCTCTACCCGGGGGCATGTGACACGACTTTGGACATCGCCGACCGGGCCGACGTCACCTTGGAGTTCGGCAAGATCCTGCTGCCGTCTTTTCCTGTTCCGGACGGCTACGACGTCGAGTCTTACCTCCGGGAGTTGGTGTTTGAAGGTGCCAAGCAGCGATACGGGGCGATGCTCGAGGATGAGGTGGTCGACCGAATCGAACACGAGCTGCGGATCATCAGCGACATGGGCTTCCCCGCCTATTTCCTGATTGTCTGGGACATCATCAAATATGCCAAGGACCAGGGCATTCGCACCGGACCAGGACGGGGATCGGCGGCCGGATCGATTGTGTCCTACGCCTTGCAGATCACTGACCTCGATCCCCTCACGTACGGGCTCATTTTTGAACGATTTCTCAATCCCGGTCGTCGTGAGATGCCTGATATCGATATGGACTTCGATGAGCGATATCGGGGCCAGATGATCAAGTACAGCGCCGACAAGTACGGGTCTGACCATGTCGCTCAGATCATCACGTTCTCAACGATCAAAGGTCGGCAGGCGATCCGTGATTCGGCAAGGGTGCTGGGCCTCCCGTATGCGGTCGGGGACAAGGTCGCCAAGATGATGCCCCAAGCGATCCTCGGCAACGAAGCGAACCTTGACAACGTGTTGGAAGCGCCCGGTGCCGACGCCGACCAGGATCAGAAGGAATGGTTTGGCAACTCGGCCGAATTGCGAGCTGCGTATGAATCCGATCCGGATGTGCGACGGGTGGTCGATACGGCGAGGGGACTTGAAGGTCTGCGCCGTCAGGATTCAATCCACGCGGCCGCAGTAGTCATCTCCCCCCAGCCGGTCTCGGAACTGCTCCCGGTACAGCGGAAAGGCGAAGACAACGAAATCGTCACGCAGTATGAGTGGCAGGTTGTCGAAGCGCTGGGTCTCATGAAGATGGACTTTCTGGGGCTTCGAAACCTGTCAACCATTGAGCGATGTCTCGAGTTGATCCGCAAGTCAGGTGAAGATCCGCCCGATATCGATCACGTGCCGCTGGAGGACGCCAAAACGTTCGAGTTGCTACGGGCCGCCGATACGATCGGCGTATTCCAGCTTGAGGGAACTCCCATGCGGGCTTTGATCCGGTCGTTGGAGCCGGATACGTTCGATCACATCATCGCGGTCAACGCCTTGTTCCGGCCCGGTCCGATGGGCATGAAGATGCATTACGCATATGCCGACAGGAAGAACGGTCGCGAACCGGTCGAGTACCCCCATCCGGCGACCGAAAAGTTCCTCGCCAACACCTACGGGATCATTGTTTATCAAGAACAGGTCATGCAGGTGGCCCAGGAGATCGCCGGATACGACATGGCCGATGCGGACAAGCTTCGCAAGGCGATGGGCAAGAAGATCAAATCTGTCATGGACGCCGAGAAACAGAAGTTCGTAGATGGGTGCGTCTCCCAGGGACATCCGCCCCAACTCGGCGCTGATCTGTGGGACGCCATCGAGCCATTCGCAGGCTACGGATTCAACAAGTCCCATTCGGCGGCCTATGCCCTGATCGCCTACCAGACCGCCTATTTGAAAGCCCACTTCCCCGCCGAATATATGGCGGCGCTGCTGACATCGACCAAGCGGGACAAAGATCGCACCGCCATCTACCTCAATGAGTGCCGGGCGATGGGGATCGACGTGCTTGTTCCCGATGTGAATGTCTCCGAAACCGACTTCGTGAGCAAGGACGGAAAGATCCGGTTCGGGATGTCGGCGGTGCGCAACGTTGGTGAAGGCGTCGTCGAAAAGATCGTGGAAGCGCGCACCGAAGGCGGGCCGTTTGTCGATTTTTCCGATTTTGTGAATCGGGTAGATCCGCTTGCCCTCAACAAACGCACCATTGAGTCTCTTATCAAAGCCGGCGGGTTCGACAGCCTGGGTCATGGCCGTAAAAGCCTGTTCTTGATCTACGACGACATTCTGACGAGCACACTCGAACGCCGCCGCAACGAGGACGTCGGCCAGTTCAGTTTGTTTGCTTCTGCAGAATCAGATGACATTGAAGCGGACGTATTCATCGGAACCGATGAATGGGACAAAAAGATCAAACTCGGGTTTGAACGAGAAATGCTCGGGTTGTATGTGTCGGATCATCCGCTTCGGGGAGTCGAATCCGCGATTCGGTCGGCCTCATCTGCTTCGATCAGCAGCCTCATGGATCAGGGTGACAACACCACGGTGACCATCGGCGGTCTGGTCGGTCCGATCACCCGGCGCATGACCCGCAAGGGCGAACCGATGGTTTTTTTCGAACTTGAGGATCTCGAGGGATCCGTCGAAGTGATGTGTTTTCCGCGTACCGTGGCCGAATACGGACCGCTGGTCCGCGAGGATGCCATCCTGGTGGTTACCGGTTCCCTCGATCATCGTGGCGACTCGGTGAAGATCCGGGCCAATACGCTCAGGGAAATCGATCTTACAATTGACGCAACCGTTCGTCTCGAAGTACCCGCTCAGATGCTCTCGCCCGAAAATGTGCAACGACTCAAAGAGGTTTTGACCAACCATCCAGGCAAAGCCCCGGTGGTCTTGCACATGACGACGGGCGATGGGCACAAGGTGCTGCGACTCGACGACAACCACAGGGTCGAACCACGCTCGGCGCTTTATGCTGAGATTCGGGAGCTATTCGGGCAACGATCAGTGATCTGAACGCCTACGAGCCGACCAGATCCGCAACCAGGCCGGTGTCTTTGATGAGATCAGCCAAGGAAGTCAGGTCGGTCGGGGCGGTGGGCTTCCAGGGGATCGACACGATAGACGTTCGGTATCGGGCGGCGAATTCGTCGCGGACCGTTTCCTGCCGATGAGCTTCGCGGGCCCACAGCGCCAGGTTTCGTGCCAACGCTCGGGTCGCGTCGGACGGTATTTCGGCTTCTTCCCAGCTGGCAGGAAGCGTTCGGTTGAACACGATCGCCGCCGGTGGTCTGGCAACCTGCGGTAACTCCTTGAAGAAGCGGGCGGCTTCGGCCACGGGAGCCGGGTCCGACGTCGTAACGACGATCGTGGTCGAGCGTCGGAAGTACTTCTCGATGTCCTGGGACCGTTTCCGCAGGCCGTCATAGGTCGTCCGCAGATCAAACAGAAAGGCTCCGACTCGTTCGAGCAGGTCGGATCCAAGAGCGATGTCAACAATGCGCAGCGCCGGTCTGGCGGCCACATTGAACAGCTCTCGCCTTCCCGGAATGGCGCCACCGGTCAACCATCGGAACAAACGTCCGCCTACGAGATTGGTGAGTTCGTTTGGAGCGGTAAAGAACTCAATCCCGCCCGAGGCGGGCGGCGTATCAACAATCACGACATCCCACCGCCGCTCGTCGAGGTGTTGCGCCATGGCTTCGGCGGCCGCGTACGACTGGGAGGCCGGGAAGTGGCGGGTGATTGCATGGAAGAACTCCGAGTTGACGAGTCGGTCAGCTGCCTCAGGGGGAGCATGGCTGCGAGCGATTTGGTCCCAACTGGCTTCCGAATCAAGCATGGCAGCCCACAGCGTCGGAAGTTTCTCGTTCGCCGTTGGGACGTTGTGAAGGGCGTCGAGTCCCAGTGCCGTCGCCAGCCGGCGGGCCGGGTCCACCGTCAGCACCAGGGTCTCGTATCCTGCTTGTGCGGCAGCTACACCGAGAGCGGCTGACACGGTTGTCTTGCCAACCCCGCCTGCACCGGTAACCAGAATTGGGCCGTTCATCGTGGCTCGAGCACGTCGGCTAGGCGTTCGGCGACTTCGACCGGGCCGGTGACGCCAAAGAGGTAGGGGAGTGCCCGCCCCCGGCCCGGCAGCTCGGCGAGCCATTTCTGCTGCTCGTGAAAGATCCCGTCGTGGAGGGCTGCGGCAGCACCCATCGGAGACGAAACGTCGACTGGCACCTTGGCGCCAAGCGGTTCCAGTATGCGATTCGTGATGACCTCCGCCACACTGATGAGCTCCTCGTTGGCGATCCAATCCAAGGTTTCGGCGGTTTCGATGGTGGGAAGTTCCTCAGCCAGGGTGACCATCACGAGACCCGTGCGGGTGCGATCCGCCATGAGATCGCTCATCCATTTGGTCTGTTCCCGGACCTTGCCGGCCCCGACCAACTCCGAGACGGTTTTCGGTGCCCGGATGTGAGAGCCGATGGCCCCCGACGGTGGAGCATCGGCAACGACGAGATCCCAGTTGTTGGTTCTGGTTTCAAAAAGCACCTTCCCCATGGTCACGGTTTCCCGGATACCGGGCGCGGCCGAAGCCAGAGCGTCAAAAGCCCGGGCGACGGGACCGATCCGAGACAGCTTCGGGACCCGGAGAACGATGCGCAAGTACTCATCGAGTGCGGCTGGTCGTTCGATCCCCATCGCGAAGATTCCAGGGCGGACCTCTCCGATTTCATAGGTGAGAGTCTCAACTCCCAGGTGAGCTGCCAGGCCACGCTTTTCGACCATGCCGATGGCAAGTACCTTCCTGCCACGACGAGCGGCTTCGATAGCCAGAGCTGCGGCGACCGCGGACTTCCCGACGCCACCCTTTCCCGTCACAATCAGGAGTTGTTGTTGCATTTGACCAGGCTAGTGGTGGGGTAGGGTGATCGGATAACAGGAGAGTTTTATGGCTGAGTTTGATGTGGATGAGATGCTTGCACGTTTTTCGGAACGTGCCCAGGCGGTGAGGGATCGCCCGATGCCACCAGTGGAGGGTGAAGCCCGAAAGGGCTTTATCAAGCAGGCCGAAACGGACCTTATCGACTACTCGTTGATTGCCAACGCGTCATGGGAGTTGGCTGACGGCTTCCTGGTTTTGCGAGTTCCGCTCGCCTGATGGTTCGGTATGCCGATCGTGCTGCCAACGTAAAACCGTCCACGATTCGAGAGATTTTGCATCTCACCCAGCAGTCCGAGGTCATCTCCTTTGCGGGAGGTCTCCCGGCCTCGGACCTCTTTCCAATAGGTCGCATGCGGGAGGCGGCCGATCGCGTTCTTTCGGATGCGGCCAATCTGCAGTATTCGATTACTGAGGGCGAGGTTCGTTTGCGCGAACTGCTCGCCTGGCAGTCGGCGGAACTCGCCGACCCTTCCAACTTCCTCGTGGTGTCGGGATCTCAGCAGGGACTGGATTTGGCCGGCAAGCTTTTTGTGAACCCGGGTGATGCTGTTGTGGTCGAAGCGCCTACGTATCTTGGTGCGCTCCGGGCTTTTGATGTTTATCAGGCGACGTACGTTGCCGTGCCATCCGACGGCGAAGGTATCGAGCCCAGTGGGGTGGAACAAGCGTTCCGCAACGGTGCCCGGTTTCTCTATCTCAACCCGAACTTCTCGAACCCGACCGGTCGGACGATGTCGGAAAGGCGGCGGCATCAAATCGTGGACCTGGCCGAAGAGTTCGATGCCATCGTGTACGAGGATGATCCCTACGCCCTGCTGCGTTTCTCGGGTGAATTCGTCCCTCCCATGATCACCATGAGCTCTTCAAATGTTCTGTACGCGGGTTCATTCTCGAAGATCCTGGTGCCAGGGCTCCGCCTTGGTTGGTTGTCGGGTCCGGTACCGATGATTGAGAAGCTCACCATGATCAAGCAGGCTGCCGACTTGCACACCTCCACCACGACCCAGGCATTGGCGGCTGAGGCGTTGGCGGATGGGTTCTTGGAGCGCCACGTTCTCCAGGTCCGCGCGTATTACCTCGTTCAGCGAGATCGGATGTTACAGGCGCTCACTGCGCACTTTCCTCCCGGCACAACATGGACGGTGCCCGAAGGCGGCATGTTTATCTGGGTAACGCTGCCCGTCGATTTGGACGCCACTTCACTGCTGTCACAAGCAGTGGCCGAGGGGGTGGCGTACGTGCCAGGAGCGCAGTTCTTTCCCAACGGAGGTGGGTCGAATACGCTACGCCTCGCCTACTCCGTAGCCACGCTGGTCGAGATCGACCAAGGAATCGAACGACTCGGACGCTTGATCGCTCGATCGACGAGTTGACGCAAGACACATGATGGCGAACAACCAGGCGGGAGCCAGAACTCGGGCGGTCGAGTTCCCGAAGAACCAGATCCAGTCCGATCCGAGTAAGCCGATGGCTGCCCAACCCCAAGCGCTCCAACGCACCAAGAGATGTTTCGTAGCGAAGCCGCCTGCCACCGCCAGCACGATGGCGGCAATCGCCAACCAGCTATAGAACACGTCCTTTGGTTGGGCATGAAGCCAATAGGAAGAAGCCTTGAAGATGCCGACCGCGGGCCAAGAGACGTTCGGAGCGTCTGCGAACGAACCGATCTGGGCATTCGTGTAGGCAGTCGCAGCCGCACCTGCCACGGCTGGCAAAACGACCGTTGCGGCGGCACGAATGCGTTGGCGTTGTTGCCATAGCCAGATCGCCACTGCGACGGCGCCGGCGTAATAGGGTTCCTTGGTGAGTACGGCGCAGACGAAGAGCACGTACGAGGTTTTGTGCCGCCCATGCACGGCGGACAACATCCCACCCAACATGAGAGCCAAAGCCATGGGATCTGGCGTGAGGACCCGGATTCCCAGGAACCATCCGAGGTTTCCGAACAACCCGAACGCCACCTTCCTGGTCATCCCGAAATACGCGGCGAAGCCCATCGTCAAACTGCTCGCAGCGGCCGCTGAGAGCGTGATCACGGTCAGCATCCCGTAGAGAACCGCAGCTCCGCTGATTGACCCACCAAGCGACGCCAGCCAGGGAAATCCGATCCGGGCATACCGAAGACCGGGGCTTGCCATCAGGGAGGGGGCGAAGTCGCCTTTCAGATCGTTGGCGATTGCGAAATACGTCTGGCCGTCGGTGCCTACGCCAGGAACCAGATGTAGATCAGTGAACAAGCCAGAGACAAAGGGTGCCAGGTCCGAATCGACGCCGACCTGGAGCAGAGAACTGGTTGAGCCGAGAGCCGCCGCTTGGCTCCAGAGCAGAAAACCGGCCATCGTGCCGCCCGCTAGCGCCCAAAGAATCGCTTCTGCCAGAGGAAACGGCCGTGACGACGGCTTCGAGTCTGCTGTGAGTTGCTTCACGAAGGCCCGCACGTTGGGAGATGCTACCGGCCGGGGAACCCGAGCGGGTAACCTACCGTTCACTGATCATGTTGTTACTTCGTCTACTTTTCTTCGGAGTTGTGTTTGCGGCCGTTGTGGTTGCGGCCGTTCCCACGTTCATCCTTGTCAACCTTTCGAATGGGGGAAGTGGGTTCGGCGTTTGCGATGGCGGTTTGGGAAGTTGCGATTTCGCTTTTGTTGACCCTGTGGAGCTCAGCACGGCACTCATGCTCGTACTGATTGTCCTGGTGGCTCTTGTCCGGGTCGGGGTGCATTTGAGCCGGAGGATGCGCTCAGAGATCAAGTAGGCCGAATCGAATCGTGACGGCCGGCGGCTATCACTCGGCGAGCCGTACGATTCCGTTCTCGACGCTTTCGATAATCTCTACTGCGAAGACATCGACTCGCCGCTCCTCAAGCAGGATGCGTCCTCCGGCCATCGCTTTTTCGATCGCAAAGGCTGCGCCCACCACCGTACATCCCGCTTCCTCAGCAATGTCGACCAGTGCCGCAGCAGTTCGACCACCAGCCAGGAAGTCATCAATGATGGCGACCCGCATGGCCGGGGCCAGAACATGTCGGGCCACCTCCACCCGGTATTCGATGCCTTTCGTCGGTGAGGAGATTTCCCTGGCGAAGGTATAGCGTTCGCCAGGGCCGACGTACTTCTTCGCGTAGATGTATGGCAAGCCAAGGATTTGGGAGGCGGTCGCGGTGGGCGGTAGCCCCGATGCTTCGGCTGTCAGCAGAACATCAGGCTGACGGTCCACCAGCCAATCGGCTATGCGGGCGCCCACGTCGGCGATGATGTCTGGATCGACGCGATGGTTCAGAAATCCGTCCACCCGCACGATGCTGCCGTCGACGGTTGCATGCTTGAGAATGGCGTCGTGTAAGTTCACGGGCCGAATCGTAGACGACTGGAAGTCCCGAGACTTTCCGACCAATCTGGCAGGATGCAACGCTCAGACGGAACCGAACCCACGACCACGGACAGACGCAACGCGTCTACCCTCGCCAGCCGACTTTCCCGACTGTATCCAGACATCACTACGGCCTTGGAGTATCAGGATCCTTGGCAGCTGCTTGTCGCAACGACCATCTCAGCGCAGACCACCGACGAGAACGTCAATCGGGCGACCCCGGCCCTGTTTGCCCGGTATCCGGATCCCGAGTCCCTGGCTCGTGCCAATCCGGACGAAGTAGAGGCGCTGATCTATTCGACCGGGTTCTATCGGCAAAAGACGAAGTCGATTATCAGCCTGTCGGAAGATTTGGTAGCCAACTTCGCGGGCGTAGTACCGGCAAAACTCGACGACCTGGTGACGTTGCGCGGGGTCGGAAGAAAGACGGCTTCCGTGGTGCTTGCCGAAGCGTTCGGAGTTCCGGCTATAGCCGTGGACACCCATGTAAAACGGGTCTCAGCTCGCTTAGGACTAACCATCGAAACCGATCCGGTGAAAATAGAACAGGATCTCAAGGCGCTCTTTGCACAGAAACGATGGGCGAAGCTGTCAATGACGTTGATCCAGTTCGGAAGAGACGTTTGCGACGCTCGTAAACCGCGCTGTGGTAGCTGTCCGTTGATCGATCGGTGTGCTTACCCGGACAAGATCCTGTGAATCGACGGATCGCTCGCCTGGCGATTCCGGCACTGGGCACCCTTGCAGCCGATCCGCTCGTTTCATTGATCGATACCGCATTCGTTGGTCGTCTCGGCACCGTATCGTTGGCGGCCCTGGCGATAAATGCCGCGGTCTTTTCGGTGGCTTTCATGGCCTTCAACTTTCTCGCCTACGGCACGACGCCATTGATTGCTCGAGCCTGGGGACGCAATGATCAGGCGAGTGTTGCCAGAACTACCACACAGGCCCTGGTTCTGGCGGTCGCTCTCGGCCTCCTGGCCACCAGCATCCTCCTGGTCGGTTCCCATCAATGGTTGGCGGTCCTCCAGACACCGCCCGAAGCGTTTCCAGAAGCCTTGACGTACCTACGGATCAGGGCATTGGCTGCCCCCGCTGTCTTGATTATCACGGCAGCCAATGGAGCGTTCCGAGGTCAACAGGACACGCTGACGCCCCTTCGAGTCACCCTGGGACTCAACCTGGCCAACGTGATCGGTGACGCGATACTCATCTTTGGTCTCGGGTGGGGGGTGGGTGGTGCGGCCGCCGCTACGGTCCTGGCTCAGTGGTTGGGTGCCGTTTGGTTCCTGCGCCTACTGGCGCCGCACTGGTTGGGATTTGGCGCGGTCAAAGGTCGAGACTTGCTTCCGCTGC
>JAOUMT010000010.1 GCA_029881355.1 Acidimicrobiia bacterium | reverse complement strand
ACCGGTCGGCTTCCCCCCCTTGTCTGCTGCCTTGCCTTGGGGATCGATGGCCGACCTCGTCGTACCGGCGATCGTGATCGCCCTGGTCGGGTTCGCTGAACCGAGCGCCATTGCCCGAACCTATGCCAATCTCGATCGTCAGGCGTGGGACCCTGATCGTGAGCTGGTCAGTCAGGGAGTAGCCAATCTTGCGGCCGGCTTCTCGTCGGCATTCCCCGTGGGCGGGTCATTCTCGAGAAGTTCGGTCGCTCGTCTGTCCGGAGCACGAACCAGGGCCGCCGGGGCGGTGGCCGGGATCACCGTGCTCCTCTTTCTCCCTTTCGCTCACATTATCGAGCCGCTCCCGAGTGCGGTCCTGGGCGCCATCGTGATAGCGGGCGTCTACAAACTCATCCGTATTCCAGAGATATTCAGCATCTGGCGGTACTCGCGGTTGCAGGCCATGGTGGCGATCACCACGTTCGTTCTCACGTTGGCGCTGGCTCCGCGCATTGACCTGGCCGTCATGGTCGGCATCGTCATGGGCATCAGCGTTCATCTTTGGCGCGAACTCCACCTCGACGTCGAGTCCTGGACGGTGGGGACCGTCGTGCACCTCATGCCCCGTGGCGTCCTCTACTTTGGATCAGCACCCGGACTCGGGACGCACCTCAATGAAGAACTGGCAGCTCACCCGGACGCCAGGGCGGTAACGATCGAGCTTCAGGGCTTGGGCCGCATCGACTACACGGGAGCGTTGGCTTTGAAGCAGGCGGTCGCGGAGGCCGAGGAAGCGAATCTGACGGTAAGGCTGGCCAATGTGCCCGATCATGCCCGCAGGGTTCTGTCCAAGGTCTGGGAGGGCAGCTTGCCCGAGTTGACGGTCAACGTGGTGCGCCTCGACGAAACGACCTGACGTTTCAGGCGGCCTCCCCTACCGAGCCCTGTGCCAGTATGTGGCCATGATCGGGATCATTCTTGCTGGCGGCGCGTCGAAACGTATGGGCACCGACAAGGCGTTCGTCGAAGTGGCCGGACGCCCGATGTTCGAATGGGTAGGTAAGGCCCTGGAAGAAGTGACGGGCCGGGTCATCGTCGCTGGTCGATCTGAAGCCCTCGGCCCATACGGAGCGGTCGCCGATGTCGGCGAGGCCCATCGCGGGCCGCTGAGCGGCCTGTTTGCGGCAGCCAATGCCTACCCCCACGACCCGCTCATGGTTGTTGCGGTGGATCAGCCCTGGGTGCGGCCCGCCACGCTCCGAGCCATCCGGCGCCCTTTCACGGATCTGGCCGTCGTTCCGGTCGACGGCGGAACCCGGCAGGTGCTCTGTGCCGTCTACCCCGCCGGCCTGGCAGACCTCGCCGCTCAAGAACTCGCCAACGGTGGGTCGATCCAATCGCTCATCGACATCACGTCGTTCGACCCGATCAGTTCGATAGAAGGCGAGGACGGACGAAGCTGGTTCTCGGTTGACTCGCCGGGGGCCATCAAGCGGGGCATCAAACGGTTCGGCCCGCCTGGCTAGTCCACCGTGGTCGTGTGTCCGCCGCCGAGCAGGGCCCGGATGGACCGGTCGGCATCTCGCACCCTCCCCGCGAGAACTCTGGCAATCATTTTGTGAAACGCCGCTGCCACGAGCGGATCGTCTGCTTCGAGCCGTTCGAAGGCGTCGGCCGATAGTCGCCAAACCACCCCGCTCGAAATGGCTTCGACATTGGCCGTGGCCGGTGAACGGTCGTACCAACCGATCTCGCCGACCACCGTGCCCGGTTCGAGGATCCGAATCCGGTGACCGCCTTCACCGCTCAACCGGCCGATCGCCACCGCGAAGTCCCCTTGCTCCAGGTAGATCACCCCAGTCGGCGGAGACCCCTCCCGGATGAGTAGGTCCCCCGTTTGTACTTCCACCCGCTCGAAATAGGAGCCGAGTCCGGTTTCGACGGCCGCCAGGTTGGCATGCAAGAAATCGGCCAGAGGAACGACCCGATCGGCGTTCGGCGACAGCAGCTGATCCTCTACCCAGTGCGCACCCTCGGCCAGGGACGCGAAATGGCGGGCACCGGTTTCGGCCAGTCCGGCCGTGAGCGATGAGTGCGAGTCAAGACCGGTCACGACCAGCGTCTGGCCGCTGGTTGCCAGGTCCCTCGCAGCTTTGATCAACACCTTGCCGACTGAGCCATCCATTCCGTTGACCCCACCGAACCCGACCACCAGATATTCGACCTGATCGGTGGCGGCCTGCAGCAGACGGTCACCGACCTGAGCAGCGGTCCCAAAAAACAAGAACCCGTGGACGTCTATGACGGTTGCCGCACCTCGCTTGTCGTGCAGCGCGGCCTTGTCTTCGCTGGAACGTTCGACGTCCGAGGGATAGTCGGCGAGATCGACCTGCACCCTGATGACGTCGATCGATGCATACCGAAACGCGAACAGCGCCACTGCCCCGAGAAGACCGAGGGCGATACTCATCCCGAATCCGACGATCGGCACGGCCAGCACCATGCTGACAATCAGCGCGTACTCGTATCGGTTCAGGGCGGCACGATTGTCGACAAGTGCTTCGAACAAAAAGGTCAGTCCAATGAACGCCAGCACCCCACCAACCACCAGCGTCGGGATGAGCCCGAGAAAGCGAGGCCCCGCCGCGACTGCGCCAAAGCTGATCAGTCCGGCTATGACCCCGGTGCTACGCCGCAGGCCGGCGATTCTCCCCGTAGCCACCGTGTCACTCAGGTAGACATAACCGGGCAAGCTACCGATGAGACCGACCAGTACGTTCGCTACCCCTACGGGACGCATGTCGGCGTCAACGTCGATTTCTGTGTCGGTCAACTCCTCGATCGCCGGTGCGTTCAAAAGGAAACTCAAGATCCCGACCAGGATGGCGGTCAGCAGAACGGCTGATTGGCCTGCCACCGCCGACCAATCGGCGTCGAGCGCGGTTCTGACGATGCCGAGGTTGAGCAGGCCAGAAGCGGGGAACGGTCCCAGAAGGTGACCGGCGATCTGGGCGGATTCGACAGAAGCGCCGCTCAAAACCCGGCTGACATGCGTCAGACCCGATGCCAGCACGATGGCCACCGGCAACGCCAACGGATGCCCCGAACCCCGAGAGCCAATCAACAGAACAAAGGCCAGAAGGACGCCTGGTACCCACACGAGGAGGCTGGACCCGCCAAGGGCGCCGGACCAACCGCTGTCACCAACGAGAATATGGCCGGCGCCGAAGAGGACGACGAGGCCGGTAGCTCCCACAAAGCCCAACAGCACGGGATACGGGACATATCTGAGGATCCGTCCGAGTCGATACCGGCCGGCGAGCCACAGTCCCAGCCCGGTGCCCACCGTGGCGATCGCCACAATCGCTACTGCAGTCGCGACGGGTTGACGCGCTGCCGCGACGCCTGCGGTCGCCACGGCGACGATCGCTACCGAGGCGTCCTGGATGCCGGCAACCATCCCCCTCGCCGAACTAGTCACCGCCGAGGCGATCGCAATGACGCCACCGCCGAGTAGCGAAGCCGCTACCCCGGCACCAAACCCGGTTGCCAGGGGGCCGCTAAACACCAAACCGGCCAGCGACACAGCCAAAGAAGTGGCGACGACCCCGGCCACGAGTCCCCCGAGGAGGGTCTGCGACCAGGCTCCGTTCCGGAAGTCTTCGGTGAGGTCGGCCAGCGGCTTTGAGTCAAGGACGGTCAATTTCACGAAGCGACACTACCTGCCCACAATCGTGGCCATCCGCTCACCTGGCGTTATCCGCCCACTGGTAGCTCATCGCACCGGGTGGCTGGCTGCGTCGGGCAGTACTTTGTGCAAAGGTTCACCCGAGTTCGGAGAATGGAGGTCAACGTGACAGAGACCGAACTTCACTACGAGATCCACGGTGACGGCCCGCCGCTGGTGTTGATTGAGGGTGCCGGGCTCGATCTTAGAATGTGGGACGACCAGGTCGATCCCCTGGCTCGGTCGTACCGCGTGATCCGGTATGACGTACGGGGCTTCGGACGGACCACCTATACCAGGGACCCGTTCCAGCACCACGAAGACCTGTACGATCTGCTTCGGCATCTCGGTGTCGACCGTGCGCACCTGGTCGGACTCTCACTCGGGGCACGCATCGCTCTGGACCTCTGCTTGGAGCATCCAGAGGTCTGTCGCTGCCTGGTCGTGTCTGGTCCCGGTGTCAGCGGGTTCAAGTGGACACCTGACCGCCGCATGCTCCCCATGATCGAAGCAATCGGAGCGAACGATCTCATCGCAGCAGCGGATCGCTGGCTCGAGCACCCATACATGGCTCCCGCCATGGAGCTGCCGCATGTGAGGGAGCGGCTCCGCACCTTGGCGCGAGAGAACTCACACATCTATAGGAAGCTGCCGAACGCCGAGATCGAACTTGAGCCTCCGGCCATCGACCGCTTGAGCGAGATCAGCGTCCCAACCTTGCTCCTGGTGGGTACACGCGACGTGGCGGACATCCAGACGATCGCAGATCTGCTCACCAGCCAGATCGCCGACCTCACGCGCATCGACTTTGAAGGTGCCGGGCACGTCCTGAACATGGAACAACCCGAACGCTTCACCCGAGAGGTGCTGGACTTCCTCAGCGAGCGGTGCACATAACGGCACCTCCAGCGTGACTCCAGATATGCGCCACAACGAGCGCTCATACGTACCGAGCCGAACGGCACCTCCGTGAGCGGCCCGTCAATCACTCGCCGTAACAATCGTCACTCGGCCACACCGTTTGCTGAGGCCAAGCACGAACCACAGTCCGGCGAAGGTCAGGAGGCGAGTTAGGTCGATGCCGCCAAACTCGGACGTTTCGGTGCGCACCGAAACGTGCAGTGCCTATCGTATTCATATGCACTCACGGTTGGCCAAGATTGGGGCCATTCTGGCTGATGAGACCCGCGCCGAGATCCTCACGGCGTTGATGGATGGACGCGGGAGGACAGGTGGCGAGCTTGCCCGGTTTGCTGAGGTGGCGCCTTCCACGGCCAGCGAGCACCTATCGAAACTCCTGGACGCCGGGCTCGTTACAGTCGAGGCCCAAGGTCGGCATCGTTACTTCCGGATCGCTAGCGACGAAGTGGCCGCAATGCTCGAGAGCCTTGGAGCTGCCGCACCAGTTAACGCGTTCCGATCGCCTGCGCCCGCAGCGTTGACATACGCCCGCTCGTGCTACGACCACCTCGCAGGGGAACTCGCGGTTCTGATCTTCGACCAGCTCATCAATGATGGCCACCTTGACCGCGTCGACGGGCACCTACAGCTGAGCGAATCAGGAACCGCTCTACTGGCAAGCACTGGGATAGACATCGAGGCTCTACGGCGAAGCAAACGACCGATCGTCCGAAGCTGCCTCGATTGGACCCAACGCCGAAATCACCTTGCCGGGGCAGCCGGAGCCGCCCTCCTAGGGATATCCCTGGAGCGACGGTGGGTGATTCGGGGAAGCCAACCAAGATCGATCCGACTCACGAGCCAAGGCAGAACCGCTCTAGCCGAGCGCATTGGCCTCGCGCTTGAATAGCGCGTCGGGCGCGCAGTCAGCTTCAGCCTCGACATGTCCCGTAGCCGTGGCGTGCCCAATGGCGCGCGCTTCGATCGACATGGGGCGACCCGGTTCGTTAGCTGTAGCCGACCTCACGGCGAGCAATGGCTCAGGCGACGGTTCCGTCGCTCATGCTTCCGCCCGGACTTGTGTAGTTGCTGCCCACGCTTGAGTATGTCGCCGGGAGATGCATGAACTTCGAGTAGGTCCTGATGGTCCATGAGACCGGGCCGCGGAAGAAGTAGGCCTCGGGCGCTGCGATTTGGTCGATGTCTTTCTTGTATCGATCTGCGGTGCCCTTGGTGAGATGGAATTTGAGCCCGTCATTGTTGCTAAAGACCTCATGGATGATCAGAGCGTTCTCGCCGGCGGCCTGGTAGACCTCGAACCGCAGCATCTCTTCTTCCATCGAGAAGGCATCGGTGCCGACTCGTTGCCACCAATACTTCAGCTCCTCGAGGTTGCTCGTCTCGGCCGGCGTGCATGTCCACTTGGCGGTGACGTTGACGGCGGTGGTCGGGTCGGGGCGGCGGTAGTCGTCTTTGACGAACCCGAACAGATGGCCGCCGAAGACCGCAGGGACGTTCTTCTCGAGGATCGCGTGACGGACCGGGCTGGGGATCGCAGTTCCGCGCACGAGATGGAGATCAGGTGCGGCGACCGCGCTGAGGGCGGCCATGTGCTCGGTCGCGGTCGTCCCGAAGTAGTTCAGGAGGGCGTCTGGGTTCTCGAAGACGTGATGGACGAGCACCGCATCCTCGCCGACTGCGTGGTTGATCTCGGTCGAGAGGACACCGTTGCTGGAGCGGGCGCCCACATGGATGTCTTCCCACTCTTGCAGCATCTCTCTCGAATCTTCTGACTTCCGGAACCTTTCGCCCGGCATCTTCGGCACCCACTTGCCGGTGATGCTGATCTCGTCACCGATTCGCGAGGGAACGGTGAGGTGGGCTGGGAGTGGCTCTCTGGTGAATGTCATGTCCTGCTCCTGCCTAGTCGGGACTCAGCGGTCGAAACCGGTTGTGTGTGTGGCGAACTCGCCACCGAGCCGCATCTGTTCGGTTGCATGCTTGAGCTCGTCGGGAACCTCACCAAGGAAGTAGAAGGGCCCTGGGGTGGCGACGGCGAGCAGTTGAGGGAAGTGGGCAGCCGCTGTGGTGGTCAGGTGAAGTCCCATGGCAGCGGCGTCCGTGAACTCGTCCCTGACGTAGACTGCGTTGTCCTGCTCGGAGACGTAGATGTAGACCGCCTCGGCACCGGGTTCGTTCGCCGCCATCGCTGCGGTCACGTCGCGGTAGATGGACGTCAGTTCGTCGAGCTTGCCCGGCTGGGAGGTCCACTTGTACACGACTGGCACGTGCATGCTGTCCATGTTGCTCCTCCTTGAGCGCGTGGCCTCGTGCGAGGCGCGACTCGATAGGTAACCGATCGATTGCTTGACCCAAGGTAACTGTTCGATTACCCTGCGTCAAGTCACGGAGGTGCCCGATAGGACGATCAAAGCAATACGACCGAACGGAGCTTCTCGATCGCGCCGTGGAACTGTTCCGCCGACGGGGCTTCAACGGCACCAGCACAGCCGAGCTGGTCGACGAGCTTGGTGTGAACCGCAAGAGCATGTACGCAGAGTTCGGGTCCAAGCAGGAGCTGTTCGAAGCAGCCCTGGAGCACTACGACCGCAACCATCTGACGCGTGTGCTCGCCCCTATCGAGGCGGCGGATGCAGGGCTCGATGCCATCCGTCAGGCCTTCGCCGGCTACGCCTCCGCCAGTGAGGGATGGTTTCGTGGGCGCGGCTGCCTGATGTGCAACACGGCGCTCGAACGAGGCGCACTCGATCCCGCCAGCGGAAGATTCGCCGCTGCTTACTTGAGCCGAATCAACCGGGCATTCCGGCACGCGCTCGAGAACGGACGAAGATCAGGAGATCTCGACGAAACGGCCGACCTCGACGAGATGGCAGCGTTTTTCACCACGTTGCTGATCGGGGTAGCCGCCTCCATTCGGGCCGAGGCTCCACCAGAGCAGCTTCATGCCACAAGTCGGGCCGTGTCGAGCAACCTCGACATGCACCAGTCGACTACGCGACGATGAGACATCAACTACCGGGGGCCGCCCGCCGGTTCCAGCGCATGGCTCTGGGGCGTACGACGCCCTTTGCCTATACTCCCGGCGCATGAAAGGCATCGAACTCCCACCGCTCACGGAGGATTTCACGGCAGATCCCGTCGAACTCTTCTTTGACCTGGCCTACGTATTCGCCTTCTCACAGCTGGTTTCGCTGCTGATTCACGAACCCACATGGGCGGGTGCGGGCAAGGCGGCGCTGCTGTTTGCGCTGCTGTGGCTACCGTGGCAGCAGCTGACGTGGGCGGCAAACGCCATATCGGGCAACGGGCGGCCGGTGCGCATCCTGTTTCTCGTCGCTACGGTGGTCAGCATCCCGATGGCGGCTTCCACTTCGACCGCCTTCGCCGGGGGCGGACCGGTGTTTGCGATCGCTCTCACCAGCATCATGCTCATCGGGTTCCGCATGCAGACGATGGGCACGACCGAGGAGATCGACTACCGCTCTGCGGCTTTCAACTGGATCGCTCCCAATTTCATTGCCATCCTAGTGCTGGTGGTAGGTTCCTTCTACGACGGCGCGGCCCGGCTGGGCTTCTGGCTCGGCACCGTTGCGATCGTGCTGGGGGCGATGGTCAAGGCCGCCGACAGTGAGTGGTTGGTGCGTCCGGGCCACTTCGCCGAGCGTCACGGGCTGATCATCATCATCGCGCTGGGCGAGGTGATCGTTGCGATCGGCATTCCCGTCGTCGCCGCCCTGGAGGAGAACGGCAGTCTGCCGTTGGCAACGGTCTCGGCGCTGCTTGCGTCTGGCGCGTTCGCCGGTTTGCTGTGGTGGGCCTACTTCGATCGGCCCAGCCCCGGGCTGGAGTTCGCCGCATCCAAGCTCGACGGTCAAGCTGCCGGCCGGTTCATCCGAGACGTCTATACGTGGGCTCATGCCCCCATCGTGGCCGGCGTTATCCTTTCCGCCGCCGCGCTCGAAGAGATTGCGTTGCACCCGCGCGACTCCGTCCCTCTCGAGTTCCGAGTCATGCTGGCTGCCGGCCTCTTCCTCTTCCTGATCGGGGTTTACCTCGCAGTGTGGCGCGCCTTCCGGGCCCAGGCGCGGGAGCGGCTGGTCGGCGCCATCGTCATTGCCGGCATGGTCTTCATAGGAGGGTCGCTTGAGGGTCTGAATCTCTTGACCCTGGTCGTCGTCGTGATGTTCGTGGTGCTGGTCATCGAGCATCGCCGCATCCAACGCCTCGGTCTGCGCGCCGAGCTCCCGACCTAAGGACAACTTTGTCGATATGGCGCTGCGAATTCGAGTCCCGAATCGCAACTGGGGCGGGCGCCGTCTCCACCTCCAACATGGCGCATCACGTTTTGCACGTGTGCCCACTTAATGTGCGAGGACCGGGCCCGAGCGGCAATCGACGCGGCATCCGGCGCTCCGGCGGAATCCTCCCGGGACGCGAAGCACATCTGATCGCGTTTACCTCATCGGAGCGCTACGGCCGCCCCTATCCCCCGATATAGCTCATCTCGACTTTGCGCAAGCCGGCGGTTCGGGACGACCGGAGCTGTGAGTACCGGTCGTCGCGGGCGGTCCACACCGATCGGATGACCGCCGAAAGCTCGTCGTCACTGGCTCCGGCGCGCAGCATCGATCTCAGGTCGGTGCCGCCGGACGCGAACAGACACGTATACAGCGACCCTTCGGCCGAGATCCTGGCCCGGGTACAGGTGGCGCAGAACGGTTGCGTAACGGAGGTGATGACCCCGATTTCGCCGGTTCCGTCCGCATATTGCCATCGGGTCGCCACTTCGCCCGGGTAGTTGGGATCGACCGGTTCGAGCGGAAACGCCTCGGAGATCATCGCGATGATGTCTTTGCCGGGAACGACGTCATCCATGCACCATTGGTTGGTGGTACCGACGTCCATGTATTCGATGTAGCGGACGATGTGACCGGAACCCTTGAAGTGCCGCGCCATGTCAACCACCGTGTGGTCGTTGACACCTTTCTGGACGACCATGTTGATCTTGATCGGGGCGAGTCCGGCCGTGGCAGCGGCGTCAATGCCAGCCAGTACGTCGTCGACCGAGAAGGCGACGTCATTCATTGCCATGAACACATCGTTGTTCAACGAGTCCAAGCTGACGGTCACCCGATCCAGTCCGGCAGCGACCAACGATTCGGCTTTTCGTTCCAGAAGCGAAGCATTCGTTGTCAGAGTGACGTCATCGATGCCGCCACTCCCTTGATCGCCCCGATGAGTTCTTCGAGGTTTCGTCTGAGCAGCGGCTCTCCCCCGGTGATCCGAATCTTGTTGACGCCGAGGCCGGCGAACACCGTGACGATGCGCTCAATCTCCTCGAACGACAACAGGAGGTCACGGGCGAGGAACTCGTAGTCGCGGTTGAAGATCTCCTTTGGCATGCAGTAACGGCACCGGAAGTTGCAGCGGTCGGTGACCGAAATCCGCAAGTCTCGCATCGGGCGTGAGAACGTATCCACAACTGCGGTCGGGATGACCGGATTGCTCGTCTCACGATTGTCAGGTTGCATAAGCGATTCCGTCCTGGGTGCACCGCCAGCGTAATCGGTCGATCAAGCAACCGACCGACCGCGAAGGCTACCTGCGCCGAGCGCCCACCCTCCAACCCCGACCATCCACAACGCGGCAAGGATCGGAAATCCGACAACGGGTATTGCGGTGATCACACCGAGGAGGACGACGCCTAGGACGAAGGATCCGACGTTCGATATCCGGCCACGAGTGGCGATCCGACCGAGGCTGGCTGCCATCGGCACGAAGCCGAGCACTGCCATGAACATGACGAGACCCAGGTACAGGAGGATTATCGGGCTCGTAGCGAGTATCGCCACGCCGTACAGGTCGGGCGACGCGACTCCCATTCCTCCGATGATCGCGCCTATCAGGACGGCCGGTAACGCCAGAGTCGCCAGGCCGACCATCGCTGCCCAGAGCCAGTTGCGAATCGCCCCGGTGGCGGCCGCGGTAGTGCGCGGAGCGAGCCAGAACAGCGCCAGCCCGGCCAGTAGCACCACCAGCCCGGCCACCACTTGCCCCACCAGAACCAATGCCCGGACTCGCAGCGGGACCGGAGTCTTTCCCAACTGGATCGCCGAACTTGCCAGGTCGGCGTTGTCGTCGATGCTGGCCTCCCCCCGGTAACGAACGTCGCCACCGACGGTTGCCGTGGACGCCACCTCGAGACGCCTGGCGTTGACTTCGAGATCGTGGCCGACCCCGCCAACGATCTCGATCACCCCGCTGGCAAATGCCTGGAAGTTGTCCGTGACCGATCCGGTCAGGCGCGCCGAATACACGAAGAGCATGACGTCGCGGTCCACTACGCCCTGGATCGTGGCGATGCGTCCGGCGATGACGACGTCATCGCCGACGGTCCCGACGATTCGAATCCGGTCGGCTATCACCCGCACCGACCCTTCGACGTCGCCGGTGATCTCCACCAACGGGGCAATCGCCACGACGTCGCCTTCGACCGTCCCCGAGACGATTACTCGCTGCGAGGCAGTGGCGGTCAAATCTCCCTGAATGGTTCCCCGGACATCGACGACGTTGCCAGCGGCGTACAGGTCATCGGGCACAGTGTCGGATTCACTGATGAGTACAAAATCGGCGGCTGAGCCAGTACCGGCAATCGGGATGACCGGGCCGACCAGGGCAAGGGTGACGATCAGCGCGTTAGGAAACCACATTCCTTATGAGGTCTAGCAGCGGTGCGGGGTAAAGGCCGAACAGAATCGTGATGACCACCGCCACCGCGATCGCCAGGCGGCCCGCCAAACGGGGTTCGTCGGGCACCTCGGCGGTGTCCTCGTCAACATCGCGCATGTACATGTCGACAATCACCCGCAGATAGAAGAAGAAAGCCGCCACCGACGCCACCAGAGCCACTACCACGACCCATTCGAGGCCTTGCGCCCAGGCGGAGCGGAAGACACCGAGTTTGCCGATGAAACCGGAGGTAATCGGCATACCCGACATGCCCAGCATGGTTACCGCCAGGCCGGCAGCCATCAGCGGTGAGCGGCTGGCCAGGCCCTTGTACGAACTGAATGGGGACCCCGATGATGTAGGGCCGGAGACAGCGGCGGCGATACCAAAAGCCGCGACCAGTTGCACGGTGTAAACCGCCAGATAAAACAATATCGCTTCGGTGGCGCTCCGGCCGGCAGTTACCCCCACCAGGATGAAACCGGCGTGAGCGACGCCCGAGTAGGCGAGCATACGTCGGAAGTCGGTCTGGCTGAGCGCCAACAGCGTTCCGAGCACGATCGACAACGCGGCGATGGCCGCCAGCGCCGGCCGCCAGTCGACCTCGAAGCGTGCGAAGGTGATGCCCACGATCCGCACCAGGGCGACGAAACCTCCCACCTTGGCGGACGCCGCCATGAACCCGACGACTCCCGCGGCAGAACCCTGGTACACGTCGGGCGCCCAGGCGTGAAACGGAGCGGCGGTGACTTTGAACAGTACGCCGACTACGAGCATCGCCATCGAAACGTAAAGCACCCCCGGGCTGATGATGATGCGCCCGTTGAACACAGCCAGAGCGTCGATGCTGACCGAGCCGGAACCTGCATACAGCAGCGCAACTCCGTAGATGAACACAGCCGAGGCAAACGATCCGAGCAAGAAGTACTTCATGGCTGCCTCGTCGGCGAGGCGGGACTTGCGAGCGATGGCGGCGAGCACGTACAGGCTTATTGATCCGACTTCGAGGCCGATGAACGCCATGACCAGATTGGCCGAGGCAACCAGGAACATGAACCCTGAGGTCGCCAGGAACATGAGCACCAAGGTCTCGGCCGATCGCCGTCCAACCTCGTCGAGCATTGGCCACGCCATCGCCACCCCGAGGGTGAGGATCACCAGCAGGATGAGTTCGGCGATTACCGCTGTGCCGTCACTGACCACCATGTTGTTGAAGGCGAGGGTCCCGGGTGATCCGAGTTCCATTAGATCTTGGAGACGTGAGAACTGGAGGAACCAGGCCGCCCACGTACCGACCAGACCCGCTCCGATCAGCCATGCCATCGATTTCAACGGCGGACGTTTCCATACCTCAACCACCAGAACCAGCGACGCCACGATGACGAGCAGAATCTCGGGAGCGATGGCTGACCAGATCAGATCACTCACCGGGTTCTCCTATGACGAAGGTTGGTTCCACAAAGTCGGTGGTGGCTTCGATCCGGTCGATGATGGCGGCCGTCGATGGTTCGATGCGGTCGAGTAACACCTTCGGATAGAGACCGAGCGTGAGGATCAGAATGATGAGGGGGACGAAAATCAGCGTCTCTCGAAGGTTGAGATCCGCGACGTTGACGTTTTCTGGTTTGTCGGGTTCGCCGGTGAAGACCCGTTCATACGCCCACAGAAGGTAGATCGCCGCCAGGACGACGCCGGCTGTGGCGATGATCGCGAACGCCGGCCGAGTGGCATACGAACCGACCAGGACCAGGAACTCACCGACAAATCCGTTGAGGCCTGGCAATCCGATTGAGGCAAACGTGGAGAAAAGAAAGACACCGGCGAAGACCGGCATGGTCTTCTGCAACCCACCGAAGTCGGCGATCAGCTTCGTATGGCGCCGTTCGTAGAGCATGCCGACCAGAAGGAACAACGCGCCGGTCGTGATGCCGTGGTTGACCATCTGGATCACACCACCATCGAGACCCGATTGCGTAAACGCGACGATGCCCAACATGATGAACCCAAGGTGGCTGACCGACGAATACGCCACGAGTTTCTTGAGGTCGGTTTGCACGATGGCGACCGCGGCTCCGTACACGATGCCGATAACGGCCAGGGTCGCCACGACTGGCGCGTACTTCACGGCTGCGTCAGGAAACAGCGGCAGGTTGAACCGGAGAAAGCCGTACGTGCCCAGCTTCAGCATGACGCCCGCCAGGAGCACCGAACCTGCGGTTGGCGCCTGGACGTGAGCGTCGGGCAACCAGGTGTGGACCGGGAACATCGGAACCTTGATGGCAAAGGCAATACCGAACACCGCGAACAGCCAGGCTTGGGTTCCCGGGGTCAATTCCAGAGTCAGAAGGTCGCTGTAGTCGAACGACGCGAACCCGGTCTTCTGCTGCTGCAACACACTGAGAGCGATGATGCCGGCCAACATGAGTGCCGAGCCGAAGGCGGTATATAGGAAGAACTTGATGGCTGCATAGATCCGATTCTCTGAACCCCATATGCCGATGATGAAATACATCGGGATGAGGATCGCTTCGAAGAACACAAAAAAGACGATGAGGTCGAGCGCGGAGAAAACTCCGATCAGGCCGGCCTCCAGCAGCAGCACCATCGCCAGGAAGAGCTGCGGACTCTTCGCTATCGAGGTTGAAGCGGCAATCGAAATCGGAATCAAAATGGTTGTAAGCAGAATGAGGGGCAACGCTATGCCATCGATACCAAGGTGCCACGAGATCCCCCACCGCTCGATGAGAGCCGCCTGCTCCACAAACTGGAATCCCGCCGCGGATTCGAAACGGGCAAACAAGATTCCCGCCAGGCCAACCGGAAGAAGCGACAGAACCAACGCTACCGGGAGGTGAAGTTCTGTTCGGTCGGCGGGCAGCACCATGACTACGAGCGCCGCCAACACCGGGACCAGAATCAGGACACTCAACATCGGGAAGTCCATTAGAGACCGCCTCGGGTCAGGAAAAAGATAACAAGCCCGATGACACCAGCCACGAACGTAGCGCCGTAGCTGCGGACAAATCCCGATTGAAGTGGCTTGAGTGACATGCCAATGCGTTGCACGACCCCGGCAACACCGTTAACTGCTCCGTCGACGAAGAACGAGTCGAAGCTGGCCAATCCCTGGGCCAGCTTCTTGCCGGGAAGGACGATGGTCTTGCCGTAGAACTTGTCAACCCAGAACGCGTTCTCGCTGGCGTTCATCGGACGGCGAGTCGCGTTGGCGAACCACTGACGGAACCTTTCCGACGACCGGGCGTACACAAAACCAGCCGTTGCGATCCCGATCACGGCGACCCCCAGCGAGACGATCGCCAGCCCGAAGGCAAGTCCGTCCATGCCAAGAATGCGCGGCAGTTCGGACTCAAGATGGGCCGGGTGCAGTGCCTCAAAGACGGGCTCCAAGTAGTGCTCGAGCGTGAGCAGCTGCGGAGTATTCAGGAACCCGGCGCCAGCCGAGAGAACCGCCAGGACCATCAGTGGCACCGTCATCCAGAGCGATGACTCGTGTGGCTTGAGTCCTTCAACCCAACGCGGCTTACCCCAGAACACCATGATGTATTGGCGGGTCATGTAGTAGGCCGTAAGGAACGCAGTGAACAGCCCAACGCCCCACAGGACAAGGTAGTAGCCGCCGTTGGCAAAGACTGATGCCAGGATCTCATCTTTCGAGAAGAACCCGGCGAAGGGGAAGATGCCCGCGATAGCCAGCGTGGCTACGAGCATCGTCGCATGGGTGATCGGCATGGCTGTGCGCAACCCGCCCATCTTGCGCATGTCTTGCTCCTCGTGCATTCCGTGGATCACCGAGCCGGCACCGAGAAAGAGCAGCGCCTTGAAGAACGCGTGGGTCATCAGGTGGAAGACCCCTGCGACGTAGCCGGCCGAACCAACGGCCAAAAACATGTAGCCGAGCTGACTGACAGTCGAATACGCCAACACCTTCTTGATGTCGTTCTGCCCAACGGCGATGAGGGCCGCGACCAGGGCCGTGGCAGCACCGACCGTGGCAACGATTGGCAGCGCAACAGGCGACAGTTCGAATATGGCAGCGTTGCGGGCGATCAGGTAGACGCCTGCGGTAACCATCGTCGCAGCATGGATGAGCGCCGAAACCGGGGTGGGGCCCTCCATGGCATCGGGCAACCACACGTACAACGGGATCTGCGCCGATTTACCTGCCGCACCGATCAGGAACAAGATGGCGATCGCGGTGGCGGTGCCAGGTGACAGCACCTCGCCAGGGTGAGAAAGCACCGTCTCGGACATCGAGAGAGATCCGAATTGCGTGAAGACCAGCATGAGGCCGACGATGAACGCAAAGTCCCCGATCCGGTTGACCACAAAGGCCTTCTTGCCAGCGGCTGCTGCCGAAGGACGGGTGAACCAGAACGAGATAAGCAGGTAGGAGCAGAGGCCGACCAGTTCCCAGCCAACGAACATCATGGCGTAGTTGTTGGCGAGGACCAGAGTCAGCATGGACGCGGCAAACAGGTTCAGGTAGGTGAAGAACCGACTGAACCGCGGGTCACCGTGCATGTAACCGATGGAGTAGATATGGATGAGGGTTCCGACTCCAGTGACGATCAGCGTCATGAGCGCGGACAGTTGATCCCATCGGATCTCGAAGGCAGCCCCGATCCCGGGCATCCAGTCCCAAAGCATGAGAATGTGCGCCTCGGCCTCGCCGGTGGCGAGCGGCACGAAGGCGGCCGCGGCGATGAGGAAGGCCGTCCCGATGGCACCGACTGCCACGAGCCCGGGGAGCGGTTCGGGGAGGAATTTGCCACCAAAGTGCAGAGCGACCGCCCCGGCGAGCGGCAACGCAATGATGAGCCATAGGTAGTCAGCCAAGAAGTCCATCGCCGCCTCAGCCCTTCATCTCTGAGAGTTCGTCGACGGAGGCCGAGTTCCGCTTCTGGAACACGGCCACGATGATGGCCAGCCCGATGACTACTTCGGCGGCGGCTACCACCAGCACGAAGAACACCGAGACCTGGCCGGTGAAGTTGCCGATCGCCCGCCCGGCGGCCACGAACGTCAGATTGACCGAATTCAGCATGAGCTCAACCGACATGAACATGATGAGGGCGTTGCGCCGGGTCAGCAGTCCGGTCGCCCCGATAACGAACAGGATGAAGGCCAAGGCCATGTAGGGCGTGGGACCGGCCATTAGTCGGTCTCCGTTGGATTGATCTCGACTTTGCGCAACGGCCGGAAAAAGGCCAGGGCGATCGCTCCGACCGCCGCCACAATGAGCAACAGCGAGACCACTTCGAAAGGAAGGGCCCAACCGGCCGTACGTTCGGCCCCATCGGCACCAAAGAGGACCCGGCCGATTGCCTGGATCGTTCCGTTGGTTGCTTCGGCGTTGGCATCCCAGTTGGCCGGGCCCGAGCCGGGCGCAGTAACCCATTTGAAGTTCTGACCGACGGTCAACACGACAGTTGTGATGGCGATCGTGAGCCCGAGACCGACGACGATCCGCCGCTGATTAGGCAGCTGTTCGGCGGTGTCCTCAGAACGGTCGACACCGATCAGCATGATCACGAACAGGAAAAGGGTCATCACCGCCCCCGTGTACACAATGATCTGGATGGCGGCCACGAAGTGGCCGAGATGCATGATGTAGAAGACAGCCAGCGAGAACATGGTCGACATGAGACCGAGGGCGGAGTAGATGGGGTTCCTGGCCAGGATGACGGAGAGGGCACCGGCAATGGCGACCGTGCCGAAAATGCCGAAAAGGACGATCTCAGTCACTATTCCTCCTCGTCCGGTGCCGACGGGTCATGGACAACCGGCGCATCTTGCGATTGGCCGATCTCGGGAGGTCGAAGGCCGACTCCGGCCGACGGGGTCCAACCGGGGATACCCTCGTATTCGACGCGCCCTTGCGGGGCGGTGGCGCGCATCCAGCCGTCGGCTTTGAGCAGCTCCGGCAGGTTGGCGAGACGATCATCCGGGAACATGTGGTTGGCCGAACCATCCTCGTTGATGAGCAGTTCGTCCTTTGTGTAGATCGCGTCATCGCGATTCGTGGTGGACATCTCAAACAGGTGCGTCATCGTGATGGCCTCAGTCGGGCAGGCTTCGACACATAAGGCACAGAAGATGCACCGCAACATGTTGATCTCGTAGACGAACCCGAACCGCTCACCGGGGCTGACCGGGGCGTCGACCGGGTTTTCCTTGCCGCGCACGTAAATGCAGCGGGCGGGACAAGCTCCGGCGCATAGCTCACAACCGATACATTTCTCCATGCCATCTTCGTACCGGTTAAGGACGTGGCGTCCGTGGAATCGCTCAGGCTTCTCGCGAAACTCCTTCGGGTATTCGGTAGTGATCATGCCATCGCGGAAAATGGTGTCGATCATCTGACGCCAGGTGACGCTCATTCCTTTTGCGAGATCTCCAAGAATGCCCATCGTTACGTCCAGGGAAGTCCGAATTGACGAATGGCGAGAGCCAGGGACGACGCGACCAGCCAGAGCAAGGCGCCCGGTATCAATCGTTTCCAGCCCAGCTCCATGAGTTGGTCATACCGGAGGCGGGGCAACGAGGCCCGTATCCAGATATACATGAAGATAAAGACGAACACCTTGGCCATGAAGTAACCGAAGGACACCAGGGTCGCTACCCATGGACCGACGTTGAGTGCGATTGAATCGAGGAACGGACCGCCCCAGCCACCGAAGAACAAGGTGACCATCAACGCCGACATGGTGAACATGTTGACGTACTCGGCGAGGAAAAACATGGCGAAACGCATCCCCGAGTACTCGGTATGGAAACCGGCGACCAGCTCCTGCTCGGCTTCGACCAGGTCGAATGGTGCACGATTGGTCTCGGCGACACCGGCGATCGCGAAGATGATGAACGGGATGACCTGCGGGAGGATGAACCACTTTGGTACGCGGGTGATAATCGGGTTCAGGAAGCTGAAGATGCCTTCCGTGGCGCCGTAGGTGCCAGCCTGGAAGTCGACGATCGCGGCCATCGACATGACATTGGCGCCTCGATTCTGCACGGCGATAAACATGATGAGCGCCACCAGGGACAACCCCATGGCCGCTTCATACGAAATGGCCTGAGCGGTGGCTCGCACGCCGCCCAGGAGCGGATACTTGGACCCGGACGACCAGCCGGCCAGCACGATCGCATAAACGGCGATCGACGAAATCGCCAACACATAGAGGACCCCGACGTTCAGGTCCATCGCCTGGAATGTGAACGTCCGTAATTCTCCGCCGAGAGCGAACTCGATCGGGCGAGCGAACGGCACCACCAGGAACATGAGGAACGCAGTGACAACCGACAAGGCCGGGGCGAGCATGTAGATCAGGAACTCGGACTTGGCGGGCGTTATCTGCTCTTTGAAGAACAGCTTGAGGCCATCGGCGACGGTCTGCAATACGCCATGCGGACCCGCCCGCATCGGACCGAGCCGATTCTGCATATCGGCAATGACCTTGCGCTCGATCCAGACGAGGAACACGACCGTGGTCAGCAAGAACACGAAGACACCAACAACCCGGATCACCACGAGTAGGAAGTCCCACCAATCCATCAGACCTTCACCACCAAAATCTCCGGGTTCGATCCGAAGTGCGGACCGCCGGGTTGATTGAAGGGAACATAAACCACGCCGACGGCCAGGGAGTCGTCGATCACCACCGGAAGCTCGGCCTCCTCGCTACCGGCGGAGACTTTGAGCAAACTTCCATTGACCACGTCGAGCGTCCTGGCGTCGGCTGGACTGAGGTGGGCGGCGGCGCCCGGCGCAAGCTTGCCGATGCTTTGACCCTGCCGACAGATCACGCCATCGTCATACATGGTGCGTGCCGAGTGAAGGACAAAGCCTTCGCCCGAGACTGGGCCATTGCGGGGTGCGACAACCGGGACGTATTCGAGCGGGGCCCGCTCGGCCCCTACCGGCACCACCGCGCCATCGGGCTGATCCCACGTGACCAGGTCCCAGGTAACGCCATCGTAGGCCGGGGCGACATGAGCGATCTCCTTGGCAATGGCTTCGGCTGACGCCAACCCCATCGGCTTGCCCATTCGGGCGGCCAGGTCATCGAGAATGGACCAGTCTTCGCGAGCTTGGCCCGGTTCGGCCACAACTTTGTTGACTTTTTGAACGCGGCCCTCGAGGTTGGTCACGGTCCCTTCCTTTTCGGCGAAGCCGACGGCAGGCAACACAATGTCGGCTTGGGTCGAGGAGTCCGTCAGGAAGAGATCGATGGCGATCACGAGGTCCGCGGCAGCCAGATCGATGCTGTTCGGCATGTCGACCACGGGGTCGGCACCGAGAAGAATCACGGCTTTGATGGATCCTTCGCTCACACCGGTGGCGATGGCTGCGGCGTCGTAGCCGGCTTTGGTGGGGAGCCCGCCCCAGGCTTCTTCGAGGTTGGCCAGTCCCGCTGAGCCGATGCCCGCCCGGCCTGGCAGCAGGTTCGGCGCCACGCCCATGTCGAGAGCCCCGTAGGTGTTGGAGCGACGAACGATCGGCAGCACCGATCCTCCCGGTAGGTCGCGGGCGAACGCGGCAACGGACTCGGCAAGCACCGGCGACTCGGTGAGGCCGGGTCGTCCGACAATCGCCACAACCGGTCCGTCATTCAGAGCGGCTCGCGCCTTGGCGAACTCGCCTTCACCGGCCATCAGGGCTTCGAGGACGGCCGCGCCGTCGCCCGGTTTGTAGGTGAATTTGTGGGCGGCGCGATCATCGAGGCCCGTGCGACGGGGATGTACGACGATCAGTTTTGCTCCGAGTTCCTGAGCGGCCCTTCGGACTCGCAGATACAACGTCGGATGCTCCTCTTTGAGGTCAGGCGCCCACAACAGGATCGTCTTGGCTCTCTCAAGGTCACCGATTTGGCCCCGACCCGACAGGGCCGCAAGGAACTGCGGGTTGAGTCCGTCATCCATCTGGGCGTCGAGGTGACCCGAACCGATCACGCTTCGCATGAACTTGGCGAACGCATAGGCGTCTTCGTTCGTCCCCCTCGCGCCACCGAGACCGGCGACAGCCTGGGCTCCGTGTTCGTCGATGATCGCACCGAGCTTTTCGGCCGCGAGGTTGAGCGCCTCGGACCAACTAGCTTCTCCGAGGGTCCCGTCCTTGCCACGAACCAACGGCATCGTGAGGCGCTCATCGCTGTTCAGGTACTCAAATCCGAATCGGCATTTGTCCGAGAGCCACCCATGGTTGGTGGCGTCGTTGTCGACGCCGAGATACCGTAACACCTCGTTCTGTGAGGCGTGCACGCTGATCGCATCACCAGCCGTACAAACAACGCACGTTGACGCAATGACCCGCAGATCCCACGGGCGGGCCCGGAACCGATACGGTGTGGCGGTAAGGGCACCGACCGGGCAGATCTGAACGGTGTTGCCGGAGAAATATGAGGCGAATGGCTCGTCGGGGAAGGTGTTTACCTGCGTGCCGTTGCCCCGATCCATGAACTCGATGAGCGGATCACCTGATATCTCATCGGAGAATCGGGTGCATCGGGCGCACAGGATGCACCGTTCGCGGTCAAGCATGACCAGGTCGGAAATCGGGATCGGTTTTTCGTAGTGGCGCTTTTCCTCGACGAACCGAGACTCCCCCGGCCCGTACGACATCGTTTGATCCTGGAGGGGGCATTCGCCTCCCCGGTCACAAACCGGACAGTCGAGCGGGTGATTGGCGAGCAAGAATTCGAGGATGCCCTCCTGGGCTTTTTTGACCGTATCCGATTCGGTATGCACGACCATCTCTGCGCTCACCGGGGTCGTGCACGAAGTCACCAGCATCGTCCCGCGTGGTCCCTCAACTTCGACGAGGCACATCCGGCACATCCCGACCGGAGTCATGCGGGGGTGCCAGCAGAAACGCGGGATGTAGGTCCCGGCTTCCTCAGCAGCTTTGATGAGCAGAGATCCGCCGTGGACCTTCTGTTTGACGCCGTTGATGGTAACCGTGATAAGTTCGGCGCTCATGCGCTCCCCCGGATGCTTACGGGGGTCCCTTGACCGCCCGAATGAATGCCCTTGGCAATGTGCGCCTCGACCTCATCCCGGAAGTGCCGAACGAGGGACATCACGGGCGAAACCGCCGATGGCCCCAGTGGGCAAATCGTGGTCTGCTTGGGTGGCCAGGCGAGGCCGACCGAAATGTTGTCTGATAAGTCGAGTAAAAGGTCAATATCGGCGTCGCGCCCGGCGCCATCGAGGACACGTTGGAGAATCATGTCGAGCCAGGTCGTGCCTTCCCGGCACGGGGTGCACTGGCCGCAGGACTCCTCAGCGAAGAAGGCGACCAGGCGCTCGGCTGCGCCCACCATGTCGGTGGTGTGATCCATGACAATGATGGCGCCCGAGCCGAGCATCGAGCCGTCTTCGGCACAAGCTGCCTTGGTGATGGGCCTGTCGAGGTGGAGGTCCGGTACAAACCATGGGGCGGAAGCCCCTCCGGGTACCCAGGCTTTCAGTTCGTTGCCGTTGCGAATGCCACCGGCGACGTCATAGATAACCTGCCGCCACGTCAACCCGTGGGGCAGTTCATAGTTGCCTGGCTTGTTGACGTGGCCCGAAATGGACATCATGAACGTTCCGGTGTCTTCGCTGTCGGACAGGCCACTGAACCACTCAGCACCCTTGTTGATGATGTGCGGGAGGTTGGCGATCGTTTCGACGTTGTTCACGATCGTCGGCTTCATGTAGAGGCCCTTGGCAGCCGGGAAGTAGGGCGGCTTGAGTCGGGGCTCGCCCCGACGACCCTCCAGGCTGTTGAGCAGGGCAGTTTCTTCCCCGCAGATGTAGGCACCTGCGCCCAGGTGGACCGTTAGCTCAAGGTTGTAGTCGGTTCCGAAGATACCTTTACCGAGGTAGCCCTTGGCGTACGCCTCGACGACTGCTTGCTGAACCCGCCGGGCCGGTTTGGGATACTCGCCGCGAATGTAGATGAACGATTCGTACACCTCATTGGCTTTGGCGGCGATGATCATGCCCTCGATGAGTTGGTGCGGGTCACGCTCAAGCAGCTGCCGATCCTTGAACGTCCCTGGCTCCGATTCATCGCCGTTAACAACCAGGTAGGCCGGGCGGGCCGGGGCCAGGAACGACCATTTGAGACCGGCCGAGAAGGCGGCTCCCCCCCGGCCAAGCAGGCCGGAGGCTTTGACGACTTCGACGAGTTCATCGCGCGTCTGTCCGAGGGCTTGGCGGGCTGCTTGGTAACCACCGGTGGCTTCGTACCGCTCCATCGTGTGGGAGTCGGCCGGGTGTTCCATCATCCGTTCGGTGACGACCAGCGGATAGGCCACTAGGCGCCCCGTCCTGGTTCGAGGGCTTCACTGTTGACGGCAGCCGTGCCAAACACCGGAAAAGCCGGGTAGGGACCGATGGCCGCGTTCTCCTCTTTGATGGCCCAATCGAAGCTCGTTACGCCACCAAAGAGGGTCTGCAATTCGTCGCCGTTGATGGTTTCTGGCTTGCCGTCACGCAGCCACTTGACGAGGTCCTTTGCCTTCTCAGTCGTAAGTCCCTCGATGAGTTCGTAATTGACCAGACAGGCGGGAGCGCCTCCGCAGGCGCCGATGCATTCGGCGTGCTCAACGGCAATCTCGGAGTCGGCTTCGCCGGCCGGAACCCCGGATGCTTCCTCGAGGGCGTGCAGCACATCGTCGGCACCCATCAGGTAACAAGAGATCGAGGTGCACATCGAGATGAGGTATTTGCCCTTGGGCTCGGTCTTGTACATCACGTAGAACGTGGCGACCGATTGGACCTGAGCGGCAGTGATACCAACCAGGTCGGCCACCCTCTTAATGCCATCGTCGGTGAGGTAGCCGTCCTCGCGCATCGCCAGATACAACAGGGGCATGACCGCTGAGCGGGGTTCGGGGTAGCGGGCGACAATGTCCCGGGCCCGTTTGATTGTCTCAGCCGACCAACTCATCGGCGCAGAGATTACAAGATGACACCCAAGTTTCTTAATCCGAGGCGGGATGCGGGATTCTGCGAGCGGGCCAAACGCAGCTTGGTAGGCTTTCCTCATGAAGGGAACACTCGAAATCACCGGTGACAAGACGGCCGACCAGCTGCTGAACAGCGATGGAACTGCCCTGTTGATCGGCATGCTCCTTGATCAGCAAGTACCCATGGAATGGGCCTTCAGAGGCCCTCAAACGCTCATGGATCGCCTCGGCGACCTCGATGCGAATGCGGTAGCCGCCATGCCAGTTGACGATTTCGTGGCGGTCTGCGCCGACCAGCCGGCTATCCATCGGTTCCCGGCGAGTATGGGCAAACGGGTGCATGCCCTCTGTACGGTCATCGCCGACGAGTACGAAGGCGATGGAGCCAACGTGTGGTCCGATGTGGACTCCGGCCGTGAACTGGCCAAGCGCTTGGCGGCCCTGCCCGGGTTTGGCAAGGAAAAAACCAAGATCTTCGTTGCGCTGCTGGCCAAGCGGTTTGGCGTCCAGCCCGAGGGCTGGGAGGAAGAAGCCGGAGCATTCGCGGACCCGACCCCACGGTCGGTTGCCGACATCGACAGCCCGGCCGCCCTCGCCGAGGTACGCGAATGGAAGCGCGCCCAGAAAGCCGCCGGCAAAACCAAACAGCAATGACCTCTCGCCCGATTCAGCCGATGCCTTACGACGTTCAAGCTGAACTCGAGGCAGCCGGACTGATCGACGATTACGCCGCCCGCCCCTTCTATCAGCGCAACGACTACCTCGCCTGGATCGCCCGCGCCAAACGAGTTGAAAACCCGCCAGTCCCGGATAACCCAAATGCTCGACGAACTGACCAAGGGCGGTGTCTACATGAAGATGGACCACCCACCCAGCCGCAAACCCTGAGCTCCCGCACTGGTCGGCAGTCGCTTGGCGTAGCGGTCACCTGCGGAGGTTGCGACCACGGAGGTCGGTCCCCCCAGCGGAACGAAGTGGAGCGTCCGGGGGGAAGGGGCGTGACCTGGCGGTCACGTGGCAGAACGGCTTTGCCGTTCTGCGGACGGACTGGCGGAGCCAGTCCGCGTAGGGAGGGCTCGTTCCCCCCGCCGAACATGCACCCACGGAACTCGCTCCCCTCTCCAAGCAACCAAGCCAAACGCAGCTCCCAGCAACGATGCGAAGGTGCTGTAGCGCTCGACAGCCTCGGGGGAACTGCTGAACCGTTAGGACCAAGTCACAACCTGTGCAGTTTGGCTTCGCCAAACTGCTGAATCGCTGAGCGCAGCTCAGCGATCAACGTCCCCCATCACCGGATCCAGGGAGGCCAGGGCGGCGATCGTGTCGGCGACGAGCGAGTCGGCGAGCATGATGGGAATGGCCTGGATGTTGGCGAAGCTCGGTGCCCGGGTGTGCATGCGCAGCGGCTTGGATCCGCCGTCGGAAACGATGTAGCAACCAAGTTCACCGCGGGGAGACTCGATGCCAACATACACTTCGCCTTCGGGGACTTTGAAGCCCTCGGTGTAGATCTTGAAGTGGTGGATGAGCGCTTCCATAGACTCGTCGATTCGTTTGCGGGGTGGCGGAGTGACTTTGCGGTCTTCGACTTTGTAGTCGCCTCTCGGCATCGTCTCGAGCACCTGTTTGATGATCTTCAAGGACTCTTCAATTTCGCGCACCTTGACGCGATATCGGTCGTACGAGTCGCCTCGATCTCCGACGGGAATGTCGAACTCGTATTGCTCGATCCCGGAGTACGGGGCAGCTTTGCGCAAGTCGTGAGCCAGGCCAGTAGCCCGCAGCGACGGACCGGTAATGGAGAACGCGAGGCACTCTTCGGCGGTCATGACGCCAACGTCACGGGTGCGTCGGAGCCAGATCGGGTTGGAGCGCAACAGGTCGTCGTATTGGGCGAGTCGGGTTGGCATGGTTTCGAGGAACTGCTCGATGTCACCTTGCCAGCCATCGGGGAGGTCTGCTGCGACGCCTCCGACTCGAATGTAGTTGTGGTTCATTCGCAGGCCGGTCGTCTTTTCAAAGAACGCCAGAATCATTTCGCGTTCGCGGAATCCGTACATCATCATCGAGAGAGCACCGACATCCATCCCGTTGGTCGCCAGCGCCACCAGGTGGCTGGAAATCCGGTTCATTTCGGTCATGAGAATTCGTATCGCCTGGGCACGGGGCGGGATCTCGACATTGAGGAGTTTTTCGACCGCCAGCGAGAAGCACAATTCGTTGTGGAGCGGAGCCAGGTAATCCATACGCGTAACGTTGGTGGTTCCCTGCATGTAGGTCAGCGTTTCGGCGGTTTTTTCCATGCCGGTGTGGAGGTAGCCGATGATCGGCTTGACCCGTCGAACGATTTCGCCTTCGAGTTCAACCTGAAGGCGAAGCACCCCGTGGGTTGATGGGTGCTGGGGACCCATGTTGATGATCATCCGGTCGTCTTCGTCGATCTCCTCTTCCTCGTAGAGAACGTCGTCGATGATGCGGGTGCCGAGCTGTTCGATAAGACGATCCCCGGTTTCGTGGAGCTTCATCTTCTGTTCACCCTCGTCGGTGGCATGCGCGACGTAATCGGGGCCTGGCCAGTCGGGTTCTTCGGTGCCAGAAACCCAGAATTCGGTGGTTTTGGTTTCGCGAGTATCGGTCATCAGATCACCTTGTTCGCTTCTTTGAACTGCACCGGTACGTCGCCAATTCCGAAGTCTTTCCGGAGCGGATGACCCACCCAGTCGTCCGGCATGAGGATGCGAGTCATGTCGGGATGTCCATCAAACGTGATCCCGAACATGTCGTAGATCTCCCGTTCGAAAAAGTTGGCACCGGGATAGGTAGGAACGAGCGACGGGACGACCGTGTCGTCGGCGGGCACCGGACAACGCACCCGCAGGCGAAGTGCATGCTCAACGGAGAGCAGATTGGCGACTACTTCAAAGCGGACCCGGCGTTTGCCGAGGTAGTCGACGGCGGTTACGTCCACAGCCATCTCAAACCCGGCGGCTTTGGCCGCCTCCCCGAACGAACCGAGCTGATCCTTGGGCAGGATGACAACATGTTGACCGGCAGACAGGAGCCATTCGGCATCGACGAAGGGTTCGATGAGCCCCTTGAGGATCGGGTGCTCCGGCAGTGACCGTACCTCGGCTGGTTCTTCGACAGTTTCCTCAGCGGCTGCTTCGGGGCCATCAGGCATTGACGATCTCCCCCGACGTGATCTTGTCCTGGAGGGTCAAAATGCCATGCATGAGCGACTGGGGACCCGGAGGGCAACCAGGCACATATACGTCGACAGGAACGATCTGATCTACGCCCTGCACGAGGGCATAGTTGTTGAACATGCCACCGGTCGAAGCGCACGCCCCCATGGAAATCACCCACTTGGGATCGGGCATCTGGTCGTAAACCTGCCGGAGCACGGGGGCCATCTTCTGGGAGACCCGGCCGGCGACGATCATCAGATCGGCCTGGCGAGGTGAGGCCCGAAACACTTCCATCCCGAAACGAGCCAGGTCGTAGTGGGCCGTACCGGAAGCCATCATCTCAATCGCACAGCAGGCGAGCCCGAAGGTGGCCGGGAACATCGAACGAGTACGGGCCCAGTTGGCGATCGTGTCGAGTTGAGTGAGCAAAAACCCGGGAGGAGTTGTACCAGCCACTACGCCGCCTCGGGCGAAACGTCGCGTTGTTGGCGCCGGGTCCGTAGCGGGGTGTTCCAATCGAGTGCGCCTCTCCCCCACACATATCCCAGCGTGAGGACTACGAACGCAGTAAAGATGCCGATCTCCGCGACGCCCACCCAGCCGAGTTCTGGGAAGAGAACCGCCCAAGCAAACAGGAAGACAATCTCCACGTCGAAGATCACGAACAGCATGGCGATGAGATAGAACTGCACCGGGAAGCGTTGCACCGCTTCGGTTTCGGGGACGATGCCACATTCGTATGGCGAAAGCTTTTCGGGAGTTGGATTCTTCGGAGACACGACCCATCCCAGTGTGATGGCAGCAACCACGAACCCCACCGACAGCAGGAACATGATTGCGATCGGCAAATATGCCGGAAGATCCACTTATGTCTCCTTCAACCTATCCAGACAGACTAGGAATCTAGGCGACCAACCGACAAAACGAAGCTTGGCCCTGCGATCGGACAGTCACGACACGATCACGTACGCCTTTTGCATGTCCTCCATGGTGTCCCACCTCCCGCTCCATCCTTTCGGAATGAAGAACAGGTCCCCGGGATGAACATCGGTGACCGTGCCATCGGCGGCCGTCAATCGGAGATGACCGGCGAGCATCACCATCGCCTCGTTGACCCCATAGGACTCGATCGTCCATCCGCCTGCGGTGCAACTCCAGACCCCGGTTTCGATACCGTCATGGGCAACCAATTCACAAAACGCCATCACCGGGTTGCCGACGTCAATCGTCGCCGGCGATGTATCCGGCTCCATCCTCGACAACAGATCATCAATGGTGGACTTGGCGATGGACGGCATCGCAGGTTCCTTTCGTGGGTATCCGACCAGGCTATCGCAGCGAGACCCGTCAGCGACGCGATTGTTATTGCGAGACGGCCTGCCATTCGTCATAAACCACCCGCCCGAGGTATCCGGCAACAACGGCTCGTAGGAGAACGGTCATCGGACTCCATATACCCGACCCCAGCACCCAGAGAATATCCACGACCATGAACGCGACTCCGACCAGGTTGGCCCACCGGGTACGCGACCAGTACAGGACCAGAAACACGAGACCGACGAGCAACATTTCGCGCCGGATCGCCAGGTGCCAGGCCGGTTCGTAGCCGGCATAGGCGAGAGCCGCCACCGAGAGCATTCCGACCGCGGTCACCAGATGGACCCAGGGGGCGTAACCCGCCCAATTGAACGATGATCCGATGGGCTTGAGGTGTTCGCCGTCGAGCTTGACGACGATCCGATAGGCGTTGTCGCCGCCCATCAGCGCCAACTCGCGGCCGCCGGTCAACGGAATGGCAACCCCTCGACGTACTTCTGCCAGCCGGACCGTATCGATGGCCAGACCTTCGTACTCGATCTTGACGACGTCGCCCCGACCGCTCAGCCGAACAACGTCTGGTCCGTCTATGTCTCTCCGATATACCTGCCTGCGCATGTTCGCCTTTCGGCTCCAAGGCTCCCACGTTCATTGTCGGCATTTGGAGCGAACTCCTTAGCTAGCGCTCGAAGATCGCCCGCACGGTGTCGACCGTGTCGGCTTCTGCTGCGGACTTGTCTTCTCGATAGCCTTTGACTCGAGCGAAACGCAGCGCCATTCCGGCCGGGTATCGCGGGCTGCGGACAACGCCGTCAATGGCGATCTCGACAACCAGTTCCGGCCGCACATAGACCGTATGCCTGGTGCGGCGGAGTTCCAGTTCAAGCAGCCGCTTGGTCTGCCATCGGAGCATCTCGTCCGTCATGCCTTTAAACGTTTTGCCGAGCATCACAAACTCCTCGCCATCTCGCGCCCCGAGATGCAGGTTCGACAACCACCCGGTTCGTCGTCCATGTCCCCATTCGGCCGCCAGAACCACCAGGTCAAGCGTGTGGACCGGCTTGATCTTCTTCCAAGCCGCCCCGCGTTTGCCCGCCAGATACGAGGAGTCGGCGTCCTTGACCATGACGCCCTCGTGACCGGCAGCCACCGCCGCGTCCAGGACCGCCTGAGCCGCGGCGGGGTCGTCGGTGATGGTGACCGGGATGCGCATGGCGTCCGGTACGAGGAGGTGCAACCGTTCCAACCGCTGACGAAGCGGGACGTCCAAGAGGTCCTCCCCGTCAACATGGAGCAGATCGAAGAAGAACGCGGTCAACGGCCGACCGTCGCCGACCGTCTCGTCAGCTCCGAACTGGCTCATGGTGGCATCGAACCGGAGCGGCCGACCGTCGAGGTCCATGGCCATCGCCTCCCCGTCGGCGATGAACGACTCGACTGGTAGCGCCAGGGTGGCGGCGACTACTCCGGGAAGCCGAGCCGTCACATCGTTGAGGTTGCGGGTGAAGACCCGCACGATCTCCCCGGTCCGATGGACCTGGATCCGCGCCCCGTCGAGCTTCCAGTCGACGATCGACAATCCAGTTACCGCTTCTGCCGGATCGGCGGCAGTGCTCGCCAGCATCGGTCTGATGGGGCGCAGCACCTCCATTCGGAACTCTTTGAGGACCGACTCCCCACCACCCATCGCCGCTTCAGCCGCCGCAGGCAGCGCTCCACCCAACATGACTGCGCGTCGAACCAGGTCGGCATCAACGGAGGCAGCCTGCGCAATCGCCTCGACGACGACGCCCTCCAACGCTCCCTGCCGCACTTCTCCCGTCATCACTCGTCGCAGATAGTCCTGTTCGTCGGCAACGCAGCGCCCCATGAGTTCGGTGATGACGTCGGTCCGGCGAGCGACGGAACCTGAACCGGCGAGGCCGGCCAGCAGGTCGATCCACTCGTCAACCTCGGCAACCGTGACAGATGGTTCGGTGGCTGCCGGAGCATCGACGCCGTAGACCGAGGCATATCCCACGCCGATCTTGCCCTGCCGGGGCTCACCGGCCAGCAAAGCCACCAGAACACCGGGTTCGGTCGACCGACCAATCAGACCAGCCAGCAACTCAACTTTTTTCTGGCGCGATCGTGTTCCGGCGACCGCCAGCGACACTTCGACGACGTCATGGAGCAACACCACGCAGACGGTAGCTCACGAAAGCTCATCGGTGACGAGTCGATATTCGTCGGAGCTTGG
>JAOUMT010000128.1 GCA_029881355.1 Acidimicrobiia bacterium | reverse complement strand
CCATCTCGGACGGGTCGCGACGGAGTCGTTCGAGCACACCAAGCCCGATTTGCGGGTCATCCGACAGAGCCCGGACCCGCGGTCCCCACGGAAGTCTGGGCCGGGTGCCTTCAGACGCCAGTCGCCGCACATCGGCATCGTCGCTGTCGATCCACCGATCGATTGCAGCCATCGTCTGATCAAGGTGGTGATCGAGGAAGGGGCGAATGGCGAACTCACAGCTCCACGACCGGGTCAACGACTCCATCGCTTCCAGCGATTCGGTCGGATACGCCACCCCGTGTCGCTCGACGAATGTGCATAGGGGCCAGGCAGCGAAGCCATCCATCCCACCCTCGGCCGCCTTGATGAGGATCGAAACGGCCTCCGGATAGGCGGCCGGGAGCGTCTGGTGAAGCCGGTCGGCGACGGCGGCGATGCGGTCCTTTAGTTCGAGCCCTTCCAGAGCCGACGCGATCGAGCCAAACCGGGAGCGGTCGAAACCCGGGTACACGGCCTGCACCCGTTCGGCGATGTGATCAACCTCGGGACCAGCCAGTCGATTCTTGAGTGGTTCGGGCACGAAGGCGAATCCTAAGACTCTGGCTGCCCCGGCTGAGCGTTCTGACATGTTTTGTCAGGATTTCGCTTCCCTGGAGCGCACGGTGGTGGGGCGGATTCGAGAGGTGTGGCTGGTACCATCGCCCTTAGCGATGCGTCGCTGGACCCACCAGCGCCGGTATGTCGCGGCGCGGGGAGCGGAAGATGGTGACACGTGACCGAATGCCCGTCATTCTTGTCGCTGATGACTCACGTCTTGTAACAACGCTCTTTCAGCGGGTTCTCCAGCAGCACGGCTATCAGGTGATCACTACTGCCAACGGCACCGAAGCACTAGAGATTGGCCTCAGCCGGCAATTGGATCTCGCCATCATGGATCAAGTCATGCCGGGGCGGGTCGGTGCCGAGGTCCTCCAAGCCTGGCGATCGGCTGGTATCCATACGCCCGTCATAATGGTTTCGGCGATCGAAGAGCCCCGCATGCGTGAAGCGGCCATCGAACTAGGCGCCAGCTTCTATCTCTACAAACCGATATCGAGCGATGAGCTACTGGCGGCCGTCGAACGCCTCTTGGACCCCGACGGAGGAGCCGCCACCCAGTGACCCCGCTCAGCCGGGTAGTCCTGGTCCTACTCATAGTCACCATCATCTCCATGGCAACCCTGTTCCTGCTGAAGTTGACACGCCACTACCGGGAACGGAAGGCCGCCTTCCGGAATGCCGTGTACATATCCACACTTGGGGAGATTGTCAGCCGGTCGATGGAACCCAGCAGCGACATCGACGGATGGGCAGACGACCCGGCCTTCCATGACACGCTCATCGACTTTTTTACGCTCGTCGCCGGCGAAGAACAACGCATTCTTATCGAACTGGCCGACCGTCTACACATGATCGACCGGTTCCATGCCGACCTCACCAACTCCCGACGCATTTCCACTCGACTTCGCGCCGTGGCGGCTCTCGCGGTCATCGCCTCACCAAAATCCCGACCCCACCTCGTTGCAGCTTTGCGGGACCCATCGCCCGAGGTGCGGATTGAAGCCGCTGCCGGACTATCCATCATCAAACATGAAGACGACGTCGAACCCGTCGTTGTGGCGTTGGAGCGCGAGGAGCGATGGGTCGCTGAACGATTCGCCGATGCGCTCGTCCGATTCGGCCCGTCCGCAGTTCCCACATTGTCCAACTATGTCCTGATCTCCGGACCACTGCTCGACCCGGCACCGCGCCACCTCTCATCGGTGGTTCGTTGTCTCGGCCAGATCGGCGACCAACGAGCCGAAACAGCCCTCCTCACAGCCCTCGACGGGGTCGACGCCCAACTACGAATCCGGGCCGCCGCTGCCCTTGGTCACCCGTGGGGCGACCGGGTCCTCAATGCCCTCCTCGGCAAAATCGCGGATCCGGACTGGCGAGTCCGCGCCCAGGTGGCCTCCGCGCTTGCTCATCACAACAGCCCGGCTTCTATCCCCTACCTTGCAGAGGCGTTGACCGATCCGGCCTGGTGGGTCCGCCAGAACGCCGCCGCAACCCTCGCCACCATCGACGGCGGGCTCGAGGCGTTGTTTGACGCGCTCAACTACACAGACCGATTCGCAGGTGACGCAGCGCGTGCCCAACTCATGGCGCGGGGCGCTCGCGACGGCGACGAACCTGATCTGGCTGCCCGGTTCGGCCTGTTGTACGAGAACTTCGGCCAATCCGACGAGGCCGGTTGATGCGCACCCTCTCACTCATCATTCTGGGCTTCTTCATCGCCATGGAGATCCAGACCGCGTTGATGCTCATCTTGTCGTCGCGCGCGCTGGTTCGCGACGCCCGAACTGCGAAATACGGACGCGTCGAGGATATGCTTCGGTCGCCCTCGACGCCTCCCGTGTCGCTCATTGTGCCCGCATACAACGAGGCGGCCGGCATTGTCGAGTCCGTTAGGTCGCGCACGATCTTGTCGTACCCGCGATACGAACTTGTCGTCGTCAATGACGGATCGACCGATGACACCCTTGACCGGCTCATCGAAGCGTTCCAGCTTCGCCGCGTAGACCTTCCGATTCGGCCCGAGCTGGAACACGCCAACATCCGGGCCATCTACAAGTCCGGCCTGGCGATCCCATTGACCGTCGTTGACAAGGAGAACGGCGGCAAAGGCGACGCCCTCAACGCAGGAATCAACGCCTCGGCGTTCCCCTATGTCGTGGTTACCGACGCCGACATGATCTTCGAGGAAGACTCCCTGATCCGGATCATGCGGCCGTTCGTTCAAGACCGCGGACATACCGTGGCAGTCGGTGGCAACATTCGTCCCCTCAATGGATGCCAGGTTTCGATGGGGCGGGTGACCGAATCTGCCCTTCCCAAATCGGTTATCGAGCTGACACAGGTGGTCGAGTACCAACGATCCTTTCTCGGCTCTCGGCCCGGATGGTCTCTCCTGAACGGTCTGCTGCTCGTCTCTGGCGCCTTCGGGGCTTTCAAGAAAGACGCCGTCATCCAAGCGGGCGGCTTCCCCCAACACCACCTCGGCGAAGACCTCGAGCTGACGATGCGACTCCACCGATCCCAGCGAGAAGCCGGCAACGAATATCGGATCGTGTACGCGCCCAACGCGGTCGTTTGGACCGAGGTTCCAGCAGCCGCCGCCCCCCTGCGGAAACAGCGGATTCGCTGGCACCGTGGCCTTCGCCAGGTTGTCGAAGACCACCGCAAAATGCTCTTCAATCCGCGCTATGGATTCATCGGGACGGTTGCCTGGCCGGCGTTCTTCCTATTCGAGTTCATCGCCCCGATCCTCGAAGCGGCCGGATGGATCATCATGCCGATCACGCTGATCCAGTCCGACATCGAACCAGCGCTCGTCATAGGCCTCCTACTCGTGGCCTTACTGATCGCCATCCTCAACTCATTGGCGTCGCTCTACCTCGACGAACGATACGGGCATTTCAACTCGCCCATCGACGCGGCCCGACTGCTGCTGACGGCGGTTCTCGAAAACTTCGGACCGCGCCAGCGCACCGTTTGGTGGCGATTCCGATCCCTGTTCTGGCGGCGCGGCGACATCGAGTGGGGAGATATGGAACGGACCGGAGTCGGCAATATCGGCGACTAATCAAGACGCCGCAGGCAGGCGCTCAATCCGGAAAACAGGGTGATCAGGAGCGATACTGAGCAGCTCCTCGTCGGTCGCATCGGCGCTCACTCCTTGAAAGAACTGACCCACCTCCCACTTCCATCGTTCCAGGTAGGGTCTCAGGATCTCCGGTTTCTGATCATCGGTCAGTTCGGCGGCGGTGAATCCGGCCCTGGCGCGACCGAGCCTCAATCGGCCCTCCCCGGCTGCTCGGAGGTTCCGCACCCACTGCGTATTGCCGCGCGGGGCGACCAGGTACTCCACTCCATCCACTGAGAGCAGATTCACGGGAACCGAACGCCACTCACCGCTCTTCCGGCCCCTAACTTCGAGGACTCTCGAGCCCCAAACGCCGATCCCGAGACCAGTAAGCATCTTCACAAGAGGATTGAGGACACTGCGAGTGAACCAATCAGGCTGGACATATCGGGGCTGATGGTCGCTCATCATCAAGACGCTACCCGCGTCTTGGACCCGATGCAGTGCACCACCCGCGATCGATGGCGGCGCAGGAAACTCGTCAACTGTCGCCTTCACAACGACCGCCTCGGCCGGGGCCAGGATCCGACTACGTGCTTTCGGGTGTTGTTAAGGCGTGGCGGTCTCCGCCAGCTTGACGAGGGCTTCAGTGATCAGGTCGCGAGCCTCGTCGACCTTCGCTTGGTACGTCCCGAGATCACCGGCGATCAGCGCCCTTTGCGCTTCATCGAGCGCTGCATCGGCCGCCGCAACCAACTCGGCAACTTCGGTCGGCAACTCGCCGACCGGGATGTCGGTGATCGGATCGAGATCCACCCCGGCGGCGAACCCGGGGAAGGTGAGCTGCAGCGCCTGATCGAGCGTTTCACCGATGGCGATACGGTTGTCGTAGACCATCGCCACACGTTTGAACTCGGGAATGGTGTTCTCGCCGTCACCCTGCAAGTAGATCGGCTGCACGAACAGAATCGACTCCTCGATGGGCACGACCAACATCTGACCCTGGATGATCGTCGAGCCTTCCTGCCCGAGCAAGGTTCGTAACGCTGAATAATCCGAGTCCTGGTTGATGTCTTTGCCAATCAACCCCGGTCCGTCGAACTGTTCGTTGGGCGGCAGGCGGAAATCGATGAATTCGCCATAGCTGTCCGGATCGCTCTTGGCGATCAGGAACGAAATCATGTTCTCCTTGTTCTCGGGAACGAACGGTTGCATGATCAAGAAGGAGAGTTCGTCTTCGCCCGGGAGCTTCATTAGAAGGTAGTACGGCAGCATGGTGCGGACTTGGTTGGCCTGCTCCCCGGGGGTGAATTGCGACAAGAACCGGGTGACCTGAAGCTCGGAGGTCGACGGATCCGTCGCCACTGCCCACGGATCGGAGTTTTCGAGCAGTTCGCGAACTTCGTCGACGTGATAGAGCTCGTACATGTCGGACTGAACCCGGAAGAGGTCCTCCGGATACCGCAAATGGGTTCGCAGGCCATCGGGCATATCCGCCTGGTCGGTGAACATGTCCGGGAACACCTCTACCCACGACTGAATGATCGGGTCCGCGTCGTCGACGACATAGAACGTCATGGTGCCCTCGTAGGCATCAACGACCGCTTTGACCGAGTTCCGTACGTAGTTGAAGCGGGTCGGCAGCGGCAGCCCCGGGAAGTCACGGGAAACTGCGGGTAGGCGACCGGTCGAAGCAGTCTGCGAATACGGGAACGAATCGGAAACCGAGTACATATCAATGACCCATTGCAAGTTCCCGTCCACCACCACCATGTACGGGTCGGAGTCGGTACGCAGGAACGGCGCTGTGGTCGCCACCATGTCGAGGATATTGCGCCGCATCATGACCTGGCTCTCGCCGTCGATCTGGCCCGAAATGAGTGTGTTGAAGTCGGTGAATCGTAAGGCAAATGCCAGCCGGCGGAAGAAGCCGCCCAGCCGGATCCCTCCTTCGCCTTCGTATGAACTGAATTCGGGATCCGGGTCTACCTCACGTTCGTCAGTGTTGGCGTAAACAAACGAACCAGGCTCGAGCAGCTCACCAAAGTAGATGCGCGGCTCATCAACTTCGAGCTCAGGGACCAGCGACAACGGCGGAATGTCCTTGACGAGATAGTCAGGCTTTCCCTGATCGGTCACGTCGTTTGCCGGCGAAATCACCACCCCAAATCCGTGCGTGAACACGAGGTGCTCGTTGACCCATCCGCTCGACTGTTCATCGGCAACCATCTCCCGCACGCCCAGTTCCACCTGGGTGAGGCGACCATCAAGCTCGTACCGATCAACATCAATGTCGTCGAACTCGTAATAGGGACGCAGCTCCTGGGAAGAACGGTAAGTAGACGCCAGGACTACCGGGTCCCACAACCGGAGGTTTTCAAGGGTGTCAAGGTTCTTCGGCAGGTCGTCGGCGGTCAGAGAATTCGATGCCGGGAACTCCAGAATCTCGATGTCGGCGAGATCAAAGCCGACCTTCGTGAACTCCATGTGGCGTTCCGCGTAGGGGGTCTCTTGGGTGATGAAGTTGGGCGACACCTGGAAGCGTTCGACGATCTGGGGATAGGCAACCCCGACGATCAGCGCCACAACCAACCAGCCTCCGCCGGCCACCGCCGGGAGCAGCCAGCGCTTCTGCCAGATGTTGGCCAGGAAAATGAAACCAGCTACCAACGCGACGATCGCCAGAAGTCGGTTGGCGGGGATCTGGGCGTTGACATCGGTGAAGAAGGCACCGCGGTAGGGCTCGCCTGGGGCATCGAGCAGGTCGTAGGAATCGAGCAAGTAGCCCCACGATTTGGTGAAAGCGAGAGCCGCCATGATCACGCTGACGTGCGACTTCACCCCGGGCCGAACCTCGGGTGGCCGGTCGGGAAGCAACTTGATTCCGCCATTGAGATAGTGGAGGACGGCCACGACAATCAAAGCGATGACAAGCTGGGTAAACAGCCAAGCGTTCACCATCCGCATGAACGGCAACTGGAACACGTACAGGGAAACGTCATTTCCGAATACCGGATCCACCAGACCGAACGACGAAGGGTTGAGGAACTGCAGGGCCGGAAGCGCCCAGTCCATCGTCGTGCCGGCGCTCAGAAGAGCAAACACGGCTGCCACGATCAGCAGAATCCGACGGAGCCGTGGTTCGAGCCAATCGTTGAACCGCTCGACCATCTCGTCCTGTCCGTCGATGACCAGCAGATCAAACCGCGGCGAGATTCGCTCGGCGGCATACAGGTTCGAGTAGAGAATCAAGAACGACAGAACGAAGCCGATGGCCCCGAGGATCAGGCGACTCCCATTGAGTGTCCACCACACCGACGTAAGGTTGACCGACTCGAACCACAGATAGTCGGTCCAGAACGTGGCGGACCGCCGCAGCACCTCGTAGGCGACGAACAACACCACCGCGATAACGATCAGGTTTGCCCGTCGGGGCGTTGCGTTCTGGGGAGGAGCGTTAGAAATCATGAATCGCCATTCTATGGCGATTCAGAACTCATGCGCCAAGTACGACCGTGCAAGAGCAATCTTTGTGCAACGGCGGCACGATTCCGCCGGCAAATCCGACGTCGGGAGCGACCGGTCCCGCCTCCGCAATGGTTCGACATTCGACACATCCACGTCCCGCCACTGCCCAGACCATCGACGAAGCATCGGTGGTCACCAGGGCTCGGGCGATCCCCCGGTGATAGGCGGCCCTGGCGATGGAACGCACTCGCCGTTCGGCTGTATCGGTGCGCCAGGCTCGATAAGCCCGGCTTACCGCCGAGGCTGCAGCTCGCGGTCCGTCTCCTTTGGACGCGGCGATCACCAGGTCGGCGGCGATGGCTTCTGCGAACTCGCCACTCACATTGGGAATGTCCGCCTTGCGGGACTTAGGTCGACCGGCGCTCTTGCCAGTCATCGACTCAGCGGCCTCATAGCCCGCCGCGAACGACTCCTGGGCGACAATGGTCAGGTCGCCGTGGACCCGCTCGGTGAGTTCGGCCACATCTGGTGCCCACTCGTCCTCGGCCACCCGCATCTGCTCGAGTGCAACATTCTGAGCTTCGGTGAGTTGCCGCTTGATATCGCGGAGCACCCGATTCATGATCGGCAGAAGGAGATGATCGCGCAGTTCGAGGGCGTCCCCCGGCGCTTCGATCGCCACCGCCGAACGGGGGACGCCTTCCGGTTCAACCACCGGGGTCAATTCAGACGGCACGGCCGGTTCCGGCGCTTCGGTTGCCGCAACATCCCCATCGGGAGCACCGGCCCTTGCAGCGGCTACGACCGGTATCTCGGCGGTCTCTCGCAGCGCGGCGAACAGGCCACCGAGGGCATCGTCACCGGTGTCTTCCGATTCCTCAGCAGCCGGTTCCGGAGCGTGGTCAATCTGTGGAGTTTCCACCGTCGCTTCACCCGGCCCTGGCACCTCAGAATCGGCATCTTCCGAATCTGGGGCTACCAAATCGTCCGGCTCTCCGAGGACCGCTGCGGGAGGCTGGTCGGTTTGGACAGGGTCCAGCTCTTCAGAAGTCTCGGAATCGTCGGTTTCATCGTGTTTGGCAGGAATGATCTTGATGATCGAAAACTCCTGATTATCGGGCACCGAAGGAGGAGGAGCGGCTTT
>JAOUMT010000127.1 GCA_029881355.1 Acidimicrobiia bacterium | reverse complement strand
ACGATTCGTTCTTTGGTGGCGGGCGGACGATTCCCCTGTTGGTGGCCGCCATCCCAGAAACAACGTTCGATGGTCAGCTCTACCGAGAGTTCGTGCTGGATGCCAATGACTCTGGCAACGACAAATGTATGTCTATCGACGATATCAAGCTGTTCGTTGATGCCCAGAAAGACCTCAAGGGATTCGATACCTCGTTGGACAGCTTCAACAATGACGACCCCACCAAAGCCGTCAAGATCTATGACCTCGACATCCCGATTCTCATGTCATCGCAGCGCACCGGGGCCCCCTCGTGTGGTGGCACCGGGATCGGCGAGTCTGGATCCGGTAACGCCGACATCACCGTTCTGATTCCGAATGACGTGTTCCCGGCCAACTGCAATTACGGCAATCCGGCGTGCGACCAGTGGCTGTACTTCTGGACCGAAAAGGGCGGGTTCAACCCTTCATTGCTTTCGGACTCAGCGGACCGCGCCCGCTTCGAGCCCTACAACTGGAACGTCACCGCCGGGTTCGAGGAGTGGAACACCAGGCTGCTACCCGTCGTCAGCGTTACGAAAACTGCCAATCCCAGCTTCACACAGTCACATGTTTGGACGATCGAAAAGCTCGTCGCGAAGGGAGCGGGCGTTACGGACAGCGCGGCATTCGCAGATGCGCAGACGCTCGATATGTTCACCGGCGATTCCGAAGACGTGACCTGGAAGGTCACGGTCACGAAGGGCGCTGCGCAGACTTCGAACGTCAAGGTTGCAGGCACCGTGACCGTCAAGAATCCGACCGGACCGGGTCAAGTGATCCCGGTGGCGATTCCCGCGACGATCAACTCCGTGACCGATGTTCTCAATTTCGGTGGCCCGGACATCCCGGTGAGTCTTTCCTGCCCGGTTACGTTCCCGTACGTCTTGGCGGCTGGCGCAACCCTGAACTGCACTTACGACCAGGCAGTCGCTAGTGCAGCCGTCGATGGTGTGAACACCGCAAAGGCGAATATCAACATCGCTGGGGGCACCAAGGATTACTTCGGCAGTAAGGACGTCTTGTTTTCGGCCGTCGATCCGACGGTCATCGACGGATCGGTTGACGTAAGCGATACGAATGGAGAAGAGTGGCTGAACGTCGGAAGCGGCACCTCTTGGACCTATGACGACACGTTTACTTGCGACGATGATGAAGGCCAGAACAACAACGAGGCCACTTTCGTCACCAACACCACGGCGACCAGTGGGAGTGATGACGCTGACGTCTTTGTCAACTGCTATCAACCGCAGGTGTCGAAGACGGTGTCGGGAACCTATGACATCGGTAACACATGGGAGATCGACAAGGGCGACGACGGCGAGTACCACCTCTTCGCAGGTGACAGCGTCGTACACGACTACGACATCGACGTCACGCTGACCCAGGAGGACGGACCGGGCAAGGTGTCGGGAACGGTGACAGTTGGGAACCCCAATCCGGAAGACGATCTGGTCGTCCGGGTGGTTGACACCCTCTCAGATGGCACAGACGTAACGTTGAGCTGCAACATCGTTCCGGCGCTTGGTCTTTACACCATTCCGAAAGATGGTGGTGAGCTCAGCTGCACCTACACGGACGTCGCTGATCCCGACCGCAACGCAACATCCAATAAAGTCACGGCGACGTTGAACGGCATCGACTACGAAGCAACCGAGAACTTCACCTACTCGACGGTAAATACTGGTGTTCAAGAGGTCGGTGTCGTCGACGAAAACGACCAGGACGGAACGAGTACGTACGGTCCGTTCACAGGCGACGACATGATCGAAACCTCGTCAGAGTACGGCTGTTCGACCGACGTTACCGAGTATGGGCTCGACGGCACGTATACGTACTCCGTCGACAACACGGCGACCCTAACCGACGAACAGGACGTGAAGTTCGGAACGCCGGCCACGGCGACCGTCGACGTAACTTGCTACATCCCCGTTGTTTCGAAGACTGCCGACGGGAGTTCGGACGAACGTCACGAATGGGGCATTGAGAAGGACTTCGACGAAACCTACGACCTGTTCGCCGGTCAGTCGGTCACGCACGACTACGAGATCAAACTGACCGAAACGGTGACCTATGAGAACTTCGAGGTCACCGGTGAGATCAAAGTCACCAACCCGCATCCGACGGAGTCGATGACCGTCACGATCGCCGACCAACTCGACGACCTCACTGATGCGACTATCGACGGTTGTACTGGTGGAACGCTGACCGGTGACTCGCTGGAGATCCCGGCAGACACGACAGCCACCTGTGACTACACGGCCAGTCCTTCGGATGACGACGCCGAGGAGAACACGGCCACGGTCACAACCGAGAATGATGTGGACGTGTCGGCCACGGTCGATATCAACTGGTCAAGCTTGATCGTCGGGTACGACGAAGTGAACGTCACCGACGACTACGCCACTGCTGACCCCACCGACGACGAGACGTGGGGTCCGATCGCGACGAGCGACACGTTGGAGTACGACCGGGAATTCACATGCCCGACCGACCTCACGCTGTACACCAACGGTGTCTACACCGACACGATCGTCAACACCGCGACGATCGACGAAACCGGCGCGGACGATGATGCGACCGTAACGCTCAACTGTTACGCATTGGACGTCTCGAAGACAGCCGTCACGACCTACACCAGGACGTATGACTGGAAGATCGTCAAGGACGCGGTCGATGCGAATGGAGTGAGCATTGGACCCGATGGTCTGATGTTGGCGTTCGGTCAGTCGTACCTGCTCGATTGGAAGGTCACGGTTTCGTTGGCGGACATCCCCTATCTGGATTCAGATCACCGGGTGGACGGGGTGATAACGATCACGAACCCGTCTCCGTCGATGGCAATGGTCGACGTGACTGACGAGTTCACGCCAACCGGCGAACTACCAATCGCACTCTCGGTTGACTGTGATCCCGTCCAGGACGGTCCTCAGTCCACTGGCGTTCAGGTGCCTGCCGAGGGGAGCTTGGAGTGCACCTACGGATACGCCACGGCCGACGATGGTGTCAACACGGCAACGGCCACGTTGACGCAGGCGCCGATGACGGCCTTCACCGGCACGAAGGATGTTGTGTTCGGTGCTCCGACCACGCTGGTAAACGACTCGGTGATCGTTACCGACACCTTCAATGGCGGGACGGAGTCCCAGATCGGGACGGCCACCGTTGGCGAGTCGCCGAAGGTGATTACTGTCTCGACGCTGTTGTCATCAGATCCTGGCCATACACCTGATGCGCTCCTCGAGTGTGGTGAGAACCTGATCATCAATGACGCCGCAGTGTACGTCAACGACGACGGTTCGCTCGGTACTCAGCTCGATACGGCAGGTCGTGAGGTGCCGGTCCTGGTGGCCTGCGATTTCGGCTGCACGTTGACCCAGGGGTACTGGAAGACCCATAACACGGCCTTCTGGGGCGGAGCACCCGCAGACGACACCTGGTTGCTGTTGGGTGACGTCGACGGGGATGGGACCGTAGAAGGAGCCAGTGAACAGTTCTTCGGTACGGATAAGACCTGGTTCGACGTCATGTGGACGGCGCCGAAAGGTGGGGACGCCTATTACCAGTTGGCCCACCAGTGGATCGCCGCCAAGCTGAACGTGCTCAACGGAGCCGGTACTACCCCGGCCGTCGATGCGGCCCTCGCCCACGGTGAGGACTTCTTCGCAAACAATCCGCCAGACGGCAGCCTCAAGGGCAAGCTTGGCAAGGACGTGCGGGCGTACGCCTCAACGCTGGCGGCCTACAACGAAGGCGACATTGGTCCCGGTCACTGTGACGAGGACAGGTTGTCAGTGGCGATCGCCCCACTACTCATCGGTGCCTACTTCTGGCAGCGTCGTCGTGGGCGTCACCGAGCCACCAGATAGCAAGACCAACGATACGGATTACTGGCGGGTCCCCAAGCCCGCCAGTAATCGTTAAGGGGTACCGGCGGGGTCGAAGACCATCGCATGCCAGCCCACGGCGTGGCCGGTCTGATCGCGGTAGGCGATCTGGACGATCCCCCAGGTGTGCGGTTCGTCGCGCATCCTGATGGTGGTAGTTCCGGCGGCCAGTTCGCTTTCATAGGAGGCGGATTCGAACTGCACCAACACCTCGCCGACCGTGCCTGGCGGCAGATCGAGGCTGTCGAGCGGGGGAGGGGTCAGGTCCAGGGCCCAGCCGTCGGCGAGTTTGCGTAGCTCAACGATGAGGTCGTAGCCGTCGGCGTCGAAGAACGTGGTTGCCTGATGAATGCCGACCACTGTCTCTTTCTGGGGGGTGTAGCCCAGGATTCCCATGAGGACGTAGATGGTGTCGTCCTGGCTCGATCGATAGAAGGTGCCCCACTGGTCGGTGCCGTCCGTCCCGTCGTAGGAGACGGCTTCGTCCCATCCCACGACCCACTTCACGTAATCCAATCCCCAATCGAAGTCCTCTGAGCGGTTGAGCGGTGTGCCGAGCGCCTCGGCTATCGCGGCTGCCGACTGGTATGGATAGAGCGACGTTTGGTCGATGACCAGCAACGTGGTGGACGTCGACGGAATCGGGATCGGGGTCGAAGTGCTCGTTGTCTCGACGGTGGTCGAGGCAGGTGCGACAAGCGTGGTGATGTCCACGGTCGGTGACTGGCAAGCACCGAAAATCAAGGCGACGAGCAAGATGGGTCTCATGGCGAGGTAACGACGACCGGTACTTCGGCGTTCCCTCAACGGCATGCGGTTTCCGATCTTGTAGCTTGCTGTCGATGCAGATGCTACGGGACTGGCAGTCCCGAAATGAGCTGGTACGTGACCTGGTGACCATGAGCCGCGAGCTGTGGAATCACAAGGGCGGGATGGGTCAAGTGCTATCCGGGTTGGCGCTGCTCGTCCAGACTGTGCTGGTGGCGTCGCTGGTTATCTCCTCGTCGGCCACCGAACAGATCGTGAGCCTGTCGCCGCAGGTGTTCGTTCTCAGCTTGATCCTCCACGTCGGGGCGTTGGCGACCGAACGCCAACGCCAACTCCTCGTCCGGGCCGTCGGTGGCACCGTGTCGGCGATGGTGCTCATCGCCCTGCTCCTTTCTCCCTGGAGCGATCCGGGCACCGTTCCGCCGACGGCGAACACGTTCAAAGTGACGACCTACAACGCCCTCTTCACCCGTGACGAAGCCCCCCGCTTGGATCAGGCGGATGTGATCGGACTCCAGGAGATCACCAGGGCCAAGCTCGATACCGTCGCGAGCAACCTGGGGGTCGGGTACACCTATCTGTCGGCCTGTGACTGCACCGCCGCTGGAACCGAGGTTGGGCTGGTCTCACGGTTCGAGATAGCCGACGCCGAGTATTACGACGACGGGGGATCCGGCACATTCATCCGAGCGGTCCTGGAACTTGCTCCCGACAAGCTGGTGGTGGTCTACCTGGCCCATCTGCCGTCACCGGAGAATCACACCGGTCGTGACCGACGGGACGCTCTTCTGGAGGTGATCGAGACCCGCATCGCCGCCGAAAGGGACGATGTTGTTTTGATGGGTGATCTCAGTACGACGGTGTACTCGTCGGCTTTCCAGCGCATCCGGTCTGAGCTCGAGCTGCAACCGGCCGGCTACGGCATCGTCCCGGCGTGCTCGTGGCATGGCTATGGCTCGCTGCTCTGCCTCCGTATCGACCACGTTTTCGTGTCATCGGGTTTGGGAATCGTTGAATCGTCTGTCGCCCACGTGGAAGGTTCCGACCATCGGCCCGTTTCGGCCGTCGTTACCTGGTAGTCCATCGCCACGGTAAAGTGGTCGACCATGCCCGAAGGCCACGTCACCCATCGCAACGTGCGCCTCCAGACGGCGGCTCTCGGTCTCGATCAGCCGATCCGTGCCCGGTCTCCTCAAGGCCGTTTCCGGGAAGGGGCCGCGCTTCTCGACGGTCGCGCTCTGGAGAGTCTTGAAGCTCACGGCAAACACTTGTTCTACCGGTGGGAGGGCGACCTGGGACTGCATGTCCATCTGGGCTTGATCGGAAAGTTCCAGATCCATCGTGGGCCTGCCCCCACCCCGACCCCGGCCACCCGGCTCGTCCTCGAATCCAGCGCGGCCTCGGTGTTCCTGGCCGGCCCAATGGTGTGTGACGTCATCACGCCCGGCGAAGAGCAGGCCATCCGGGGCGTCCTTGGACCGGATCCGATTTCGATGCCACGACGCGGCCACCAGTTTGTCGAGCGTCTCGGCCGCAAGCGGGTCCCGGTCGGCGCTGCCCTGCTCGACCAATCGGTGATTGCCGGCATCGGCAACGTGTACAGAGCCGAGTTGCTGTTCCTGGCCGGAATCCACCCGGCCCGGCCGGCCAACGAAGTGACCGCCGATGAAGCGAGGTCGCTGTGGAAGCTGGCGGTTACGGAGTTACGTCGAGGGGTTGAACTCGGCGACATCCTCACCGTCAAACCTCACGACATCGGGGTCCGATCCCGAGTGGGCCTCACCAGAGAAGAAGGCGTCTACGCATACCAGCGTGAAGACCTACCGTGCCATCGGTGCGGAACGCCGATACGTCTCAGCGCCGCGGCCGCCCGCAAGATCTGGCACTGCCCCTCCTGCCAACCGCATTGATCGAACCAGATCTGACACGATCGGTGGCGACACCAGCCGCGACAACTTTTCACGCATAGTCACAAAATAGCCGGCCGTGAATGGGGTTCAGTAACACGGGTATGTCTAGGGTGATCTGAACCCCTAGTAGAGAAGCTTGCTTGATGAAACCTCTCCTCGGTGGCGCAGCGCTGCGCGGAACCCTGCTGGCCGTTCTGATCGCAGCCGTCGGTGCCGTCAGTTTCGCCACTCGTGGCGTTGAAGCTGCCCCGAAATCTCAGAATGTCGTTGCCAAACACCAGGTAGCGAGCCATGTCGCCGTGCTCAGCAACGTACGGCCCGAAGCCTTCATTTCTTCCGATTATGTGGTGGCTGCCCTTGCCGCGATCCCGATCGCTCCGGTAACGACTCGTGACTGGCGGTCCATCGGCGGACTGGCGACTACCGAAGACCCGGACGCCTTGCTGGCGATAGCCGACAGCCGGCTGCATCAACTTCAGGGGCCGATCGGCCTCGAGAATCAGGAGAGCGCCGAGTCCGAAACGGCCCCGGTTGCCACGCCTGAGGATGCTCCGACGGAATCTTCGGACCCGGCAATCGCATCTACCTCGCCGCCTCCGTCAGATGGTTCAACCACCACGACGACCGTCCCATCCACAGCCACCCCGACCACGACGGTTCCGGCGACCACCACGACGACCACCGCGCCCCCCGGGGGCTATGTATCCGCCGGTGACGAGTCGACCTTTTTATCGCTCATCAACGGCACCCGGTCTTCGGCCGGGGTAGGGGCGCTCTCACGCGACGGTGGCCTTGACGGCTATGCGAGATGGTGGGCTGAGCAGATGGCGTTGGCCGGGTCGATCTCCCACAGCGGCATGGGCGGCATCGACAGCAGCTGGACGATCAGCGCCGAGAACGTCGGCTCCGGCGGCACCGCCCAAATGCTCTATGGGGTGTTCACGGGATCGACGGGTCATCTCGCCAACATCACCAACGGCGGCTTCACCCATGTAGGCATCGGCGCCTGGATCGACGAAACCGGACTGCTTTGGACGGTCCACATCTTCGCCGCCAAGTAGGTCATTCGCCTTCCAGGCCACGTTGCCACAGGCCTGTATCGGGATGGAACTGTGACCAGGCAAACCAGAACGATTCATGGCTAACGACTTCGACGTCGTTTTGGAAGGCCCGGAAACCTCCGGCTTCGGCAACCACCTCGATATCAGCGAAACGGACTGGCTCACCGGCGGCCATCTGTTCGCGCAGGTCGACGGTTGGAAAAGCCACGTACGACCCGTCGGCAGTCTCGACGCCGAGCACCTTCGCCTGGACCGGGAGCCGATCGTCCACGGCGCCGATTGGGAAAATCGGCCCGTTGGCATCACGAGCGCCCAGCGGATCGAGTTCGTAGGTCCGCCCCACTCCGCCATCTTCGGCCACGATCGTCGTCGTTGGGTAAGCAGCCTTCCAATCGGCCCATGTGGATACGACGACGCTGAGTTGGGTCAGTTTGACTCCAGCGTCGTGGAGGGGACCGGAGACCGCCACGCCGGTGAACGTGTCGATGGCCGACCAGGTGTGGAGGTCAAACATGAGCTTGTTGGATCGAACCAGCAGCCCGGAGGTCCGCAACACCGGGGGGTCGACGTCGACGGGAACCGACTCCAGGTCGTAGGCCTGAGCTGACCCGCACAGGGTGCAGTAGGGGAGTCCGATCCGGATACCGCCGACCGTGTCGATGACCATCTCGTGAACTTCCATGATGTTTTTCGGGT
>JAOUMT010000315.1 GCA_029881355.1 Acidimicrobiia bacterium | reverse complement strand
CTCACGAGGATGACGGATGTCGACATCGACCTCGACAATCACACCGCCTGGGTGGGACCGGGCGTGATCAACCTTGATCTGTCCAAAATGACCCGCCCCGCCGGTTACCACTTCGCACCCGACCCATCGTCTCAGTCGGCGTGCACCATCGGTGGGAACGTCGCCAACAACTCGGGTGGCCCCCATTGCTTGGCGGAAGGCACTACAACTTCGCATGTGCTGGCGGTGGAACTCGTCACCGCCAATGGTGAAATCGTCGTGTTGGGAGGACCGGCCCCAGACCCGATTGGCCTCGACCTGCGATCGGTCGTCGTCGGTTCGGAAGGCTTGCTCGGCGTCATCACCCGGGCATTGGTGAAACTGACGCCGAATCCTCCTGCGGTTCGAACCATCCTGGCGGCCTTCGACACGATGGAGGACGCGGTGGCTACTGCGTCAGGGGTTGTCGCCAGGGGGATCGTTCCCGCTGCTCTGGAAATCATGGACCAGAGGATGACCCAGGCGGTTGAAAACTTTGTCGGTGCCGGCTTCCCAACTGATGCAGGCGCCGTGCTACTTGCCGAGGTGGCGGGGCATCCGGCCGCAGTTGAAGCCGAGGCCTTGCTGGTTGCCGAGGTCGCCGCCGAGAACGCCTGCACGATGCTTAGGGTGGCCGGCGACGAGGTCGAACGCGCCAAGTGGTGGTTGGGCCGCAAATCGGCCTTCGGGGCGGTCGCCCAACTCGCCCCCGACTACTACCTGCATGACACCGTTGTCCCGCGGACCCGGCTGGTGGAAACGGTCAACAAGGTGTATGAGATTGCCGAGCGGCACAACGTGAACATGCTCAACGTGTTCCACGCCGGCGATGGCAACCTTCATCCCCTGGTGACGTTCGACGCTTCCGTCGACGGCCAACTCGAAGTGGTGCACGCCGCCATGGAGGAAGTGGTGAAAGTCTGCGTCGAAGCCGGTGGTGCCTTGTCGGGCGAACACGGGATCGGCATCGAGAAGCGTGACCTCATGCCGCTGCTGTACAACGAAGCCGACCTCGACGCCCAGGCCAGATTACGCGAAGCCTTCGATCCGACCGGTCTGTTCAACCCCGAGAAGGTATTGCCGGCCGGGTCACGATGTGTGGATCTCGGTCGGCCCGTTCCGACCGGCGTATGGATATGAGTAACCCTGCGCCGTTCGCATCTTTTGATGTTCCCGAGGTCGAGGGTCTTCCTGGCGCCGATGTGGTCGTGGCTCCGGCCTCCATCGACGATCTCGAGCAGATTCTCGATCAGGCGAGCGAATTGGGAATGTCTGCTTTGGTTTGGGGTGGCGGAACCCACCAGGGGTTGGGTGGCCGCATCTCACCCGATCTGGTTGTGTACACGGGCCTGCTCAACCGGTTGATTGATTGGCAGCCTGATGACTTCACCGTCACCGTTGAGGCGGGTACGCGCGTCGTCGATCTGGAGGAGCGTCTCAACCAACGAGGACAGACGGCCGTCCTGCCAGAGGTTTCCGGTTCTGCCACCGTCGGAGGTGTGATGGCGGCCGGAGTCAGCGGATGGCGTCGCTTGCGATTCGGTCCGACCCGCGATCGGGTCCTCGAGGTCGACATGGTGACGGGTGACGGTCGTCGAATACGGGCAGGCGGGCGCGTCGTGAAGAACGTCACAGGATTCGACCTCCCCCGGCTGGCAGTTGGTTCTTTCGGAGCGCTCGGCGTCATCGCCCAGACTTGTTTGAAGCTGTGGCCGCGACCAGCCGAGACGGTCACCGTCACGGTGGACGATGGAGATCGGGCGCTGGCCACGGCCTACCGTCCTGCGGCGGTTGTCGAATCCGATGGCACGGCCAGAGTGTTCCTCGGTGGGACACCCGCAGAAGTCGAAGGGCAGGTTGCCGTGTTGGAGGGAACCGTTACTCCGGGCTGGTCCTGGGATCCCGAGCCCGTAGGGGCCGTCGGGTGGTCCCTGCGAGTGCCTCCGGCCAGGACGCGCGAAGCGATCACGCGTCTCCCGAACGGGTGGCGATACCAGGCCGGGCTGGGCGTGGGCGAGATCAAAGCAGCCGGTGCCGATAGCGACGGGGCTGGCGACTTGCGTAGGTGGGCCGAGACCGCCGGTGGGGCGTTGGTCCTGACCCGCGGACCCGACGCACTGTATGAACAAATGGATCCGTGGGGAACGCCACCAGGCGGACTC
>JAOUMT010000314.1 GCA_029881355.1 Acidimicrobiia bacterium | reverse complement strand
AGCAGCATCGGACCCCGACCCAACCGACACACTCACCTACACCGCAGCTGGACTCCCCCCCGGCCTCACCATCAACCCCAACACGGGACTCATCACCGGGACCGTCACCTATGTTGCGTCTGGTTCATACGCCGTCACCGTGACGGTCACCGACGACGGAACCCCCGTTGCGTCGGCCACCGATACGTTCACCTGGACCATTACACCGCCTGTCGTCAGCAATCAAAACCCCACGGCTCTCCCCGATGACATCGCAGGTGACGATGTCACCACCATTTCGATCGACGTGCTGGCCAACGACGCGGACCCCGACGGCGATGAAATCACTCTGACGTCCTACGGCGACGCGACCATCACCCAGGGAATCTTGGTGGATCAGGGCGACGGGCGGTTCAGCTACACGCCCAAGAGCGGTACCAGTTACACCGAATTCTTCACCTACTCGGTCACCGACGGGTGGGGCGGGTTCGCGAGTTCAACGGTCACGATTACGATCACTTCGGCCCCGGCATCGCCTGCGCAGCCAGTCGCCGACTCCGCGCCGCCGGCGGTGAACGACGCCAGCGAGCCTCTTCCGACGCTGCCGGTCGTCGACGCTCCGGCCCGGCCGCCGGCCAACCAGGCCGTTCCGGGCGTGATCGGAGGCCAGGGAAGCGCAGAGCGAAAGGGTAGTTTGGTAGCCGAACTGGTCGACTTTCAATCAGGCTCGACGATCAACATTGCCGAGCAAAGACCGATCCACCGCACCCTGGTCGTTCTCGGCCGCGTCAGCCTCGAGACGTTCGAAGCACTCGGACCGTCCGCGGCGCTGCTGGCCGGCTTCCTGGTCGTGGTCGTGTCCTTCGGCAGGATCGGCCTGTTTCCCTTCCTCAAGCGAAGCCGCCGACTCAGCGGTGTAGTGGTATGGCTCGACAATGATTCGGGCTACGGCTTCATCCTTCCCGACCGACACCAGGCTGAGGTCTTCTTCCATCAGACCATGATTGGACGGGGGGACGAAGTGCCTGCGCCTGGCGACCAGGTCTCCTACCGAATGGTCCGTGGTGGCCGAGGAGACTTCGCCTTCAGGGTCAAATCGGTTCAGACCAGCTAGCCGCTCCAGGCCTACGCCATGCCTTCGTCTCAGATCGGCTCAAATCGGGCCGTGAAGTGGCGCAGCCACGGGGCTTGTTCGGTGATCCGAAACCCCCTGAGGTCTGAAGCTCGTTCGGCAACATCGATCATGACTTCGCCGACGTAGTCAATATGGCTTTGGGTGTAGGTCCGTCGCGGCACAGCCAGGCGGACCAGTTCCATGGCCGCGGGAATCTCGGAGCCATCGGGCTGGGGCTTGCCGAACATGACTGATCCGATTTCAACGCCACGCACCCCACCATCGAGATAGAGCTCGGCCGCAAGCGCTTGGGCGGGATAATGGCTGGGCGGGATGTGCGGCAGGAGGGCGGCCGCGTCGAGGTACACGGCATGACCACCGGCGGGCAGGACAATGGGCAGACCGGCTTTGGAAACCTTCTCCGCCAGGTATTCGGTTGAACGTATCCGATAGGCGAGATAGCTCTCCTCGAGCGCCTCGTTGAGCCCTTGCGCGATGGCTTCGAGGTCATACCCGGCCAACCCGCCATAGGTCGGGAAGCCCTCGGTAAGGATGAGCAGGTTTCGACAGGACAAGGCCAGTTCGGGGTCGTTCATTGCGAGAAAGCCGCCAATGTTCGACATGCCGTCCTTTTTGGCCGACATCGTGCAGCCGTCAACCAGGGAGAACATCTCGTGGGCAATTTCACGGGGCGTCTTATCGGCGTAACCCTCCTCTCGGATCTTGATGAACCATGAGTTCTCGGCGAATCGGCACGCATCGAGGAAAAACGGGATTCCGTATTGGTCACACACCTCTCGGACCGCCCGCAGATTGGCCATCGATACCGGCTGGCCGCCGCCCGAATTGTTGGTCACTGTGACCATCACCAGGGGGATTCGTTCAACCCCAACCTCTTCGATGGTGGCCACCAGCGCCTCGACGTCCATGTTGCCTTTGAACGGATGGATTAGTCCCGGATCCCTGCCCTCGGCGATCACCAAATCTCGCGCCTCGGCCCCCTGGAACTCGACGTTGGCTCTGGTTGTGTCGAAGTGGGTGTTGTTGGGCACGACATCCCCTTCGGATACGACCGTGGAGAAAAGAATTCGT
>JAOUMT010000313.1 GCA_029881355.1 Acidimicrobiia bacterium | reverse complement strand
TGGCGGGCCGCTCCCGATACCGTCGGAACTGCTCGTACAGGTCAGGATTCCAGTCCATCCAGCCACTTTAGGCGGGATCGCGCATGCGTATGGGCGGCCTAGAATCGGCTCATGGCGATCATCGCGTTGGCAAACCAGAAGGGCGGCGTGGCCAAGACCACGACCGTTCATGCGCTTGCCGAAGGCATGGCGGAAGTCGGACAATCGGTTCTGGCAATCGACCTCGATCCTCAGGCCAGCTTGACCTACGCTTGCGGCATCGACCCGGAGGCTCTGCCGGAATCGATCCACGATGTGTTTGTGAAGCGCACCGACCTGGCAGACGTGGTTGTCGACGCCGGTTCGTTCAATTTGGCTCCTTCGAACATCGACCTGGCAGGTGCAGAGATACATCTGATGACCAAGACTGGTCGCGAGTTCGCCCTCGCCAAAGCCCTCAAGAAAGTTGAAGGCGATTACGACCTGATCATCATTGACTGCGGGCCGTCACTCGGCATCCTCACCATCAATGGCCTGACCGCTGCCGACTATGTAGCGATCCCGTTTCAAGCAGAGACATTGTCACAACGCGGCGTTGGTCAACTGCTCGAGACGATCGACGACGTCCGCAGCTACACGAACAGCGACCTTCAGATCCTCGGAGGCATCGCGACGATGTTCGACGCTAGAACGAACCTGTCGCACCAGGTGGTCGAATCAATCACCGCTGACCACAAACTGGAACTTCTCGAACCTCCGATCCCGAAGTCGGTACGGGTCGCCGAAGCTCCCGGATTCGGGAAGTCTGTGCTCACCTATGCCCCCCGCTCCAAGCCGGCGGTCGCCTACCGCGAACTCGTCCAGACCATTCGAGGCAGACTGTGACCGACGGCAAGAGAGCCTTGTTCGATTCCCCCGCAGCTTCTAACCGGTCGAATGCTGATGGCAAGGATTCCTTATTCTCAGCCTCTGATCGGCACGGCATCACTGTTGAGTGTTCTCGATGTGAAGTCACCAACCAGAGCGAACTGCTCGACACCCTTGCGAGGATCGGCTGGTTCTCGATCTGGATCCCGGCCAAGAAATACAACCGCTGGATGCTGTGTCCGTCCTGCCACGAGCGTGCCTGGGTCAAAATTCGGTGGTTTGATTGACGCATCGGGTCGTGATCGTCGGAGCCGGATTCGCCGGGCTCAACGCTGCGAAACGACTCAAACGTGCCTCGGTCGATATCACGATTATCGATCGAGCCAACTACCACCTGTTCCAACCCCTCTTGTATCAGGTCGCCACCGGCGGCCTCTCCCCCGCTGACATTGCCTCCCCAATCCGGTACATCCTTCGACACCAATCGAACGCCCGGGTCATCCTCGATACCGTAACGAACGTCGATCTGAAAGAGCGACTGGTCGTCACCACGACCGGGTTGATCCCCTACGACACCCTCATCGTCGCCACCGGCGCAACGCACCACTACTTCGGACACGACGAGTGGGAAACCGCCGCACCAGGACTGAAAACGCTGAAAGACGCCACCGGCATAAGGGCATCGATACTCGAAGCATTCGAACTCGCCGAACGCACCAACAGCGCCGCCAATCTGGCCTTCGTCGTAGTCGGTGGAGGGCCCACGGGCGCCGAAATGGCCGGAACCATCGCAGAAATGGCCCGCGATACGCTCAGAAGAGACTTCCGTTCGATTGACCCGGGGGCGGCCAGGGTCATCCTGGTGGAGGCGGGCCCCCAAGTGTTGCCAACCTTCTCCGGCGAGCTGCCCGTCAAGGCGGCCAAACAGCTGGAGGACCTGGGCGTAGAAGTCCGAACTGGATGGCAGGCCACCGACATAACGACGGAAGCCGTGACGGTCACCGACGGCTCTCAAATCGAAACCATTCCCACCCACCTGGCGGTATGGGCAGCGGGCGTCAAGGGGTCAGACCTCGGGGCGCAGATCGTTGGCCCCGATGGTCTCGATAGAGCGGGCCGGGTCGTCGTCGGCGACGATCTCACCATTCCTGGACATCCGGAAGTATTCGTGCTCGGCGACCTCGCCCACGCAGAATCTCACGGCGAACTGGTGCCAGGGGTCGCCCCGGCGGCGATTCAAGCCGGAAAGTACGCCGGAGACGTCATCAAAGCGAGACTCAACGACTCCACGGTGCCACCGTTCGCGTATCGCGACAAAGGCAGCATGGCGACGATCGGGCGAA
>JAOUMT010000312.1 GCA_029881355.1 Acidimicrobiia bacterium | reverse complement strand
TCCGATTGAAATCGCGAGCCGAATCATCCGGAGTGGGACCCGAGGCAGCTACGGGTCCGGTCCATTCGAGCGGCTTCAACTCGCCAGGAACAGAGCCGAGTTCGTCCTTGATCTCCATGAGAGGCTGGGAGACTTCGCTCCCGAGATCCTTCAGATCCGATCGAACCTCGTCGAGTTCGGCAATTTCGCGCTCGAGACCGACGCGAAAGTCGGTTGCCATGGCCCGGGCTTCACGCATCCAGCCACCGAGCTTTCTCGAGAGGTCCGGCAGATTGCGAGGCCCGACCACGATCAAGGCGATCAAGGCAATAATCATCCATTCACCAAAGTTGATATCGGGCATCATTGACCATGGTAGATGGTCCTGAGCGATCCGACGTTGCGAGCAAAACAATGGCGCCCCGCAGTGCGGGGCGCCATTGTTGGGTCTGGGAGAGGCAGTGAGTTCTTACGTGGTTGAGGTGATCATGCTGATGAAGTCAACGTCCTGGCCGAGTGCTGCGGCGAACCGAGAAATCTCAGATTCCGTGATCAGGTCGGTGCGAACTACCTCGTAAGGCACACCCGTCGCAAGCAGCACGCTCACCACTCGAGCATTGGCCGGCCGACGCTGAATCTGTGCGCAGGTCGGGCAGGCGAAGCGATAAACGCCGCTATCTTCAGCCGGATCCAGCTCCAAAGCCAAGTCCATTGGCTGAAGTTTTACATCGCCACATCGGCTACAAGTTGATTTGATCGTCGTCATGGGTTCTTTTCTCCGCAGACCGTTTCTCTTGTGTCTGTTATCGGCGGTGAGGCCTTCAGACTGAAGAAAAAATCCGCAGGAAGTCGTGACCTCTACAAGTTAGGCGAGGCACCGTACCTAGCGAGGATGCGGCGGCGATCTTCTATCAAGCGCTCTTGCACCTCAGGACCTTCGAGAAGTTCGGCACTGTTACCGAGCCGAAGGAGCAGGCGGGCGGCTACAGCCGGGTCGGAAGCAGAGAACAGCACGACGTCCTCGTCGATCGTCTCCACGGGGTAGTACTCGGCAACCCACCGGGCGGCCGGACCCAACCGAATGATGGCTCGCACGTCATCCTCCGAAGGGGTATATCGAACCTCCGGCGGGGGTACGGATTCTGGGGCGGTAAATATCTCAGCCGTTAGCACCGCTGATCTCACCCGGTCGATCCTGAACACGCGCTCCGCTGACGCCAGCCGGCAAAACCCCGATACGTACCAGTTACCCAACGAGGAGAACACCGACCAGGTCTCGATGAGTCGCTCGGTCGTCGCTCCTGAACCGATTGAGGTATACGTCAAGTCGATGACACGATGCTCACGGGCCCCGACCCGGAAAACATCCAGCAGCGCGGGTTCGGCTCCGGCGAGGTCAACAAAGAGGGCATCGTCGACGTCAGGGGCGACAACCGCGGCCAGCTTGTCAACGGCTCGCTCAAGCGCCGGCGGCGCCTGGCCGGTACTGGTCAGCGCCATGCCAGAGGCAAGCAGCGTCAAGGCTTCTGGAGCGTTGAGTTTCAGGGGGCGGGAGAAGTAGTCGGCCATGTCGACCACAACCTCGTCATCCTCGATGTAGGCATCCATGAGGTCGCCCGGCCCATAGCCCGGCAAGCCGCACACAAACACGAGTTCGAGGTCGGCGACCAGCTCACGTCGTGAGTATCCGAATCGGCGCTGAACTTCGTCGGCGGTCGTCCCCGGGTTGGCAATCACCCAGGGCAGCATGGAGAGAATGCGGGTGAGACGCTTGACGGTCCTTTCGCTCATCCGCGCACCCGTTCGACGAATTCGGCCCGTAGTTCAGGAGGACCGATCACTTCGGCCTCGTCGATGAAGCCGATCATCCAACCGATGAAGGCATCCGTGTTGGCAACCGGAAGGCGCGCGGTCAAGCCACCATCGGGATGCGTCAGCCTCTCGGCGCCCTTGGGAAGCTGTCGGCCGGCCCACCAGGCAACGTTGGCGTCAAACTGGACCTCAGCCACGATATCGGCATCACCGGCCTCCCACGGGGCAGCGGGAATCGAACTGCGGATATCAAAGTCGGGAGGCCGCTCAAACGCCTCTGCTTGAGGTCCAGCCGTGAAACCTTCGCCTCGATCTACCCGGAAGGCTCGCATCTCACCATCGGCTTCTCCAACCACGTACCAGTGCCCTCGCCGGTGAATCATCCCGTACGGCTTGATCTT
>JAOUMT010000009.1 GCA_029881355.1 Acidimicrobiia bacterium | reverse complement strand
AGGTGCTGGCGGGCGAACGTTTCAAGCTCGCCGGGATCGATCGCCCCCTGAGCCTCGACAACGACTACAGCCTTGACCTCCTCACCGAGTTCTTCATGAGGCACGCCGATCACGGCAACGTCAACCACCGCCCGATGGCCGATCAACACGTTCTCGACCTCGACGCAATAGATGTTCTCTCCACCTCGGATGACGACGTCCTTGGCCCGATCCGTGATGTAGAGGAACCCCAACTCGTCGAGGTAGCCGATATCGCCGGTACGGAAGTATCCGTCGACAAAGGCTTCGGCGTTGACGTCTGGTCGATTCCAGTAGCCGGAAATAACGTTGGCACCTTTTGCCCAAATCTCTCCCGTTGTCCCAACTGGCAGAGCGTTCCCTTCCGGATCAGCGATCTTCAACTCGGTCGTGGGGACGGCGACGCCCACCGAATTGGGGTGGTCGTGATAGTCATCCCCAACGTTGAGGGTAAGAAGCGGCGAGGTCTCCGTAAGTCCGTAACCCTGGATAACCCGGCCTTTCAAGCTGGGAAAGACTTGTTCGATGCGACGCAAAAGCGCCGGAGCGCAGGGCGCCCCACCATACGAAATGGACGTCACCGAGGAGAAGTCACGATCGACATATGCGTGCTCATCAATGATGCGGGCCACGATGGTCGGCACCCCACCAAATCGAGTGACTCTTTCGGCTTCGATGATCCGGGCGGCTTCATGCGGATCAAACCGGCCGGGTGGCATGAATACCAACTTATGCCCGGCGTAGACGTAGGGAATCATCGTGGACATCAGCGCCGTCGTGTGAAACAAAGGAATGACCGTGAGGTCGATGTCCTGGGGTCGTTCCTCGCTTCGATCACCAGGCTCGGTCACTGTCGAATCGGACTGTTGAAATACCTTGTTGTGCCTTCCGATGGCTCCGAACACCGCCGCTGCGTTCATGAGATTCGCGATGATGTTGCGATGACTGTTCGCTGACGCTTTAGGGCGTCCGGTGGTCCCCGACGTGTAGAACAATCCAGCTGGTTCATCCGTGTCTCGCCGGGCCTCACGGTCATGGGGCTGATCGGAAAGTACCTCGGCGAGCCGAAGCGCACCGGGCGGGATCTCGCCATCACCCCACACGACCACCCGGTCGGCCGCCACTCCGGCTTCAATGGCTGCCCCGGCCCGGCGAACATCACAAAGAACAACTCGCGTTTGTGAGTCGGCCATTCCGAAAGCCAACTCCTCGGCGGTCCACCAGGCGTTGAAAGGAACCGCTACGCCATCCATCGCCGTGATCGCCCAAAAAGACACCACCCAGTCCGGGGCGTTGGACCCGAGAATGGCGACCCGATCGCCTCCTTCGAGGTCGAAACGCTCAACCAAACCTTTGGCAAGAAACAGCGCTCGCTCCATCGCCCCGGCATATGTGTACCGAGTTGCTCCTTGCACCAGGAACTCCCGGTCGCCGTGTTCCTGGGCGACCTCGATCAAAAAGCTCAGATGATTTGGCTGATCGACGAATCCGCGCTGGCGTACTCCTCGAATGCTGACTTCACCGACTTCAAAACGTCCTCCCGGACCGGTGAGTTCACGAAGATACGGCGCGTACACGGACATCGACGTGACCTTAGTGGCGCTCCCAATCGGGCGGTTGCGCGACCACGGTCTCGTTCCTCGTAGATTGGTAGGGAGCAACCAAGGACCCGCTATGAATGTCATCATATTGCCAACCCCCGATGCCCTTGCCAGGTACGCCGCCGGCTATGTGGCCGAGGAGATCCGTCGATACGAAACGGGACGGGTGAACCTCGGGCTGGCCGGTGGATCCACACCAAAGGCCATGTATCAACATCTGGCGGACGCCGACCTCGAGTGGGATCGTATCGATGTGTGGCTCTCGGATGAACGATGGGTGCCGGCAGATCATGAGGATTCCAATGCCAATCTCGCCAGGACCCATCTGGATGCACCAGCGGCGTTCCACTTCCCAACCTACGACAGCGAAGACCACCCTCACGCCGCGGCGGCCGCTCATAGCGGTCAGCTCAGGACCCTGATCGGCGACAGCCCAGGACCACACATCGTCTTGTTGGGTATCGGCGATGACGCTCACACTGCGTCGCTCTTTCCTGGAACCGATGCCCTCGAACACGATGGGGAGGCTTATGTCGCCAATTGGGTCGAGTCGAAGCAGGTGTGGCGCCTGACCGCCACGATCCCATTGCTGCATGCTGCTGACCATCTGATCTTCCTGGTGTCGGGATCCGAGAAGGCTGCCGCCCTGGCGGCAATTCTGGAGGGCGACCAGCCGCTCCCCGCCAAGTCGGTCGCCGACGGCGCCAAGAAGGTGACCTGGCTGATCGACGAAGCGGCCGCCATGCACCTCAAGACGACCAAGCTCACCCGACTCTTCGCCTGATCGATGCAATGGACCCCTACCGAAGCCATTGACCTTGCCGCCAGCATCGCCCGATTCGAGCGCTGGGGCGTGGACCTTGCGAACGTAGTCGCCGACGGTACCTTCTTTCGCGTCGACGCCACGGGCCATGCCTACGCGGCGACGCAACGACCGGACGGATCCATCGAAGTCAGGACCGCCGATGTCACTGCCGAAGCCAACGCGCTCGACGACCTGAAGTGGCGCCTCGCAGAGTCATTGGACCGGGGCCCGCTCGTTGAACTGGGCAAGTCGGATCCGGTCGTCGCTCAACTCGTGACTCGGTACCCCGGTCTTCGCCCTCCCCTACAAGTAGATCCGTTTCAGTCGTTGATAACGTCCATAACCGCCCAGCAAGTGAACCTCACCTGGGCAACGACGACGCGGTCGCGCCTCATCGAGGCATACGGCACCCCGCACACGTTGTTCGGCACCGTGGTTTGGGAATTCCCTTCGCCCGACCGGTTGGCCGGCGTCGATCCGTCATCGTTACGGTCACTTCAGTTCACCGCCCGCAAATCCGAGTACATCGTCGGGGTGGCTCAGGCAGCCGCCAAAGGCGCGCTGGCCGGCCTGCATCAATTGGGCAACGACGAAGTCATTCGGAGACTTGTCAACCTCCGAGGCATCGGGCGTTGGTCGGCTGAATGGCTCCTGGCGCGATGCCTGGCCCGGCCCGACGTCATTCCTGCCGGGGATCTCGGCGTACGCAAAGCGGTGAGCTATCACTACCGTGGTGCCGACGAATTGCTCTCTGAAGAAGTTGTCCGGGACTTGGCAAGTCCTTGGGGAAGCGCCACGAACCTCGTCACCCACTTGCTGCTGGAAACCTTGAACGTATGAAAAAACTCATCGCCCTATCCCTGATCGTCGTCGGCTGCACAGCAACGACACCTGTCGTGTACGGCGTCGAGGTGACCCGCGACATCGCCTTCACGGACAGTCTGGACCTCGACACATTCGCTCCAATCGGCCACGACGAGTTTCCGGTAGTCGTCCTGTTCCACGGTGGCAGTTGGTACGGAGGGGAACGCACCGACGTTGAGGACTTCGCCCGTCTTCTCGCCTCGAAAGGACTCGTCGTGTATAACGCCACTTACACCGTCGGCGGAGCCGGAGGCGGATACCCGCAGTCGTACGAAGACATTCGTTGTGCCCTGACCCAAGCCAGTGAACTGTCCAGAGGAGCCCCACTAACGGTGGTCGGTTACTCGGCAGGTGCTCATTTGGCATCGACCGTTGCCCTGTCTGGCGAGGCCTTCAAGTCAGACAAATGCACATCGGCTGCCACCGTGACCCTGAACGGGTTTGTCGGGTTGGCCGGCCCCTACGAAGCCGACCGATACGGCCCGCTGCTGGCGAGTTGGTTTGGGAACACCCTCCAGACCGACCCGGACAGATGGACGTTGGGCGGCCCATACGGCTATCTGGCCACGGCGGCCAAAATACCTTTTGTGCTGGTTCACGGCGACCAGGATCAAGTCGTCCAACTTGGCTTCAGCGATGATTTCGACCGGTTACTCGTCGCCAACGACTTCGAGGTTTCCTACGACATTATCGAAGGAGCCGACCATGCCACGATCGTCGATCCGCTCGCCGACGGACCGGCGGTGGCCGACGTCATCTTCACGCTGGCCTCACTGGCCTCTGATTGACCTGACAGAGTTCTTCGGTCCGTAGGCAGGGGCTTTGACACCGGAAGCTTCCAACCAGCGGATCACCCGGCCCCGGTGCCCCATGTAGGGCTCAAGAAGTTCGAGCATCCGGGCGTCGTCGGCTCGTTCCTCGCCAGCCAGATTCCAGGCGACCGTATTGGGAATGTGATAGTCGCCGACCGGAACCGCGTCGGTGTCTCCCAACGCCACCCCGGCCACGAGGGCGGCCGTCCAAGGCCCGACCCCTCGAAACGCCTGAAGCACCCGATATGCCTCGGGGATGGGATCGGACGTGAGGCGCTCAAGACGATCGTGACGTGATGCCACGCCCCGAAGGGTGTCAGCTCGCTTTTTTTCGATGTCAAACCGGTGGTATTCGTAATAGGGCAATTCGGCAAGGCACTCGTTGGTTGGGAGCAACCAGGTTTGCTGGGGACCGGGTGCGGCGCTCCCGTGAACGCGAGCCAGAGCACGCATAGACCGAACGGCACCACGAGCAGTCACCTTCTGGCCGATGATCGCCGGAATCAACGCCTCCATAACCCGGTCGGTGCGTCCCCAATGTGCTCCCGCCGAACGTTTCTGCAATTCACGAAGCGTTCGATGCTGGGGACGGAACGAGGCAGGATTGTCATGGAAACCCAACATCGTCTCGGCGTGGGCACCCAACCACGCCGAACCGGGCCCCCACATCGAGCAGACAATCTGCAAGTCGGTCTGCTCGAATCGGATGGTCCCAACCCCGTCGGGCGTTCGGCTCGATTTGGAGACTGTCGAGAACGTCGACTCGATCTGGCCCCGGTATAGCGATGCCTTAAGCGAGCCAAGGGATCGCACGAGGTTGAAACCATCCGGTGCGGTAAGCGTGAGCCGATGGTCAGGCTTTTCAACCAAGGTCGCGGAACTCTTCGGTGGGCGAACCGATCCGGTAGACGACCGTTCCAAACGCCACCGGTGCGGCCCGATCATCGACGATCTCAACCTGGCAGTAGACGATCGACCGGCCCCGTTTGGTTACCCAGCCTTCTCCAATGATGTCTGACTTCACGACCGGACCGATGAAATTGACGGCCAGGTTGATCGTGGCCATCCGTCGCCGCTCGGAATAGGCCGACGCAATCGCCGGAACGACCACCGTGTCAATCATCGAAGCGATGGCTCCGCCGTGCATGACCCCTTGCGGCTGGATCAGCTGTGGGTCTCTCCATGGGAGGCGCATACGGCAATAGTCAACCCGAACGTCCTCCATCTGAAGTCCGACAAACTTGGGGTAGTACTCCGTCTCCCAACGGGCATAGCCCATCCATAGGTCGCGAACCGTCGGTTCCAGCGGTTCGAAACGGTGCGCGTTCGGAGAGATTTCCATCGCCCGCAGCGTAGCTACTACCGTCAAGGGATGTCTCCAGACGAACTGGCCAGGCATCTGACCATCGACCTCACGACTACCGGACGTAGATCCGGATTACCGCGCCGTATCGAGATCTGGTGGTTTCGAGTTGACGAGCATTTCTACATTACCGGAACCGGCGGTCGGCGGGACTGGCTTGCGAATTTGCGATCGGATCCGAACGGAATCGTCCACGTCGCCGGCCACGACATCCTGATCACGGCCATCGAAGTCGATGACCATGCCGAACGACGACGGGTCTTATCGGACCCGCAGTTGTCGTGGTATTCCAGCCAGGAACAACTCGACCAACTCGTCGAGCGAGCTCCAATGATCCGCCTCGTGTTTACGGGACCGTCACACCGCCAGACCTAGCTTGGCGCCAAGTTCCTGATCACTCGGTTCCGTCAGGTGGCTTCCATCGGGAAACACGATCGTAGGAATGGACCTGAGGCCGTCGTTGCGCCGCACGACTTCTTCGATCAGCGTCGGGTGCTCTTCAAGGTCGATGTAGGTGTAGGGAATGTCATGTTTAGCAAGGAATGCCTTCGAACGGCGACAGTCACCGCACCATTGCGTCCCATAAAAAAGAATCTCACTCATGCTCACCTCCATCAACTCCTGACCCACAAACCATAGGACTTGTCTAGGCGATCCGCCCGGGGGCCATGATGGTCGCCCGCCTCCCCACCGCCAAGCGGTAACCAGCCCAGATCAGGCTCACCGCCGTCAACAGGGTGGCGGTAAACAGCTCCTGGGAGCCGGTGGCATCCACGATCGTCCGCTGAGCGGCCGCAACGAACGTACCTGCAACAATCAAGAGGTTGCCGGCGACCAGCGGTTTGGATCGTCGCCAAAACCGCAGAACCGAGGTCAGGCCGGCCACGATCAGGATCGACGCGCCGATGCCCGATCCAATGGCCACCAGGGTGGTAATCCCGTCTGATGCGAAGATCTCGCTTCCCCTGGGCAGGATCTCGTCGGGGATAGGCCCCATGGCAGCCGGAAGGACCAGGAGCGTGGCCATCAAAGTGAAGGGAAGCAGCAGGCCGAGCATCGCTCTACCCCACCGCTCACCACCCACCAGGTACACCGACCCGAGGGCGAGAAACGGAACGTTGAGCACCCCACCGAACAGGTAGAAGATTTTGTAGATGCCGTCCGTCCAGCCGAAGGCAATGGACAAAAACGACGCCAAAGTAGCAACGGCAAACATGGTCATCCCCGCCGCATAGGCCGCGGTATGAGGTCGTCGACTGGCAACGGCCGATCGAATCAGATCGAATGCGAACCATGCGGCCACAAGAGAGGAGAACGCCGAGAGAACAATGGCCATCGACGGGAAGCGTAGTCACCCAAAACGCCAGTCTGATCGCCGTGAATCGACTTCAACCCACCGGGCCGGGTGCGCTACCCTTCTCCGACTATGAGCGAAGCACGACACATATTGGTCGCAGTTGCCTGGCCCTACGCCAGTGGCTCGCGTCACCTCGGCCACCTCGCAGGCGCCTACCTGCCGGCGGACATCTTCGCCCGTTATCACCGAACGGCCGGAAACCGTGTCCTTATGGTTTCCGGAAGCGATGTGCATGGCACCCCGATTACGGTGCGAGCCGAAGACGAAGGCGTGACACCCCAAGAGATCGTCGACCGGTACCACACGGAGTTCCTTGAGCACTGGCGCCAAGTCGGCATCTCCTGGGACCTTTACACAACCACCGGGACCGAAAATCACGCCGCGGTCACTCAAGATGTTTTCCTCAAGCTGATCGAAAACGGCTACATGGAGGAGAAAACCACCGAGCAGTTCTACGACGAAGACGCCGGTCGATTCCTCCCCGACCGCTACGTGGAAGGCACCTGCCCGCACTGTGGATATACCGACGCCCGGGGGGACCAGTGCGATCACTGCGGAAGAACACTCGACCCCGAAGACCTGATTGATCCTCGCTCGAAGCTGAGCGGCACCACCCCCCAAATGCGATCGACCGACCACTACTTCCTCAGGCTGTCCGACCTGCAACGGCCCGTCTCCGAATGGCTCGAAACCCGTAAGGGCTGGCGCCGCCACGTCATCAACTGGGCGCAGAGCTTCGTCAACGACGGACTCCACGACCGGGCAATCACCCGGGACCTCGACTGGGGAATACGCGTACCACTCGACAATGTTGGGCCCGAGAAGCGAATCTACGTCTGGTTCGAAGCTGTAATCGGCTATCTCTCCGCCTCGAAGGAGTGGTCAAAACGGGTCGGCGCTCCCGAAGCGTGGCGGCTTTGGTGGGAAGACCCAAGCGCGGAGACCTACTACTTCGTAGGCAAAGACAACATCCCCTTCCACGCCGTAATGTGGCCGGCCATGCTCATTGGATACGGCGGGCTCAACCTCCCGACCGATGTGCCGGCAAACCAGTACATCACCTTCTCAGGCGAACAAGCTTCGGCCAGCCGCGGCGTGGGCCGGTCGATTGGCTACTACACCGACAGGATGGAGCCCGACGCCCTCCGGTATGCCCTGGCATCGAACCTGCCGGAACAGAATGACACCGACCTGACCGAGGCGGAACTCGACCGGGCAATCAATCAGGAGCTGATCTCGACCTGGGGCAACCTGGTCAACCGGGTCCTCAACATGTCTTGGAAGAATTTCAACGGTACGATCCCCCAGCCCGGTCAACTCACCGAGCAGGATCGAAGTCTTCTCGCCACAATCGACGAGGCACTCGTCACCGCCGCACGTCAGATCGAGGGCATCGAACTGCGGGCCGGCTTGCGCACGATGATGGACGCGGCGGGCGAGGTAAACGCCTACCTCAACGCCACCGAACCATGGAAACTCGCCAAGAAGGATCTCGATCGCACCGCCACGGTGCTCCACACGGCGCTGTCGGCAATCAACGGGATCAAGACCGGCGTCTACCCGTACCTCCCGTTCACCAGCGAAGACATTCACCATTGGCTCGGCCAGCCGGGCACGGTTCGAGACGCCGGATGGGTGCGAACGGTCGTGACGCCGAACACGCCACTAGTCAAACCGGAGCCGATGTTTCGTCGGTCCGAACTCGTTGCGCCAGAAGACGATTGAATCCCAGGGAACTTAAGCCCCTAAACCTGCGTCTAATGGGTCATGCAACCAAAACGATTCGGGCGGATCGTCGCCGGAACGGCACTCACGGGTGTCGGCGTCGCGTCACTGGCTCTCCCCATACTTCCTGGCATCGTCATCATTGGAGCCGGCCTCGCCGTGCTCGCCCCTGAAATTCCCGCTGCCCAGCGGGCGGTTGATCGGATTCGCTCGCTCATCCATAGATCCGAGTAGCTTTATTCGTTCATGACGCTGTTCTCCGTAGACAATCTGACCCACAACTACGGGGAAATTCAGGCATTAACCGACGTCACCCTTGCGGTGCCTGACGGTGCCATCGGCCTGGTGGGTGCCAACGGAGCGGGCAAATCGACGCTCATCAAAATCCTCCTTGGCCTGCTCACCCCAACCTCCGGCGAGGTTGAGGTTCTCGGTGAGAACGTGAGAACCCACGTTCGCGAAGCCCGGGCCCGAGTGGGCTACATGCCGGAAGGCGACTGTCTCCCCGTCGACCAATCAGCATCCGACTTTGTCGCCTACGCCGCTGAATTGGCCGGGGTTCCAGCCAAAGCCGCCCGACGGCGGGCATCCGAGTCCCTGGCTTTGGTTGGACTCGGCGAAGAGAGGTTTCGCTACCTCAAAGACTTCTCGACCGGCATGTTCCAGCGGGTCAAACTCGCCCAGGCGATCGTGCACGATCCCCGGGTTGTGTTCCTCGACGAGCCGACGGCGGGACTCGACCCCGAGGGCCGCGAGCAAATGCTCGAACTGGTCAACCGTCTGTCCGATTACAACATCAGTGTGATCTTTTCGACGCACATTCTCAGCGACATCGAACGCACCTGTGATTGGGTCGTTCTTCTCGACAACGGCCGCGTTAAGCGCAATAGCCCCCTGGACAGACTGGGCAGTCATGGCGTCGTGCAGCTGGAACTTATCGACGACCCGCAATCCACCGCCGAGATCCTGAGAAGCCGCGGGCTTACGGTCACCGTGAATGGATTTCGGATGTCCATCCCCTCCGCCGACGGTGTGACGACGATGATTCGCGATGCGTTTGCCGAGACGGGCACCGGGATTCGCTCCATGACCGAGACCCAGGTAACGCTCGAGGAAGCGTTTTTCGCAGTTGGCCCCGACTTCCCTCCACCGGTTCCGACATGAGCGAAGAAGCGATCATTGTCGATCGGGGGTACCGGCCCTACGAAGGGGCTCGAGGCACGCTGCGCTCGTCGATGTGGGCGATTGTCAAGGACGGATATCGGCGGGCCCTCGGTCTGAGGAGGCGAGCCTGGTCGAAGGTTATGCCCTGGGGCCTGATTGCCCTCATGTTAATGATCACCTTCGTTGTGATCGCGGTCGCCTGGTTCGCCGGCGACCTAATCCCCGATCTTCCAAGCTACGCCGAGTATTTCGACCTGACGAGCCAACTCGGGTTGCTATTCGTTGCCCTGACCGGACCATTGCTACTCGTGCCTGATCGAGTCAACGGAGTTCTGGCCGTCTATATGTCCCGTCCCCTCCGGATGGTCGACTATCTCCTCGCCAAAACCGCCGCGCTGGTGAGTTTGATGCTTACCTTCTATCTGGTACCGCAAGCCATCCTCCATCTGGGGTTGGCCGGCCTCTCGGACGACGGCTTCTTCACTTATCTGGGCGAGAACCTTGACGTCCTTTGGAAGGTTCCGGTCGTGGCTTTGGCGTACATCGCCACCCACGGTTCGATCGCGTTTGCAGTCTCGGCCTTTCTCGGCAAGTCGGGATTGGCGTCTGGGCTGTATCTCGGGTTCGTCATCATCACGAACAACGTGGCAGGACTCATCGTTGGTTCGGCGAACTTCATCGGCGCCAAATACGCGGCCCTTTTCGCGATTGAGCAACACCCCCGGTACGTCCGGGACTGGGTCTTCGATTCCAATGCCGGTTTCCTGATTATGGAAGACGCTGGATTTGATGCTTGGGTTTCTGCGGTGTGCATCCTGTTCGTCGTGGCCGGGTCGGCACTCATCGTGTGGCGCCAGTATCGGAAGTTGCCATGACCACTCCCACTCAACCATCGGTGGTTGTCGAAAACGTCTCCAAATGGTTCGGCCAGAAAGTTGCCGTTTCCGAAGTCACCGCCCAGTTCGGGCCTGGCGTCACCGGCTTGCTCGGCCCGAACGGCGCGGGCAAGACGACCCTGCTCCGGATGATCACCGGGTTGGTTCGACCCTCCGAGGGACGCATCTCGATCGAGGGGATTGACCCTCACGACGACTACCGGGCCCTGGCCGCGGTCGGCTTCGTCGCTGAAGACGAAGCCGTGTACAAACACCTCACGGCGCGCAAATTTGTACGGTTCAATGCCATCTTGGCCGGAGTCGAGAATCCGGACGCCGATACCGATCGAGTGATTGATCTCGTGGACCTTCAGGCCGCCGCCGACCGCCCGGTCGGCGGGTTCTCCAAGGGGATGCGCCAGCGCACGAAAGTCGCCGCGGCCCTGGTACATAAGCCCCGGGTTCTCCTGCTCGACGAACCCCTGAACGGCGCTGATCCGGTCCAGCGGTCCCACCTCATCGACCTTTTCAGGACGTTGGGGAGCCGGGGATACACGGTGATCGTTTCGTCCCACGTTCTGCATGAAGTGGAACGGATGGCCGACCGAATCATCGCCATCACTGATGGACGGATGGCGGCGTCCGGCGATGTGCGCTCGCTTCGTGCCCTGATGACCGATATACCCCAGACCATCCGCATCGACGCCGACAATCCCCGCCTTCTGGCTGCGGCACTAATCGGAACGCCCTACGCATCGGGCGTAAAACTCGAGCGTGACACGATCCACGTCGAGGCAGCCGATCCGGCCGGACTCGCGCGGGCAATCGCTCGCCTCGCCAAACAACACGATGTCATCGTCACCCGGATTCAACCCGAAGACGAGTCGCTTGAGAGTGTGTTCAGCTACCTGGTGCACCGACGATGAGAACCATGATCAGACCGGGCGTTGCGATCTTCAGGAACATCTTGCGCCGTCTCATGCAGCGGCGCGTGGCCCTATTCCTGGTTTTCGCAACCGCCGCCCATGCCCTGCTGATGCTCACCTTCGACCTCACCGACCGAAACTTTGGCGAAGTCACCATTGGCCTGTTTTTGGCAGTGGCGCTTCCGGTCGCCACCCTGATCACGGCCGGCGCCGCCCTCGGCGACGAACGGGCCGAGAACACCATGCCATTCCTGCTGGTCAAGCCTCTACCTCGCTGGGTCGTAGCCGTTTCGTCACTCCTCGCCTCCGTGGCGACCGTTTTGGCGGTTTCCATGATCGGTGTCCTTCTCGCCTGGCTGCTCGGAGCCAGGGCGACCGGAGACAATATGATCGGTTGGCCGGCGTTTGTTGCCATGGTCATCGTGGCGATCGCCTATTCAGCCGTGTTCGTACCGATCGGATTACTCGCCAGGCGATCGACGCTGATCGGACTGGCTTACATCCTTATTTGGGAAGGGATCATTACCAGTGTGGTGGACGGGGCTGCCGCTTCGTCGATATGGCGAATCGGCCTGACCGCGTACGCCGACCTCAACGACGGGCTTCCCCGGGGAGTGGACGACCTTCTGGCGAATCTGGAACCCGGGGCCGGCGGTGCCCTGGCCAAAGCGTTCGTTTTGGCGGCCGTATCGATCGGACTGACGACCTGGCTGCTCCGCAAACGTGACATGGCGTAGCCGGGTTAACGAGGTGTGGCCGCTCCCAGGAACGGCCACAGACCCGACTGTTCAAGTTATACGGGTGGGTAGACGCCCATCCCTTTGGCTTTGTCCGTCTGCCAGAAGATCTCGGAGATTTCGTCGATCAGCGCTACGAGCTTCTCGCCGTCAGCAGGGTCTACTGATTTCTTGGCCTCACCTGCGGCGCGGATGGCACGCCAGAACAGATCATGAAGTTGGGGGAAGGCCTCGACATGCTCGGGTCCGAAGAAGTCAGCCCACAGAACCATCAGGTCGTGTTTGCAGACCTCGGCTCGTTCTTCCTTGACGGCCAACGCTCGGGCCCGAAACACTTCGTCGTCGCTGTCCTGGTACTTCTGTGCAGACTTGAGAACTGAAAGCGCCTCGATTTTTGCCTGAGCAGGGTCATAGACGCCGCAGAACAGATCACAGTGCGCGTGAGCCGTCGTGGCCGGTTTGAAGATTGTCATATGAACTCCTCCGTTTTGGCAGTGTCCGATCGAGACTACACGCCTGACGAACTACCGTTAGCGGGGTGTTCAAACGGTTCGAAGTCGCCCACCAATCCATGAGCCCAACCCTGCTCCCCGGTGATTTCCTGCTGGCCAGCCCAAGTCGCCCTAACCCGAAACGGGGAGAGATCATCGTGTTCGAGGAAACGGAGGGGCGCTTCATCATCAAGCGAATCGTAGGCCTGGAAGGTGAGACGGTTCTGGCCAACGCCGGCCGGGTATCAGTCGACGGGAATGTAAACCTCGACCGGTGGGCGATCGGGCTCACCTCACCGTTCGATCCAATCACGATCCCTCCTGGTCACGTCTGGGCGTTGGGCGACCGGCGAGAACTCTCATCCCTCGACAGTCGATCCCTCGGCCCGATCGCAGTCGCGGATTGTTGGCGAGCCCGCATCCGGTACTTCCCGCTCGGAAAGATCGGGATGGTTCGCTAAGGATCGACCTCAAACTGGCCGTCGGCGCGGGCCTCGTGCCAGTTCCGCCATCGCTGCTCCAATCCCGGCTTGATCGATGCCAGGTTGATCAATGCTGCAGCCAGAGAATCCATCGGTTCGGTGAAGCCGGCCATCCACACGCCCCACCGCTCGGCCGTCGGCGGGGCCATCATGAGGAGATAGGACTCGTTGCTCATCCGCCATTCGAGTCCGGCCCGGCTTCCATCGGGTGCCTGAACGAAGGCATCACCTGACTCGAGGCCAGGAAACTGTGCAAAGTCGGTGATCGCCCCGAGAACAAAACCATCGACCGCTACCTCCGGTAACAGCCGAAACCCGTGGTACGGTCCCGAACCGTCAGGCGGCGCCATGAACGCCGGCTCGCCTGGACGACTTGATATAGCGTCGAGGTCGATAGCAAGATGAGCCGTGAGATCGTCGAGGTTTGGAACGTCGGCCTTTGAGCGACGACCGAAGAGTCTCGAAAGCACCCTTTTATCATTTCTCATGTGGGATGGTGTGTGTCCGATGGCAGGCACGCTGAGTGTATAGAGGCGACAATCGCTAACCAAGCATCGAGAAGGACAGCAGAAATGACCGAGAACTTGTGAACTGCGCATGGTGCCACGGCCATATGGGTTACCTGCACGGCCATGCAGCCTGCTTGGATGGCTCGTGTGCGATGTTCGGATTGAATCAGGCCGAATGCTGCGACGGCGAGAACGTAGCCGTATGCGCAACCCCAACGTTCCAGGTAGCCGCCCGACCGAAAGCCTTTCCCGGATGAAACGAAGTATCCCACTGCTCATCGCGCTGTCCCTGGTCTTTGCGGCCTGCGGGTCCAACGCTGAGGAGACGACGACTACCACTTCCACCACCATCGCCGTTGCGGCGGAGACCACCACGACGTCGACGTCGACGACAACGACAACCACCCCCCTTCCACCAGGTCCAGGTTCACCCCTCACAGGCCTGGAAAGCGAATACCCGGATCAACTGGATCGACGGGTCATCGCCATCAAGATCGACAACCATGCCAACGCTCGACCTCAATCGGGTCTCGAAACCGCCGCGGCCGTATATGAGCTTCCTGTGGAGGCGAGCCTGACCCGCTTCATCGCCCTCTTCCATGATCAGGACAGCACCTATGTCGGACCGAACCGGTCAGGACGGCCAACCGATCCCACCCTGGTGAAGCCCCTCGGCGCCACGTTCGTCATCTCCGGAGCCCAACCCTGGGTGCAATCGGTCATCAACAACTACGACGTCGACTGGTTTGGCGAGGTACGAGGCCCATCCTTCCGGATATCCACCCGGCGAGCGCCACATAACCTCTACCTGAACACGTTCCTGGTGCGGGCGGAAGCCGATCGGCGGGGATTCCCGGATGATCCCCCACCGGACATGTTCACCTGGGGCGAGTTCCCCGCGGATGCCGAACCAGCGACTGAAATCTTCTTCGACTGGACGTCGGTCACGAAGATCACCTGGAAATGGAACGGCTCCGGATATGAGAGGTACCTCGGCGAAAACAGCCACAACTGGATCGCCGAGGACGGCGGAACCACCGGGCCGATCGAGATGGACACGCTCATCGTGATCTATGCAAGCCGCTATACGGCTTCGGGGTCGACCGGGTCGGCAGTTCCTGCGATGGACGCAGTCGGAACAGGAGTCGTACAGGTCTTCTCCGAGGGCAAAGTTGTCGAAGGCACATGGTCGAGGGAATCGGCAGACGAACTGTTCGTGCTGACCAATGACGACGGATCGACCTTGGAGGTTCCTCCTGGCCGCCCATGGATCAACATCTTTCCTGACAACCGGACGGTTACGTGGTGACGGCCCGCTCTATTGCCGCCGACGTGCTCGCCGGAGCTCCGGCCCGAGCGCCGATAACCACGGCGATCGCGTTGGCCCAAGCCAACCAGCTGAACGCGTTCATGGAAGTCGATGAATCGGCGGCCGATATCCAACCTGCCATGGGTCCGTTGGCGGGCGTTCCGATTGCCATCAAAGACATCATCCACCACGCCGGGCACACCACGACGTGCGGGTCAAAGTTTTACCGATACGCGGCCACGGACTCGGCCACGGTCATCAAGCGCCTCGAGGCGGCCGGGGCAGTCATCATCGGACGTACCGGACTCCACGAATTCGCGTTCGGTTTCTCATCCGAAAACCCGTGGCACGGGGCAATTCTGAATCCCTGGAACCGGTCGACGTCCCCGGGCGGTTCGTCCGGGGGCAGCGCTGCGGCCGTCGCCGCCGGCATTGTCCCGGTCGCTCTTGGAACAGATACCGGCGGTTCGATCAGGGTGCCGGCCGGCTTGTGTGGGATCTACGGCCTCAAATCAACGCATGGTCGGGTGCCGATCACCGGAGTCTTCCCGCTCATCGAGTCCCTGGACACGGTGGGAGGGTTCGCAACAACCATCGGCGACCTCGCAACGACCTACCGGGTGCTGGCCGGCTATGACAACGCCGATCCCTGGTCCGTACCCGACTCTGTAGCTGTTCCCCGACCGATCTCGCGGCTGGGTGGGCTCCGGGTGGGGATTCCCCAACCCTGGGTCGATAGCGCACCCATGGAGGCAGACGTCCGGCGGGCCTTTGACCACGCGGTCGCGGCCCTGGAAGGGATCGGCGCATCGGTAACCGAAATCCACAATCCATTCTTCTCGATGCCTGGCATGATCGGCCCAACCCTGGCCGCCGAGGTCGCCGCCCTCCATGGTGACTGGTTCAACGATCCATCCAAGGAGTACGGCGCCGATGTCGCTGAGCGTATTGCGGCGGCCCTGGAAACCCCATTGAACGATATCGTGGACGCCAACCGCTGGCGATCAGGCCTGACCAACACTTTTTTGGAGACGTTCGACCACGTCGATGTCCTCATAACCCCGACCGTCCCGGCGCGGGTGAAACAAATCGGCCATGACACGATGATCATCGACGGCCAAAAGCACTTTTACCGTAAGGTTTTGTCGTGGTTCTCGGCACTCGTCAACCATGCCGGACTTCCCGCCCTAGCGGCACCTTTGGTAGGCCCGGGTGATCCCCCACCATCACTACAGATCATCGGACCGCCCTGGTCCGAGGACCGACTGCTTGAGATCGGCCAACGACTCGAAGATCACAACATCGTGGGGTTTCGAGCGCCCTAACCGCAGTCAAGTATCACGACGTCAACCGGCCCAAACCCCTCATCCTCGAAAGACGCGAGCGAAACCTGGCCCTCGACGTTTCCCGGCCAAAACAATGCTTCTTGCCAGAAACCGTCAGGACCGATGAGGAACTCGCCGACTTCACCATCGGTCGAGCCATCCCATGAGTAGAAGTAGTTGCCCGCTAGTCCGGGTTCGCCCTCGACCTCCAACCTCAGCTCCCATGCGTCTGCACTGATACAGGTCGCCTCCGCGGTAATGATGCGTAGTGCTTGGGTGCATTCGGGGATCGTTTGAAAACTGATCGGGGAGGACACCCCACTCGAACTCACCGCGTTCACTGTGATCTGTCCGGTTCTCGTGCCGAGGCCGATCCCACCTGAGCCCTCGGCCATCGGTCCATCAAACGTTTCGGCGTATATCAGATCGCCGTTGAGAGCGGTGACGAAAACTGTGACATCTCCGCCGGCACCAATCCCCGGGGAGGCAGTAACGGTGTACTCAACCACCGGTTCGGCTCCGTCGAAACAGAATGTGAATGCCTCAACTTCAAGAACAGTGTCGGGAACAACCGTCTCGCAGGCGCCGGCGCGTACTGCGATTTCGACCCGACCGCCAGAGTTATCCGAGACCACCACGCGTCCAGGGCCCGCGATGGTTTTGGAGAACGAGAATTGCGATGGCAACGAGTCGAAGACTCCGTCAAACAGATCGACGGCACCTCCACCCCAGGCGAACACACCGTTGAACGTATTGCCCGGATCGCCGGTGACCGTGATCGTGACGTCGTGCTGATCCGGGTCCGATCCAGACGAGTAACAGACCACCTCGGCCGTCACTTCGAGAGAACTCGCTGCTGCGGTGGTCGACGTGACGAGGGTGGAGTCGGACGGCGTCGTGGTGCTCGCTGATCCCGCAGCCGCCGAGGTGCTCGTCGAGTCGCCCGAAGCTCCGGAACAGGCCACGACCAGAACGAGAATGATTGAACCCGAAAGACGGGCGGCAGTGACAGCCGATCTGGTGACGATGGGTTTTCTGAACGCTGATTTGGGCACCCGGCAGAATACCGTAGGACAGACGACAAAGAGGGATCCGACTGGCGGGTCGGATCCCTCTTTCGTGGTACCGGCCGGGCGAAGGCCAGCAGGGTGGCCTATGGTTCGTAGAGGTCCAACGTTACGGCTCCGATCGTCCCGTCCGCACTGACAAACAGATCAACAGTCCACCATTCGAGGCAGCTGGTGGCGGTCTCGGGCTGCAGGCTGACCCGCCGGTAGGTCTCAAAGCCGGATGGAGGCGCCACCGGAGGGGATGCACAATGGGGGTGGGTGCCGATCGTCACGGTGAACGGTTCTTTGACCAGGGTGAGCGCCGAGAACGGGCCGGTGTATGCCCGGAAGAATTCGGTGTCGAATACCCAGGCGCTCGGATCCGCCAGATCATCGCCAGATAGGACTTTCAGGGCATCGGGTCCGAGGCCGATCTCAACGAGGTCTGCAAATGGCACCTGCGCGGCAGTGTCCGGATTCGGTCCAGCTGCGAAATCTACAAACGCCTCGGCGAGCGCCAGGTCCTGTTCGGACGGATCAGCAGCTCCCGGTCCGCCAACGATGAGTCGATCCCCATCAAAGTATGCGGGGATTTCAGCGGTCGTGTTCGTCCAACTGATTCCGTCGCTGGCACTACCGGTGGCGATATCGCCAAGAGCGACATCAAGATTCACCGGGTCGGCGATCACGAGCCAGGCCCCCCCGCACTGCGGCGGGAATGACTCAAGCAGCAGCTCACAGAGCCGAACGCCGGTTACATCCCAAAACACAAACCCGGCCACGAGGGCGTTGCGCGGACCCTCGCCGTCGAAGAGCGCCGAAACCGTAACGGCGTCGACGGCCGGGCTCGTGGTCGGCGAAGGGGTCGACGTCGTCGTTGAAATCGTCGAATTCGTGATCGTCGTATTAGAGCTCACTGTCGTGGCGGTCGTTCCAATCGGCACAACCTGGTCGGGAGCCCGATTGATGAAGTACGACGCACCCACCACTGCGGCCATTACTACGGCGGCGGTAGCTACCGCAACAACCAGCCCGCGGCGGGTCGAGGGAGGTACCCGACGGGAGACGGTATACGAACCCATCACCTCATCGGCAGAAACCGGACTGGCAGAACTCTCAACATAGTTGCGGAGGTCGTTTTGGAAGTCAGACATAGTCAACGCTCCCTATCGAAGCTTTCAGCGAGGCTCGCAGTTTGGCGATACCTCGTTCAACATGGTTTTGCACTGCCGAACTCGACAGCCCGAGGAGATCGGCCGCCTCTTTGTGCGTCCAGCCGTAGCCATGGACGAGAGTTACGGCCTGACGCTGACGAGGGCTCAGCTTGTCCAGTGCCTTGGGTAGCCCGGGTTCTACGAGCGGGACTTGGTCGCCCGGCGGTTCGGGGAAGAGCGGGCGAGGCCGACGGAGTGATCGACGGGCGCTGGTTTGGCCAACCCTGTACAAATACCCGTTCGGGTTCTGCATAAGCCGTACCTTTTCCCAATGCTCCCAGGCATAGGCCAACGCGTCAGCCGTCGCGTCTCTCCCTCGTTGAGGCCCAAAGCCGGCAATCAAGGCCCGACGCAGGACCGGTTCGGCTTCGAGAACATAGGAACGAAACTCTTGTTCTGTGGTTGCGGCTCTCACAGTGCTCCTCATCATGTCACTAACGAGAGCCACAACAGACGTTTTTACACCACACGGAATCCCAAAAGGTTTGGCCGTTTGACCCCGATGTAATGAACAGACATATCGTGAGAGTGGGTAACCTGTTGGGGCACATTCTGGGAGAAGCAGGTTCCCTTCCTTTCCCCTGTGCCAAAAATAGCCAGACCAAAGGACGGAATCGTGTCGACCACGATTGAAGATACAGAACCCGAAGCACTCGACAAGGTGATCATCCGCTTTGCGGGCGATTCCGGAGACGGCATGCAATTGGCAGGCAACCGGTTCACCGATGCTTCGGCCGCCTTTGGCAACGACCTCGCCACCTTCCCGAGCTTCCCTGCCGAAATTCGCGCCCCGGCCGGGACCCTGCCAGGGGTTTCCTCGTTCCAGGTCCAGATCGCCGACTTCGACATTTTGACCGCCGGCGACGAACCCGACGTGCTGGTGGCGATGAACCCGGCCGCCTTGAAGTCGAACCTGGCTGATCTCCGCCCAATGGGCACGATTGTGATCAACACCGAAGCTTTTGAGGAACGCAACCTCGCCAAGGCCGGGTACACGGAGAACCCGCTAACCGATGGTTCGCTCAACGCGTACAAGGTCATCGAAGTACCGATGGAATCGCTTACGAAAGAAGCGGTCAAGGACACCGGAGTTTCCGGTCGTGATGTCCTCCGGTCCAAGAACATGTTTGCGCTCGGACTCATGGCCTGGCTTTACAGCCGGCCACTCGAACCGACGGTCGACTGGATCAACGCCAAGTTCGGCAGGAAGCCCGAGGTTGCCGAGGCCAACATCGCCACTCTCAAAGCCGGATACAACTTCGGGTTTACAACCGAAGCGACCAAGAACTCCGCCGTGACCGTCAAGCCAGCCAAACTCCCGCCCGGTGAGTACACGACCATCTCGGGAAACCTGTCGCTGGCTTGGGGACTCATCGCCGGGGCCAAGGCCGCCAACCTCCCCTTGTTTTACGGGTCCTACCCGATCACCCCGGCGTCGGACATCCTTCACGAGCTATCCCGCCACAAGAACTTCGGAGTACGAACTTTCCAGGCCGAAGACGAAATCGCGGCCATTTCTGCCAGCATCGGAGCGGCCTTTGGTGGACATCTCGCCGTGACCGGGACGAGCGGGCCGGGCCTCGCCTTGAAGTCCGAAGCGTTGTCATTGGCCATGATGACCGAGCTTCCATTGATTGTCATCAACGTTCAGCGAGGTGGGCCCTCGACCGGTCTGCCTACCAAACCAGAGCAGTCGGACCTGCTCTTCGCCATGTACGGACGCCACGGCGAGTCCCCCCTCCCTATCGTGGCAGCCAGCTCGCCTTCGGACGCCTACGAGTCGGCCATCGAAGCGGTACGGATCGCGCTCAAGTACATGACGCCCGTCATTCTGCTTTCGGACAACAGCGTGGCGACCGGCTCAGAACCCTGGCGCCTTCCCGAGCGGGACTCACTCCCTGACTTCAGAGTCACCTTCGCAACCAAGCCGAACTCCCCTGATGGCGAGTTCATGCCGTATGTCCGGGACCCGCTGACGTTTGCCCGCCAGTGGGCAGTACCAGGGACGCCAGGACTTGAACACCGGATCGGCGGCCTCGAAAAGGAGGAAGTGTCCGGCAACGTTTCCTACAACTCCGACAACCACCAGCTCATGACGGACACCCGCGCCTGGAAAGTGGCAAACATCGCCAACGACATCACGCCGGTAGCCGTCGATGATCCTGACGGAGCATCGACGTTGGTCCTCGGTTGGGGATCGACCCTCCCGGTTATCAAGGCAGCAGTTCGTCGGGTCCGCAACGAAGGCCACCCGATCGCCCACGCCCATCTCCGCCATCTCAATCCGTTTCCTGCCAATCTCGGAGAAGTTTTGAAATCCTACGACAACGTGCTGATTCCCGAATTGAACACCGGGCAGCTGATTCGGCTGATTCGGGCCGAGTATCTCGTCGACGCGGTGGGACTTAACAAGGTATCGGCGTTGCCGTTCAAAGTGACCGAGATCGAAGCCAAGCTTTTGGAGATGATCTAGATGACGACCATTGAATACACCCGCGGTGACTTCCAGTCGGACCAGGAGGTGCGCTGGTGCCCGGGCTGCGGCGACTACACCATTCTGGCGTCCGTTCAGAAATTCATGGCTGCCTCCGGAATCCGCAAAGAGAATGCGGTGTTCGTCTCCGGCATCGGATGCGCCGCCCGTTTTCCGTACTACATGGCCACCTACGGGATGCACTCAATCCACGGGCGCGCTCCGGCCGTGGCGACCGGACTGGCCACGGCTCGCCCTGATCTGTCGGTGTGGGTGGTGGGTGGAGACGGCGACATGATGTCGATCGGCGGCAACCATCTGATTCACGCCCTACGTCGCAACGTGAACCTGAAGATCCTCATGTTCAACAACCAGATCTACGGCCTCACCAAGGGTCAGTACTCGCCCACCTCCGAGGTCGGCAAAACTACCAAATCGTCGCCGATGGGCTCCATCGACTACCCGTTCAATCCGATGTCGTTGGCCCTCGGAGCAGAAGCGACCTTCGTGGCGCGGACCCTCGATATGGACCCAAAGCACACCGGTGAGATGCTTGAGGCTGCCTATGCCCACAAAGGATCGGCGTTCGTCGAGATCTACCAGAATTGCAACGTGTTCAACGACAAGGCGTTCATTGCCCTGACGAGCAAAGACGACCGCGACAGCAACCGGATCTATCTCGAGCACGGCAAACCCATCCGCTTCGGCCAGGACATGGAGAAAGCCGTCGTGATGCACAATGGCGAAGCAACCATCGTCGACGCAGCCGCAGTGGACGAGACCGCCATCCTGATCCACGACCAAACCAACATGTCGATGGCGTTCGCCCTGAGCCGCCTCAGTCACTCCCCGACCGGACCTACTCCACTGGGTATTTTCCGCTCCGTCGACGAGCGCGGAACCTACGACGATGGGGTAAACGCGCAGTTGGCCAAAGCCAAGAGCACGAAGGGCGATGGCAACATCGACGATCTCATCCGGTCGCTGGGCACCTGGACCGTCGGGTAAGACCCGACATCCCGGGGCGACCGAGCGTCAGCCCCGGTCGCGAGCAAACGCATCGAGTGCAATGGTCACCATGTCGCCGAATGTCGTCTGGCGCTCTTCGCTCGTGGTGGCTTCCCCGGTACGGATGTGATCTGAAACCGTTGCAATCGTCAGCGCACGTGCCCCGTGTTCGGCTGCGACGCCATACAGGCCCGCGGCCTCCATCTCGACCGCCAACACGTTCATCTTCTCCAGCGTATCCCAGACGTGGTCCACGGGGTTGTAGAAGAGGTCCGCCGAATGTAAGTTGCCCACCCTGACGTTCTTGCCGGCCGCTTCGGCCGCATCGACTGCCGCTCGGGCCAGCTCAAAGTCGGCAGTTGCCGCGAAGTCCCACCCGCCATATCGGGCCCGGTTGACGACCGAATCGGTGCAAGCACCGATGCCGATCACAATGTCGCGGATGTTCACATCGGTTGAGATAGCCCCGCAGCTCCCGACCCGGATCAGGCGTTTCACTTCATACTCGTTGACGAGTTCGGTGGCATAGATCGACGCAGACGGAATGCCCATCCCCGTTCCCATGACGGACACGCGCTCCCCGTTGTAGGTGCCCGTGTAGCCGAGCATGTTGCGTACCTCATTGACCAACACCGGATCATCAAAGAAGGTCTCGGCGATGTATTTGGCGCGTAACGGATCGCCGGGAAGGAGTACCGCCTCGGCGAAGGCGCCTTTCTCGGCTGATATGTGGGGGGTTGGCATCTTCTTCAGGCTCCCTGCTGGCGACAACCCGGAAACCTAGTCGTTCTGACGGCCGCCGTCGCCGGAGCGCATCTTCCGGTCCCGCCAGTCGGCGCCCAAAGCGAGCATTGCCCCCGACGAGTGTGCATCCACGACGCTATATCCGGCCTGGATGCACACTCGTTGGAAGACTTGGGGGGGGACGGGGTTCGGTCACGGAGACCGCTCGAGCCGGCTCAGCAGCCGTTCGACCAGTTCTGCCTGAGCCGGGTTGAGCCTCACCCTGGCTTCGTCTGGCGTGACCCAGGCGACTCGATCGATTTCAGGGAACTCTGCCTGACGTCCCGACCGGGGAGGCCACTCGATGGTGAAGGTGTTGGACAAGACTTCATTGGGATCAACGTCGGCCTCGACCGCCCAGGCCAGAACCTCCTTGCCCGCCTTCTGGATGATCGCACCGAGCTCCAGATACGGCCCATCCGGCGACGCAACACCCAACTCCTCAGAAAACTCTCGTCGGGCGGCCAGCAAGTAATCCTCGCCATCGTCGACTTCGCCCTTGGGAATACTCCACACCCCTTCATCCCGCTTCGCCCAAAACGGGCCACCCGGGTGGGCTATCAGCACCTCAATCAGATCACCTGAGCGTCGGTAGGCGAGGATCCCGGCACTTTGTTTCATTTGTACGGCGGCATATCCGGAATCCGCTTGGCGCCCTCCCGGTAGGTCAGCCCGGACATTTCGTGCCTGTGTTCCAGAAGGAAGCTTCGCACCGCCTCAGGTTCAAACCATGAATAGTCCCGCAGCGCCCATCCGATGGCCTTACGGATGAAGAATTCCTTCTCGTGGAGGCAGGCAAGGGCGTGGTCGAAGAGGAGCGCCTCGTCGGTTTCGAACTTATGGCGAACCTGGCAGATGATGGCGGTTCGCCTCAGCCACAGGTTCTCGCTGTCGATCCACGAGCGGACGATCGGTGTCACTTCGCGTCGCTGGCGAAGAAGGGCGCGGCCCACCGCGTGTACTGCGACGTCGTCGACCAAGTCCCACCACGCCCCCTCGACGATCAGCTTCTCATACAGGCCCATCCATTCGACGTCGATTTGCTTGCGATGCTCGGTTGTGTACGCGAGTCCCAGGTACTTGGCCTCACGCTGGGGTTGACTCCATAGGGCCAGAATGGCGGCCTCGTAGTCGTCGGGAGTTTCGACAGGGAACAGCTGGCGCGCCTGTCGGAATACCAACTTTCGTTCGGCCGACGTAACCCCGTAAAAAGGCATGTCTGTCTTCATATACGCGGCCATTTGCCGGGCCCGCTCGGGGTCGGCCAGGCCCTCCAATTCAGATGCGACGAACGCTACGAGCCCCTCGGTATCCACGCCCGCTAACTTACCGGAATGTCCGACCGGATGAGCTTGCAGTTCTTCAAGTACCCCGACATCGCCCATTGGCGCCACGAAAACCTCGTCGTGCTGGGCGAGGACGACCACGGCTTGTGGCTCGGTTGCGAACCAGGCTCGGAGCAACAAAAGGGATCAGGACCCATCACGACCACCCGGCAACCCTGGGTATTCTGCTCCGTACCGGACACCTGGTGGTCGCTGGTATTTAACGGCGAGCACCGCATCAGCCACTTCCTCGACATCATCACTCCCCCCACGATCAATAATGGTCGGATCGAAATGATCGATCTCGATCTCGACGTGGTTCGCACGGCTGAAGGTGAGGTATATGTAGATGATGAGGACGAATTCCTGGAGCATCAGGAGCTATATGACTATCCGCCATGGATGATCGATAAGGCCCGCACCACCACCGCCGAGTTGGCGATCGCCCTCGAGGATCATCGCGAGCCATTTGATCAGGTGTGCCGAACCTGGTTCGAGGCGTTTACGAGTGCGCTCTAGGCGAGAGCCACCAGCTCCAACATCGACTCGTCGAAATAGGCCATCGTGCCATCAGGCATCAGAATCGCCTTGTCCGGATCGAGCTCTGCGACGAAGTCCGAATCATGCGAGACCAAAATGATCGTGCCGGTATAGGCGTTCAGGGCGCTAAGCAGGGCGTCTTTGGCTTGCGGATCCAGGTTGTTGGTTGGCTCATCCAGCAACAGCACATTGGGACGAGCTACGACCAGCTGTGCCAGGGCCAGCTTGGTCTTTTCCCCACCAGAAAGGGTCGATGCGTCCTGATCGACCTTGTCAGCGAGCAGAAAGTGACCCAACAGGGAACGGAGCGTCTGATCTGGTTGATCGGAGACCTCCCGCATATGGTCGATCACCTCCACACCTGCCCTGATCTGTTCGTGTTCCTGGGCGTAATAGCCCAAGGTGGTCTTGATGCCGAGCTCGACCTCTCCCAGGTCCGCAGTCTCGACGCCGGCCAGAATGCGCAGCAAAGTCGTCTTACCGGCACCATTGAGGCCCATGATGATGATGCGTTCCCCCCGGTTCGTGTCGACGTCGACGTCAAGAAAGACAAGGTTGTCGCCATACGACTTGGCAAGACCGGTCGCCTTGATCGGGGTCCGGCCCGACGGATCAGGCTGGGGGAACGAAACGTTTACGGCCTTTCCTCGGGACGCGACCTCGACGAGATCGTGCCGCAGGCGACCGGCCCGCGTTTCCATCGTCTTGGCCTTTCGGGCCATCTTCTCGGTTGATCCCTTAAACCGGCGAATGGTCGATTCGAGCTGATCGATTTTTGCCTGCTGGGTCTTTCGTTCGCGCTCACGCTGGACGCGTCGCTTTTCGCTTTCATCGAGAAAGTGCGAGTAGTTACCGCGATAGGCCTCGATACGGCCGTTCTCCAACGCCAGCACCGACGTGATGGACTGATCAAGGAGCGGCAAGTCATGACTCACGACGAACAGTCCCCCTTTATACGCCTCGAGGTAATCCATGAGCCAGGACTTGGCGTCGAGGTCGAGGTGGTTGGTTGGTTCGTCGAGAAGCAGCACATCGGTTTCCGAGTAAAGAATGCGGGCCAGTTCGACCCGCCGGCGTTGACCGCCCGACATCGAGGCAACCGGCTGATCCAAGTCATCGTTCTCGATACCGATTGCCGAGGCGATCGCCTTGGCGCCCGCTTCGAGCTTGAACCCACCTTTGGCTTCAAATTCGTCGTTGAGGCGCCCGAAGTGAGCAATGGCTCGATCCTGGGCATCTCCGCTCGACTGCTCGATCTTCTGTCTGGCTCGCTCGATGTTGCGCTGCATCCCGCCGACGTCACGGGCGGTCAGGATCCGCTCCAAAGCCGTCATTTCGGGGTATTCGAGTTCGTCGAGCGCCACTTCCTGCGAGAAGTAGCCAACCCGCCCGGTCTTGATGATGGTCCCGTCGGCTGGCTGTGTTTTGCCGATGAGCGTCTTCATTAGCGTGGTCTTGCCCGCGCCATTACGCCCGACCAAACCAACCTTGTCGCCGGCCTGAACAGTGAATGAAACGTCTTCGAGAAGGACCCGAACACCCGCTTCTATACGAACATCTCGCACGAGGAGCATGAGAACGAGGAGGCTAGTGGCGAGCCAAGCTCGACCACCAATCCCTCACTACACCCGCCACCAGATCGTTGCCATGGCTTTCTCACGATCTTCAAGCTGAACCCGGCCATTCCCGAGTTCCACAATGTGCGGACCGAGTGCCGCCTCAAGGTCGGCGCGGCGATCGTCGGGGACCAGGAGTCGGCGACCGTAGAAAGTCAGCAACTCGTCGCGATCGACAAACCACATCGGGCGGCCACCATTCCAACGCTCTACGGCCGGCACCAGCCCGAGTAATTCCTCGATCACTGCCACGAGATCGTCGACCGTTGGGCCAACCGGGCGATCAAGCCCGTGCAGCTGGCGGTAATACGGGCCAAGGTGCGCCCACGGATGCACCTCGAACTCTTGAATCACGACCGCTCGGCGGGCGACTGACTGCATAGCCCAGAGAAAGGGCCCCGGGTTCGGGACGTTGTGAATCACGTGCGAGCACGTAACCACGTCGGCAGGTAGAACCAGTCCCGCCGCGTCCGGCCAGGAACCCTCGATAACGTCAACAGTGACACCCCGCTCTGCGATCAAACTTCGCAGCTTGGCCGCCATTGCGCCGTCGGGTTCGACCGCCGTGACGGCGACCCCTTCTTCGGCGTACTGCAGGCAGCTGCCACCGGTCCCGGCACCAATATCGATCAGGGAAACCGGCTCGAAGCGGCGAATGACCGCATTGGTGTGCCGCTCCGCGAGGTCTTGATTGGCAACGCTCGTATCCCGACGGGAAAACAGTTCGGCCGGCCACTCGTACGGATTCCACGGCACGGCGTCCAACAGGTCTTGGGGAAGCGCCCACGCCTCCAACTGGCTCCGCCAGTGATCTACCGCGTCCATCGAATCCGTCCCCTAACGGAGACCGTTGAAGAGGTCATCCTCTGGACTCTGTACGTCGACGTCGGAGAAGACCCTGACGAACGACTCCAGACCGAACACGGTTGGCCGCACATCAGCAGGGACCTGAAAGAAGAACCAGTCTTCCGGGATCTGGGTCCGGTGGGCCCGCCAGGCATCCTCTTTGCGTCCGAACACGTCCTTGACGTCGATCCAGGCGTCGATCATCTCGTCGGGTGTTCCGCCGTGGCGTTGCTGCTCGTACTCTTCTTCGTTGATAAGCCCAGCTTCTAGCCGGGCCTTGGCAAACCCTTGCACCCGGGTGCGGGGCCAAGCGGACCAATAGAGCTTCGATGGTCGCCACAATTCTTCACCGTCACCGAGCGGGAATCGTCCCAGATCGGAAGCCCCCCAGTAGGCGGACAGGCCAATCCGGTGAACCTGGATGTGATCAGGGTGACCATACCCACCGAATGGATCGTAGATCACCATGACCTCGGGCTGGTATTTGCGAATGAGTTTGATCAGCCGTCCGGTGGCTTCCATGAAGTCCGCCTGCCAGAAGCATCGTTCGTCGGCGTTCGGGTCGGTTCCCATCATGCCGGAATCGCGATACCCCAAAAATTCGTGATTCGATACGCCCAGCACCTTAAGAGCCGCGGCCAATTCCTCCGCACGCAACTCCGTCAAGCGCGATTTGAGCTCGTCGGGATTGTCGTAGTTGTGGATTTCCCCCTCGGCTCCGTCGGTGGCGGTGACGACCACCAGGTCCTCGCCGCGGTCGGCATAGCGAGCCAGGGTTCCGCCAGTCGAAGTGGTTTCGTCATCAGGGTGGGCGTGAAACGCCATTAAGCCAGACATCAGACCAGATTAGCCCCCCGGCCAACTTGGCTAGGTGACGCCTGGATATCGACCGCCAATCCGCCAGTACACCCCGTCGGCCCTGGCCAACAGCTCGTCATCAACCATGTGCCGGCGCAGAGCGGCGTAGTCGGAGTGATAGAGCTGAAGCATGAACGAAACCTGCCGCTCTGGGTAGCGAACCCCGGGGTCGAACACCTGCACGAGTCGCTCAAGAATGACACGTCGCTTGGTGTAGTTGGTTGGGATGGCGATGAGCCGGGTGCCCTGAAAAAAACTATTGAGCACTTTGATTTCCTCCTCGGACCAGTCACCTTGGAGGATTTCGGGGGCGGCACGCTCCTCATCGGGCAACTGTTCACCGATCGGATCAAACACGGCGCCGTTCAACGAGTGGTCCTCGTTGAGCAATCCGACTTCACGCAGCTTGGCGGCGGCCAGAAGGAGCTTCTTACGATTGGCCCCGACCGATTCTGCGAACTCCGAGACCGAGAAAGGACCTAGCGCCGCCCGCCCGAGGAGCGCCAACCGATCCCGATCAACGACGACCCGGAGGTATTCGGTCGGGGTCACGGCAGAACGGCCAGCTCCGGGGCCGGCGGCCGGGTTCCACAACGAGCCCCATCGGAGGGCCAGACCAGTCGGTCGAGGTCGGATCCCAATCGGGTTGAGAACTCCGTAGTTCCTGCCAGGTTCATGTGATAGAGGTCACCGAACAGGGTTGCGTTATCGTCCATATCCGGATAGACGATAACGGGTAGGTCATAGTCTTCACCAAGCTTTTCCACTTGCCGCTCGAACTTGTCAAGATCGTCTTGCCCCGAAGGAAGCAGCGGAGCGATCAGTTCGTTCATAGTCGGCATCCGCACGATCACCACTCGCCCACCCAGGGCCTGAGCGTCTTCGATTATTGCCCGGACGGCCAAATCTTCGGGTCCTCCGACAGAAAAATTGACGAAGACCTTCGTCGTGAGTTGTTCGATTCCCTCAGGAGACGGGTCCACAAACTCGTTGTCGTCCCAGCCGGTATAACGGCCATCGGGCGTGAGCACCGTCGCCGGCCACCCCGGGACCCTCCCCAACATCAGGAACCGCGCAACCTTCTCTGGCTGGCGCAGGCGCGAGCGAATCCTTACAAATGCGGAGTATCGCCCAATCTGCTGTTCGAGCGATGCCGACGTGAACTGGCCGTAGAGCTCCAGGCGACCCGCCGATGGAAGGTACGACCTGAGATCAAAAGGAATACCGACATTCCCGTCGTTGTAGTCACGCACCGAAATGCCAATCACGACCACCGACGGACACAGATCGGGAAATACAAGATCACGCATCCAGATCTTCCAGGTGCTCGGGGTTGTCGACGGAATGGCGGCGTTGTAGCCCGAATCGAACCGACTGTTGGCGGAAACCAGACCGGGATCGATCCCGGCGTTGACCACCGAGGATCCGACGTAGACGACGTCGACCAGGTCTGCCGCGGCAATCTGATCGGCCTTGTCCTGCGTGAACTGGGTGTCCCAAACCAGCTGGCCTGGGATATGCGGCGCCAGCAGGCGGGCAGCGCCCTCCAGAAGCACCACCACAACCAAGACCCCGACGATGAGCGAACGACGCATCAGAATTGGAAGTACAGGAAGGGGACAACTTCTTGGCCCGAGAACAAGACGATGGCCATGAAGAACGCACCGTAGACCGCTCCCCTGGCAAAGGCTGGAATCGTGACGAAACCTTCGTGACGGCCCGTTCGACGCTGCACCAGATCGATGAAGACGACCGCCAAAGCCGCCGGAACGAGCAGCGCCAGCCCGGCAAACGGTATTCCATCCGCGGCCCGAAACCCGAGGATCCCGACCAGAACGTCCCACGCCTGGGTGAAGGAATCGGCGCGGAAGAAGACCCACGACAGCGCAACCAGGTGAAAAGTCGCGACGATGGCTGGAACATCACGCCAGGTCGGAGCATCCAATTCGGACTTGGGTGACCGTTGTCGAAATCGGCGATGAGCCGCCAGGTACATGCCGTGTAAACCACCCCACACGACAAAGGTCCACGCCGCCCCGTGCCAAAGACCACCGAGGAGCATGGTGACCATCAGATTCCGCTGCGTCGCAACCGCCGTGCCGCGGCTTCCCCCCAAAGGAATGTACAAGTAGTCCCGCAGCCAGGTCGACAACGAAATGTGCCAGGTTCGCCAGAAGTGGGTGATATTGCGCGCCAAATACGGTTGATTGAAGTTGACCATCAGGTCGATGCCAAGCAAGCGGGCCGAACCTCGAGCAATGGACGAGTAGCCCGAGAAGTCGCCGTAAATCTGGAGGCTGAACGCGTAAACCGCCACCAGCAGTTGCATCCATCCGGCACTACCGGCGCTGTCGAACGTTTCCTGCACGTAGGGGGCGAGGGCGTCGGCGATCACGATCTTCTTGAAGAGGCCGATGAAGATCAGCAGCAAGCCTGTGCTGAGTTCGCCGGCCGCCACCTTTGGGCGGTCGGTGAGAAACTGGGGCAGCAAGCGCTTGGCTCGTTC
>JAOUMT010000311.1 GCA_029881355.1 Acidimicrobiia bacterium | reverse complement strand
CTTATCTCCGTGCTGGCCCTGAGCTCTGTACACGCACAGGCCGAATTGCCTTTCGATGTCACCGAAGTGACCCGCTTCGATGAACCCTGGTCGATGGCGTTCCTGCCCGACGGCCGCATCCTCGTCGCCGAGAAGAAAGGCCGGCTGATGCTGGTCGGCCAGGATGGCCAGTCGTTTGGCTCCATAAGCGGCATGCCCGACGTGGACTACGGCGGGCACGGTGGCTTCGGCGATGTGGTCGTGCACCCGAAGTTCGCAGAGAACGGCCTCGTTTACTTAAGTTACGTCGAGGGTGCTGTGGGCGGGACGCGCGGTGCCGCCGTTGCTCGCGGCGTCCTGACGCTGACCAGTCGCGGTGGATCGATCTCCGGCCTCGAGGTCGTCTGGCGGCAGTATCCGAAGATGGTGGGTTATGGACACTACGGCCATCGCATCGCATTCGACGCTGACGGCTACCTGTGGATCTCCTCGGGCGACCGCCAGAAGTTCACGCCGGCGCAGGACATGCAGAGCAACGTTGGCAAGATGGTGCGCTTGCACGATGACGGATCGATTCCTTCCGACAACCCGTTCGTCGACTATTACAGCGTCGATGCGTTCGTTGACGACGAGGGTGTCTACCCGGAGATCTGGTCGCTGGGTCATCGCAATACACTCGGCATCGCCTTCGATCTCGACGGCCGGCTATGGGTGGCCGAGATGGGTCCGGCCGATGGCGATGAGCTGAATCTGATCAAGCGTGGTGCCAACTACGGCTACCCGGTCGTTTCCAACGGCCAGCACTACGACGGTCGCCCGATCCCGAACCACGACACGCGCCCGGAGTTCGAAGCGCCGCGCATCACCTGGACGCCGGTTATCTCGCCGGGGCACCTCATGGTTTACAGCGGCGATGCGTTCCCGGAGTGGCGTGGCGATCTGCTCGCGGCCGGTTTGTCGTCGCAGGCGATTGTTCGCATCGAGCTTGATGGCGACACGGCCGTTGAAGCCGAGCGCTACCCGATGGGCGCACGCATTCGCAGCGTCGTGCAGGGGCCGGACGGTGCCTTGTGGGTGCTGGAAGACGAGCGGAACGAGAGCCAGGGGCGCTTGTTGAAACTGACGCCGAGGGATTGATCGGACCAACGGCACCTTCGCGCCCTGCTCGCTAGGTAGTTCTCCGACTTGGCGCAAGATATACGAAAGGTGTAAACGTACGGTCGCAGACAGCTTGAGTCGGTCTGGCGGAGGATGCCGTGCGGGTATTTTTCTTCGGTTTGACTGCGTTCATCGTTATGTCGGGTTGTGGCGGTTTTGAGATTCCTATCCACGCGCCCGACCCATACTCCGATGCTCTGATCGATTATCTTGGCCAACCCCGTCTTGGCAGGGACGGCGTACAGCGCTGGCTGGGCCCACCGGCCGCCACGAGGATGGGCGGCACATACGAAGTGTACGTGGCACTTCGTGAACGGGATCGCGATATAACCGGGAATCCCCGCGTCGACTATTTCTATTTACTGATCGAATACGATGGACGAGACCAGGTTGTCCGTCACAACAAGTTCGTGGACGGGGGCTGCACAAACGAAATGCTCTGTATCGCACGCCACGAATGGCGAAGTCCGTTCAAGCAGAGTCTTGCAGAAATACGAGATTCCGCCATCCTCCAACTGGTTCTTTACGCCACGCCCGAGATGGACCGCCAGGCAAAAGATTCGCTCACCGCGCCTGAAGAATGCCGGCATTTCATTTATCGGTCCGACGGGACTGCCATGGTCATGCTTGTCGATTCGGCAAACGGCAAAATGTTTCGGCTGCCCGCAGACGGCTACCTGGTTCTTCCAGGAGAGTGCGAATCGCAACAGATAGCCGCAGCGTGGTCGGACTGGAAAGGCAATTTCGAGGAGCAACTGTTCAGCGTTGGCGGGGCAGCTCCGAGCGCGAGCGTGACTCGGCTCGATTTGGCGAAGGTCGAGTATTGGGGCTGGCAGTTCTCACTCAGTGCTGTCGATCAACCGCTGGACGCAGGGGCGAACGAAATTCAATCGAGAAGACTGGTTTTGCGATGACCTCAGCGATCACCAGAATCTCGGCATGTCGAAGACGCCTCACCTGGCTTTGGATTCTGTTTGCCGCAAGCCTCACCGCTTGCGCTACGGCGCCTGACGAAATGATAGGCGAAGATGTCCCGCCCGCTGTTTACGACGATTACGATTGTGAG
>JAOUMT010000008.1 GCA_029881355.1 Acidimicrobiia bacterium | reverse complement strand
AACCGCGACGGTGAGCATCATGACACCGGACATTGCTATATCGGACGCCGACGCCTCGACGAATTAATCGAACAGCTCCCCGGGGGGTTCCCCATTATCGGGATCGACGAACATACGGCGGCAACCTTTCAAGATGGCTGGTTGACCGTGAGCGGGCGAGGGGCACTGACCGTGCTAACGGACGGTATCGAAGAAACGGTCGCAGAAGGCAACCGCGTTGAGGCCGGCGACCTGTTCACTGTTCGACCCCACGAACGGCTACCGAGAGAGCCGCAGATCGAGTCCATCGATCTTCAAGCAACCCTGGCACAGGGCGACGGGCTGGCTGCCGCAGATCTGATCCTTAGTCGCCTCGGCGAAGACCTGGCCGAGGACGCCCGCCGGATGATCGTCGAATTGGCAGAAACGGTGACCCCGGGGGCAGTCGATCCCACCGACCAGATCCGGCCTTTCGTTGATCAACTGATCGAAACGAGGAACCGGGCGCGCGATCGTGGTGACTTCGAGGAAGCAGACCGGATCCGCACCGTCTTGATCGACTCGGGCGTTGAGGTCCACGATGAACCCGGGCGCACCGAATGGACCCTCAGGAACTGAGCATCCCCTTGAGGCCGAGATAGTGTGCGTCAAGATCGTCCCGCAGGACATTTCTCCCCTGCTCAGCCAGCTCGACTGAACGGACCAGGAGTTTGACCAGCCCGCGGTAGTCGTCGATAGAAATCACTTCGGGGGCGACGGTCGCCTGGCTTTTGCCGGCTTCGACGCCAGTCAGGTCGCCCATGTTGTGATAGTTCCCGAGGGCCAGGCACAAACAAGTCGACTCGAATCCATACGCGGAGAAGGCGGTGGCCTCACAGGATCCGCCAGCCATGAGTTTGCGCTGGAACGTGAAGGTGCTGGACCGGTCGGCGAGCGCCCGACCGGCTTGTGCCATGGCGTCTGTCAACCACGGACTAAACACCGAGCTGGCGTCACCCACCCGTACGATCGGACCTCCGCCAATCGGTGATTCGGGGAAGCTGCGAGACATCTCCACACATATGAGCCGGGTCTCCGGCGCGATGGTGCCATCGGATGCTGCGGCGATGGCGCCAACAAATCCGACTTCTTCGGCCCTGGTGAGGAGCACACCGGCGTGGCCGGCCCCCGGTACCCTACGGAGGCGGTCCAGCGCGGTCAGAGCGGCGGCGACGCCGGCCAGATCGTCGCAGGCCGGTGCGTAGAGCCTGCCACCTCGAATCCCGAGTTGGCGCGCCGGGAGCGCCCATCGGCCAATATCGCCCGGCTGCACAACCGCACCCGACCGGGACAGCTGGATGACGCCTGAGCGATCTCGCCCGGCCCGCTCTAGTGATTCAACCTGACCGCTCCGGTGTCCGTCTTTGCCGAAGAACAGCACGCGACTACCGATGAAATAAGCATCCAGCACTCCCCCTCGGAACTCATACGCAACGCGTCCTCGACCCAGATCGTCTTTAAGCACGAAGCCAGGATGATCCATGTGGGCGGTAATCCATACAGGCACACGACGCGACCTGCGTTTCTGCGTGATCACCAGGTTGCCCCCAGGGTCAGAGACCACCCGCAAATCATCTCGCCTGCCTACCCACCGGCGAACCCAACCGATCACGGCATCCTCGTGGCCGGCCACCGATGGAAGGGCCGTGAGTTGCTCAAGCCAATCGATCATGCGAGGAACTCCAGGAGTGTCGCCATAAGTGGAGCGAACTCGTCGCGATGGATCGAATGGCTGCTGCCGGGGATCGACACAAACTGGATGAGCGGGTTTAGTTCGGCCAGCCCCGACCCGAGCTCAGGCGGCACCAGCGCGACCAGGGCGGGATCGGCACCAACCAGCAATGTCGGAACCGCCAGCCGGGACGCCTCCCCAACGAGATTCCAGTTCGGATTGTGTCGGATCGTCAACGACGTGACCGAAGCAGAAGATTGTTTCAACGCTTCGGCCTTGATCCGGGCATCCTCGGGATGCCACGTCGGGTTGTCGGCGCTCACCCGACCCGGGGTCAGAGGGGCGTCATAAGGTGCCATCATCGCGTCGATGGCAACCTCCGCCGAAGGCAACATCAGGGCCGGATCAAGCAGGACGAGACGGGAGGCGAAATGGGGTTCTCGCTCAAAGAGCGTCAGCGCAATCGATCCACCGATCGAGTGACCAACGACGGCTTCCCAGTCATCGTTGAGGTCTTTGACATCGTCAGCGTACGCTGCGAGCGAGAAGTCTTCCGGATGCTCGCTGTCGCCATGCCCGCGGAGGTCCGGGGCGACAACGTAGAAACCAGCCTCAGCCAACGCCGGCCCGACTCGCCACCACCCCTCAGCATTTGAACCGAGGCCGTGCAGTAACAGGAGCTTCCGGCCGTCATCTCCGTAAGTGCGTACGGCCAGATCAACCATCGGACTAGGTGAGTCGAGCCCGGAAGGCTTCGTAACCGCCCGCTTCAAGCTGGGCGGCCAACTCGGGGCCTCCGCTCTCAATGATGCGCCCCTCCATCATGACGTGAATACGATCGGCCGACAGGTACCGCAGGATCCGGCTGTAATGCGTGATGAGGACAATCCCGACCTCAGGGCTTCGCATGGCTTCCACCGCGCCGGCAACCTCTCGGACCGCATCGATGTCCAGACCAGAATCAATCTCGTCGAGGATGACAACCTTCGGTCGAAGCACGGCCATCTGGAAGATCTCCGAGCGCTTCTTCTCTCCTCCTGACAAGTCCTGGTTGACCGACCGGGTCAAGAACCGCGTCATGTCGAACTGATCGCCAGATTCAGCGATGCGCCGGACGGCTTCATCCTCGTCGATGCCCGCCTCGTCGGCCGCTTCCTTGAGGAAATCGACCAGTTTGACGCCGCGGATCTCGACCGGATACTGGAATCCCTGCATGAGACCCATTCTGGCCCGGACGTCGGTTGGCTTCCCGAGGAGTTCTTCCCCATCGAGACGAGCGTCACCCGACACCGTATACGCCTCTTTGCCCGCCAGAACGTGACACAGCGTCGACTTGCCGGAGCCGTTCGGACCCATGATTGCGTGAATTTCCCCGAACGGAACCTGAAGAGACAAACCCTTGAGGATCTCGATGTCCCCCACGGAGGCGCGCAGGTCGGTTACGTCGAGTGCCGGGTTCATACGGGGTCCTTCAATCGGGCTTCGATCACACCATCGGTGACTCGCACTTCATAGACCGGTACCGGTGTGGTGGCCGGGAGAGAATGCGGGACTCCAGTTGTGACATCAAACGATGATCCGTGCCGTGGACATTCCACCTCGGTGTCGAACAGTTCACCCTCAGACAGCGAAGCTTCGGCGTGCGAGCATCGATCACCAATCGCATAGACATCGTCGCCAATCAGGAAGACGGCGATACGCTCTTCGCCGATGTCGTAGCGTTTACCGGCCTCTTGTTCCAGATCCGCCAGCGGACCCAACACATACCATTCCTTCATCCCAGCCTCCCGGCGGCTTGAGCGGCGACGAATTTCCGTTCAACCTCGTCTCGCACCGGAGCGGCGACGGACTGCGATGGCAGCTTGTCGATGACCTCATCAAAGAACCCCTTGACGAGAACTCGCTCGGCGCGCTCTCGCCCTATGCCTCGACTCGCCAGGTAGTAGAGATGTTCCTCTTCCAGGGGTCCTACGGTCGAACCGTGCCCGCATACGACGTCGTCGCAGAGGATCTCCAGGTTTGGCACAGATTGCGCCTTGGCTCCCGCTGACAACACGAGGTTCCGGTTGTTTTCGAAGGCCGAGGTATTGGTGGCGTGCTCCTCGATGCGAAGCAGACCGGTAAAGATCGATTCCGCCTGGTCCTCGACCGCTCCTTTCAGGAGCACATCCGACGACGTGTTCCTACCTCGATGATTGAGCACCATTCGATAATCAAGCACCTGATCTCCATCACCGAACGAAAGACCATTGAGCAGGTAGGAACTGCCATCCCCATCGAGGTCTACCGAGAGGTCAAGTCGACCCAACGCACCGCCGAGCCCCACCTCCCCCATCTTCATGGCACTGTCTCTGCCCAACCGGACCCGCTGATATCCAAGCCCTTTGGTCTGACGGCCCCAGGTTTGTACCGACGTCATCGAGAGTCGGGCAGCGTCGCCAAGCGTGGTCTCGACGACCGGGGCGACGACCAGTTCCTCCTCCGACGACCGGAAGATCAGAACGATTGATGCCTCCGAGTTTTCGCCGAGCGAGATGGCAATATGCGGGAAGGAAATCGTGCCGGCACTGACCGACTGGATGTCAATCACAATCGGCGTCTCCACGGCGGTACTGCGAGGCACGTGAATGAACAAGCCGTCTCCCGCAAAGGCGGCATTTCCCGCAAGAAAGATGTCGTCGGATCGGCTGGCGACTACCGCACTGAACAATTCCGGATTTCGCCGCGCTACCTCGTCGAACCTGGCAATTTCCACACTGCCGGGGTGTTCTGGGTCAATTTCAACAAATCCGTCTACGACGGTCGCCGATACCCGACTGACCCCCGTCGGAGGCGCCATCTTCGCCCCCATTTGGGCCGGAAGACTTTGGGTTTCCATCGTGAAGTCGAGGTCGACGTATTTCCAGTGTTCGTCGGCCGCAGTCGGCATAGCCGCAGTTTCATACGTGGCCAGGCCCTGGCGCCGCCTTTCCGCCAAAACGGGTGGCTCGCGCGTGATGCGGTGTTCGGCAATGGATCGGTCGAGCACAGAACTCCTGCAGGTCGTATCGGAAAGCCACATCGTAGGGCACCTTCCCAGGCTCTGCGAAACCGCCCCCGGCACGTCGGGACCTAGTACGGGGAGATTCGAGGTCGTCCACCAGACGACGTGCCTGCGAGAACACTGCGAGCAACATCGACTCCGTCAGCCGACCGGTGGACGTGTTCAGCTGCGACGGGTGGTAGCAAGCCAGGATCACCGTTCGATCCAACAACAATGTCTGACCATGACCAAACGAGGGACGCGGCACCGGAACGGTTTCCCCGCCGTCCCCAAGCGCCCGAAGCGTTTCTGTGTAGGCCATCGCCCCCAACGTCACAATGATCGGAGGACGAAACGAGAGCTCCTGATCCAGCCAAACCCGACAGTTGGCACGCTCCTCTCCAGTCGGACGATTTCCCGGCGGCGCACATTTGACGATCGACGTCACGTAGGAGTCGATCATCACCAGACCGTCATCGACATCGGTCGAGGTGGCCTGGTTACAGAAGCCCGTCATATGCATCGCTCTCAGCAGCCAGTCACCTGACCGATCCCCGGTGAACATGCGGCCGGTCCGATTCGCACCGTGGGCAGCCGGCGCCAATCCGACCACATGCAAGATCGACCGGGGATCGCCGAGGCCGCCGACCGGCCTACGCCAATACGGCTCATCCCGAAAAGCCGCTCGTTTGGGCACGGTTTCACGCCACTCGACCAACCGGTCACACCGACGGCAATCCGACAAGTTCCCGCAACGCATCGGATGCACCCTACCGAAAGGGGCCGAAATTCCGTTGCGCTTACCCTCCGGCCCTGATAGCGTGACCGGGCGGGTAGTGAAATAAGGGGATATAGGTTGGCATCACGGAACCGAGACTCGATTTCGGTGTCTGACACCGTCGGAATGTACCTGGAGCGTGTCTCCGGTCACCAACTCTTGACGGCCGAGGACGAAGTCGCCCTGGCGAGGGCCATGGAAGCTGGCCGCAAAGCCCAGGCCAAGCTTGACACCGGTGAAAAGTTCGCGCCCGCCGACCGCGCCAAGCTGTTCCGCCTCGTTCACAACGGCGAAGAAGCCAAGATGGTGTTCATCCGCTCGAACCTTCGCCTGGTCATCTCGATTGCCAAGCGGTACGCAGGTCGCGGCCTTGACCTGCTCGACCTGATCCAGGAGGGCAACCTTGGTCTGATCCGGGCCGTAGAAAAATTCGACTGGCGCAAGGGATTCAAGTTCTCGACGTACGCCACCTGGTGGATACGCCAAGCCATCACTCGCGGCCTGGGCAACCAGGCCAGAACCATTCGACTCCCGGTTCATATGGTCGATGTCGTCAGGACCGTTCAGGAAACCGAACAGTTATTGACGGAGGAACTTCGTCGGCCACCAACCCGCGACGAGATTGCCGAGTCGTCGGGCCTCGACCTCGAACGGGTCAATGCCGCCCTGGCCGCTCCTTCCGATACGGTTTCCCTGGACAGACCGGTCGGAGATGAAGGCGACGCCGCCCTGCAGGATTTCATCGAAGATGACAGAATGCCCGATCCCTTCAGCCACGCGGCCGAGGTCATGCGGCGGCGCCACCTGATCGAGGCCCTCGATGTACTTGAGCCAGTCGAACAGAAGATCCTTTACCTGCGGTTCGGACTAGACGGCGGAGAGTCGCGTACGCTCAGCGACGTGGGGAAAGTGTTCAACCTCACGCGAGAACGAGTCCGCCAGATTGAGGGGCGGGCGCTCGCTAAGCTACGGCACCCGTCATCTCTCGTCGATCTTGAGTCCTTGCTCTAAATGGATCTTGTAGCTGAGTTTTTCAACGACCCATCGTTCATCTATGTGTTCATCCTCGGAGCCGCCGGCGGCCTCATGGGGGGAATACTTGCGGGAAGACGCGCTTCGGCTGCTACGTCGATCATCATCGGCTCCGTATTTGGAACGATCGTCTCGATCATCGGATCGTGGATGGGCGCGCCCGATCCGTTTCAGATCGGCGGGTTTCCGCTCTTATGGGCCACCGGCGGCGGATTGTTCGCGGCGTACGTGATCACTCGCTCCAGCGGCTAAACCCCCACCACCCAACCAACTCAGGCGATGGCTGTCTAGCCGACCGCGCCGGCTTCCATCATGTTGAGTTCGATGAGCCGGTTCATCTCGACCGCGTATTCCATCGGGAGTTCCTTGATGATGGGCTCGATGAATCCAGCTACCACCATCGAGGTCGCCTGCTCTTCGGTGAGACCGCGCGACATCAGATAGAACAACTGCTCCTCGCCGACCTTCGAGACCGATGCCTCATGACCGATCTCAGCGTCATTCTCCTCAATCTCCATCGACGGGTACGTGTCAGAGCGCGAAGCGTCGTCAAGAATGAGCGCATCACACCGCACGAACGATTTGACGTTCTTGGCGCCGGGCTCGACCCGGACCAACCCGCGATATCCGGCCCGGCCACCGCCTTTCGAGATGGACTTCGAAATGATTGTCGACGTCGTATCAGACGCAGCATGGACCATCTTGGCGCCAGCATCCTGATGCTGTCCTTCACCTGCGAAAGCGATCGAAAGCACCTCACCGTGAGCGCCGGGTTCCAGCATCCAAACTGCCGGATACTTCATGGTCAGCTTGGAACCGAGATTCCCATCAATCCACTCCATGGTGCCGTTGGCATAGACGGCCGCCCGTTTGGTGACGAGGTTATAGACGTTGTTCGACCAGTTCTGAATCGTCGAATAGCGGCACCGGCCACCTTTCTTGACGACTATCTCGACCACTGCCGAGTGCAGCGAATCAGACGACCAAACTGGAGCCGAGCAGCCTTCCACGTAGTGCACGTAGGCGCCCTCGTCAACGATGATGAGCGTTCTCTCGAACTGGCCCATGTTCTGGGAGTTGATCCGGAAATAGGCTTGGAGCGGCTGGTCCACATGAACGCCCGGCGGAACGTAGATGAACGACCCACCCGACCAGACCGCCGAATTCAACGCGGCGAATTTGTTGTCATTCGGAGGGATAACGGTTCCGAAATACTCTTGGACAAGTTCGGGGTAATCGCGCACTGCGGTGTCCATGTCGCAAAACAACACACCAAGCGATTCAAGGTCGTCTCGATTGCGGTGATAGACGACTTCAGACTCATACTGGGCTGTGACGCCGGCCAGATACTTACGCTCGGCTTCAGGGATGCCGAGTTTCTCGTAGGTATCCTTGATCTCGTCCGGGACCATGTCCCAGTCTCTGGCCTGGCCGGCGGTCGGCTTCACGTAGTAATAGATGTCGTCGAAGTCGATATCGTTGAGTGCTCCGCCACCGCCCCATTGCGGCATCGGCTTGCGGAGAAAACGCTTATAGGCCTTGAGGCGGAAGTCGAGCATCCACTGGGGCTCGCCCTTCATCTCTGACATCTGCCTGAGGATCTCCTCGTTGAGCCCCTTTTTGGGCTTGAAAACGTAGTCGTCCTCGGAGTCGTGCCAACCTAGTTTGTATGCGCCAAGATCAATATCGACTGTGGCCATGAACTTCACCTCGATCGTTGTACCCGTAGGTTACCAGGGGCTGTCAATAGCCGGACGACCGGGAGATCGGGGGCGACGCGGCACTTGCCCCGATGGCGCGTCGCCGATTAGTTGCCGGCCACCGCCAACGTGGTCAGCACACGATTGACCCGGCTGCTTCCCGCCGACAACACCCAGAACCTGGCTAATTGTCGATCCCAATCGCCCAGGATTCGATCGGCCACCGGACTGCCAGTCGCCGCGTGGAACCCAGAAACCAGTGCGGCAAGTTCCGTGGCATCATCTTCGGACGGTCGCCTCATGGAGGGAGCGGAGTCGGACAGCAGAGCGTTTAGTCTCAGTTCTGGGTCCCAGACAAAAGCCTTGCCGCCGGTCATCCCGGCCGCGAAGTTGCGGCCGACCGGCCCCAGAACGACCACGGTCCCCCCCGTCATGTACTCGCAACCATGATCGGAAACGCCCTCGACCACCGCATCCGCTCCAGAATTGCGCACGGCGAACCTCTGGCCAACCGTTCCGGCCAAATACAGCTTCCCGCCAGTCGCCCCGTAGAGAACGGCATTGCCGCCGGCGTGCGGGGTCCGTGCTTCGTCCGGGCGGGAGGGGACTACCACCACCGTGCCGCCACCAAGACCCTTCCCGACGAAGTCGTTGGCCGTCCCATCGAGCCGAATCTCGACTCCTGCCGAAAGAAACGCGCCAAGGCTTTGACCGGCCGTGCCCGCCAGCCGGATCACGATCGTCCCGTCGGCCAGACCGGCATCTCCGTGGTGGGTAGCGATCAACCCGGCCAGCGATGCGCCGATCGTACGATCGCGATTGGTGATCGGATAGGACAGCTCGACCGGGGTGCCACCGACGACTGCTTGATGAGAGTCCTCGAGAATGGCGTGGTCAAGGCGGGTCCGTTCGATCTTTATGAAGCCGGGGTGACGACGTCGGCCTTCGGCTCGAACCAGCAGAGGAGTCAGAGAAGCGGCCATCGGATGATCCCGGTCGCGGACCGTCAGGAGATCGGCTCGACCGATGATTTCTTCGACGGAACGTGCCCCCAATGCGGCGAGGTGTTGACGCATCTCCTCGGCGAGCATCCGAAAGAGGGCGATCACCTGCTCGGGCGCTCCAGGGAACTTGGCGCGCAAGTCTTCCCGTTGGGTGGCGATGCCAACTGGACAGGTGTTTTCATGACATTGCCGTACCATCTTGCATCCGAGCGCCAGCAACGGCAACGTGCCGAAGCCGTAACGCTCGGCCCCGAGCAAGGCGGCGATGACCACGTCACGTCCGGTCCGCATGCCTCCGTCGGTCTCGAGCGCCACCCGAGACCGGAGACCGTTGGCAATGAGAACCTGGTGAGCTTCTGCAATACCAATCTCCCAGGGCGATCCGGCATGCTTGATCGATGAGAGCGGGGAGGCACCCGTCCCACCGTCGTTTCCCGAAATGGTGATGGCGTCGGCCTGTGCTTTGGCAACCCCCACCGCAACCGTCCCCACTCCCGGCTCAGATACGAGTTTCACCGATACCCGGGCGTTCGACTTGAAGGCTTTCAGGTCGTAAATCAGTTGAGCGAGATCCTCGATCGAGTAGATGTCGTGATGAGGGGGCGGGGAAATGAGACTTACGCCAGGCTCGGTGTGCCGGAGCTTGGCGATCTCGTCGGTCACTTTATGGCCGGGCAGTTGCCCCCCCTCGCCCGGCTTGGAGCCTTGGGCCATTTTGATCTGGAACTCTTCGGCGGACGCCAGATATGCCGGTGTCACCCCGAACCTTCCAGAAGCGATCTGCTTGATGACCGAGTTGCGTGAATTGTCGTAGCGGGCTGCGTCTTCGCCTCCCTCACCCGAATTGGAGAGTCCCCCGATCGTGGACATTGCCTGAGCCAACGCCTCGTGTGCCTCGCGCGACAAAGCCCCGAGTGACATCGCCGCCGTCACAAACCTTCGCATGATTCTTTCCGCCGGCTCCACTTCATCGATCGGCACCGGTCGTCGGGCAACAAACGTCAGCAGATCGCGAATCTGGGAGGCCGGCCGATCCTCGATCGTCGACACGTACGACGCCCAGCTGATCATGTCCCCTGATCGAACGGCTTTCTGCAGCTGGAGGACCACCGAGGGGCTCGTGACGTGTACGGCCCCACCCCGGCGGAACTTATAGAAGCCTCCCACGTTGTCGACGCCAGATTCGTAGCGGGCATGTTGGGCGACTGCTTGCCGTCCAAGCTCCGCGAGCGAGATCCCCCCGAGCCGGCGAGGGGCATTCTTGAAAGCCAAAGCGCAGATGTCGTCCCCCAGCCCGATCACCTCGAATAACTCCGAGCCTCGATAGGCGCTAATGGTGCAAATGCCCATCTTTGAGAAGATCTTGAGCAGCCCGTTGCGCAGCGTCATCCGGTAATTCTCCTGAGCGACGACCGGATCGACCGCCACGGCGTCGGATGCCGCGAGTTCCCGCACCTGCTCGATCGCCAGATACGGATTCACGGCCGATGCGCCGAAACCCAACAACACCGCCAGGTCATGGTCGGTTCGGGTCTCCCCCGAGACGCACACGATCGAGGCGTCCAGGCGGATGCCTTCAGTGATCAGCCGATGATGCAATGCCGAAACCACCAGCGGCATCGGGATGGCGGCGTGCTCCTCGTCGACCTCCCGGTCCGAAAGAACGACGATCGTCGCTCCCCCTCGCACGGCCTCAACCGCCTCATCGCAGATCTCGGCCAAGCGCTCGGCGAGCCGATCGGGTCCGCGGGAAGCATGAAAAACCGAAGCGATCCAGTATGAGAAAAATCTCGGATCGTCGAGTCGGACGATGTGCTCCAGTTCGGCGTCGGACAGAATCGGCGAAGCCAGCTCGATTAGTGATGCCTGTTGCGGGGTCTCCTCAAGCAACGAACCGCGTCTGCCCAAATAGGTGCGCAAAGACATGACCAGCTTTTCACGAATCGGGTCCATCGGGGGGTTGGTGACCTGGGCGAACAGCTGGTGGAAGTAGTGCGATAACCGGCGAGGGCTCTCAGAAAGGACGGCGACCGGGGTGTCTGACCCCATTGATCCGGTAGGTGTCTTTCCCTCCGCCATCGGTTCAAGGATCATGCGACGTTCTTCAGGGGTGTAGTCAAATACCCGACCGAACCGCTCAGCATCGAACCGATCATCTTGAAGGTCGTCAAAGGGATCCTGCACATAGAACGTCGAGGTGTTGATCCACTCCCCGTACGGTTGCTGAGCGGCCAATCGGGGAAGGACATCGGCGGAAAACTCAAGGGAGTCGGTCGCTGGATCGAAATACGCGAACTGTCCCGGCCCCAGCTGGCCCGATCGCAACACTTCTGCCTCTTCTTCTGGACAGACTCCGGCTTCCGACGCGACCAGAAACACATTCTTCGTCAACGTCCATCGGGCGGGCCGGAGACCATTGCGGTCCATTCCGGCGATCAAGGCGGAACCGTCGGTCGCGGCGATCGCCGCCGGCCCGTCCCATGGTTCGGTCAAGAAGGCGTGATATTCGTAGAAGGCCCGCAGCGAGGGGTCGAGATCAGCCACATTCTCCCAAGCCGCCGGCATAAGCATCTCTTTGACATGCGGCAGGCTCCGCCCCGAGCGGATCAGTAACTCAAAAGCATTGTCGAGGCTGCCCGAGTCTGACTGCCTTGGTTCCAGGAACGGTCGGAGATCCCTGGCGCGTTCGCCGAATACGGGAGAGGTGACTTTGACCTCCCTGGCATGCATCCATGCCCGATTCGACATGACCGTGTTGATCTCACCGTTGTGAGCCAGCGCTCGCAGCGGCTGAGCGAATTCCCACGCAGGAACGGTGTTGGTGCTGTAACGCTGGTGAAAAATCGCGAACGAGGTCGTATACGAGGGATCTTGAAGATCCCAGTAGAAATCGGCCACATACTCGGCAGCAAACAGGCCCTTATATACGATCGTCCTCGTAGAGGCCGATGCAATCGAAAACCCGGGAAGCTGGCGGGGTTCGGCCTGACGCTCACAGTACTTGCGCGACAAAAAGAGACGACGTTCGAAGTCTTCTTGATCGACCACGCCTTCGGGGGCCTGAACCATCACCTGCATGATGACCGGCATCGATTCGGCCGCTTGCCTGCCCAAGCTTGCCTTGTCAACCGGTACGGTTCGCCAGCCGAGCACGGATATGCCTTCGTAATCGAGTGCTCCTTCGACGAGCGAGCGGCTCTCCTCCTCACGGCCGGGTGTCAGAAAGACCATGACAACACCGAACTGGTCTCGCTCAGGGATCTGGATACCCCGCAGACCGAGTTCCCTCCGGAAGATGTCGAACGGGATTTCGGTGAGCAGTCCGGCGCCATCTCCCGTGCCATCGGCCGCCCGAGCACCCCGATGGTCAAGTCGCTTCAGGCAGTCGACGGCCAGACGGAGCATCCGGTGGGTGGATTTCCCGTCACGGGCGGCGATAAAGCCGACCCCGCAGGCGTCCCGGTGCGCATGCGGATCATGCAACGGTAGGTCGGCAAACGGGGCCCGAGCGGACAAGAACCTATCAAATCGGGCTTTCACCACCTGCATACTACTCACCTATGCGCATACTCCGGTCCGCTACACTTCTCCGGTGCCTGTACTTGTCGTAGGAGCCGACACCCCGGTCGGGGCGATTGTTGTAAAAGCATTGAGCAACCGTGAGGGAGAGCTTCGCTGCTTCGTCACGGACCCGGACATAGCTGCCGGCCTGAGGTCCAGCTCCACCAAAGTCGCACTCGGTGATGTTTCCGACGGCTCCCACGTCGGCGGCGCCGGCCTCAACTGTTTTTCCATGGTGTTCATGTGCGCCGCCGCCACCGACATGCGTGAGCGGGCGTTTTGCACGACCCCGGCTCAAGTATTCGAACAATGGCAGGAAGCCATCACGATGGCGGGACCGCGGCGGGTCATCTGGGTCGAAGACGCCGAGACCGCCGGTTCGGGATCCCGGATCGTGGCCGACGAAATTGCGGTGGTAGCGGGGGCCGATCTGAGCCACCGCGAGATTGCCGATCGGGTGGTTGCTCTTGACGAAGCGTCGGACCTCAATACGGTTCTGTAGCCGATCGATTCCTACCGGAAAGGCGTTTCTCCCGCCTCGATCTGCTGACTCAAAACCCACCGCTCAAACGACGCCCTCAAGAACGGGTACGGATCAATTGGGCGGCCGTTGTCATGGATCTCAAAGTGGGTGTGGGGAGACGTACCAGCCGCATTGCCGGTAGAGCCGACGTAACCAATCACATCTCCGGCGGCTACCGGATCACCCACCTCAATCCCCTCGGCAAAAGAGCCAAGGTGGAGGTACCACGTCTCGTAGCCATCGGTATGGGTCAACACAACATACAAGCCGGCTCGACTCCCCCGCTGGACCTTCTGAACGAATCCGTCGGCGCCGGCCACCACTTCTGAACCACGCTTCGCGAACAGATCGACGCCCCGATGGATGCGGCCGTCGGGTTTGCTCACGCCGTACTCGGACAAGAACTTCGTATCCGGGTCCGAGTGTGGGAACGTAAGCACAAATTCTTCAGCGGCCAGGGCCACATTCGGCGCGACAACGCCGCCCAAAAGGGCGACGATCACCACTAACGGTGCCAGAGCCTTTCCCCACCTATCCATGTACGATCCTCGACATTACCCTGAAACCCACGTCCCGTAAAGAAAACCAGAAGGGGCGGCCCGCGGGCCACCCCTTCTCTGTTATGTGCCGGTCGTCACTCTGCGTAATCGCTATTTGTTCTGACCCTTATTCGCTTTTTCCGCTTTCTTCGCCTGACCTTTGTTGGTCTTCTCGGCTTTGGCGGGCGTGACCGTCAGGCTCGACTCGTCGTCGACGTCCTTGACCTTGACTTGCATGTCACCCTTGCCGTACTCCTTGAGTGCCGACTTGAACTCTTTCTTGTCAGAGCCCTTGATACCCATCTCCTTGAGCGCGTGCATCAGGTTCGAGACAAACGTACCGTGGTTGACCTGACCGTTCGGTCCCTCGACCGAGAACGGGTAGCAGCCTTCCAGTGGGTCGGTGGCGTCCTCGTCTACGACGACCGGTTCCACGGTCTCTTCCGCGACGACTTCTTCTTCATCGACGACAACCTCGAAGGAAATGGCACCGTCCTCGCCAACCGTAAAAGCAATGTCCATCTCGGCGTCGAGCATGCACTCGCCATCGACGGCGAACATGAGAATGTGCTGCTCTTTGTCATAAACCCTGACTGGTTCATGATCATCGGCGAAGGCCGGCAGCGCGCCGGCCATCATGACCGACATGGCGACAACCGCCGTCAAAAGCTTTTTTTGCATCGTTTTTTCTCCCTTGTGGTGTCCACCGGTTAAGTAGCACCATCACCCAACGTGTTACACCGGGACCCGACATAACTTCACTAACAGTGGTTTTATCGGACCAGGGCGGGAAAGCTTGAGTCAGTCGGAGGTCTGGGCAGCCTGCCAGACCTCGCTGAGTCTGGCGTACGGTCCGGCCGCCCCCACCAGTTCGGAATGATGACCGATTTCAACGATACGGCCATCATCCATGACGACCACCCGATCGGCTCGTTCGGCCGTGGCGAGGCGGTGAGCGATGACGATGGCCGTGCGCCCCTCAAGCAGGGTCGCCAGGGCCGCCTCGACGACTCCTTCCGTCTCCGGGTCGAGGTTCGAGGTTGCTTCGTCCATCACGATCACGCTGGGACCTGCCAGGAGCGCCCGGGCCAACGCGACCAACTGGCGCTCACCGGAGGAGAACCGCGACCCGCGCTCCCGGACCTCGGTATCCAACAGGTCGGGAAGGGTCCCGACCCATTCGGCAATACCAAGGGTGGCACATACGTTCCAGATCTCATCGTCACCCGCATCAGGTCGGGCATACCGGATGTTGTCGCGCAGCGTCCCGGCGAAAAGAAACCCTTCCTGAGGAACCAGCGCGACGCCCCGTCGCAAGTCCTCGAAGCCGATCGACACAAGGTCAACCTCGTCGAGGCTGATGGTTCCGCCAAGTGGGTCATAGAAGCGTACTGCCAACTTGGCGAGCGTCGACTTCCCAGAACCGGTCTCGCCCACGATGGCGATTCGTTCACCCGCTTGAATCTCCAGGTCGATGCCATGCAGAATCGGCACCGCCGGGTCGTAGCCAAAGGTCACCCGGTCAAAGGTGAGCTTGCCAACGATCTCCGGTAGCGGAACCGGATCAATTGCTTCCGGCACGGCCGCTTCCCGATCAAGGATGCCCAGGAGCTTGGACAGGGCTGCCAGGGCGGCCTGGAGCAGGTTATAAAGATTGGAAATCTGGACGATCGGCTCAAAGAACCAGTTCAGATACAGGAGGAAGGCCACCAGTGCACCGAAGCTCATCTCACCGTCAAGGACCCGGTTGCCCCCGACCACCAGAATGAGCGCCAGGCCCGACGTGCGCAGAAAATCGACGGCCGGGAAGTAGGCAGAAATGGCTTTGGCAGCAGCGATATTGGCATCGAAGTAGCGCTCGTTGACCCGCCCGAACTCCAGTTTCTGACGGTGCTCCTGGGTATAGGCCTGCACCACCCGTACCCCCGAGATGCCTTCCTGAATGGCTCCCAGCACCCGACCGATGTGCTCGCGCACTTGTTCATAGGCCCGGTCGGCATAGATTCGGAATACCACCGATACCCCCAGGAGGATCGGCATGAGCGCCAGCACCGCCAGGGCCATGGATGTGTCGATTAGGAACATGGCGATCGTCACGCCGATCACCGTGAGGATCGAAGTGACGACGTTGATGGCACCTTCTTTTACGAACTGCGTCAATGCCTCGATGTCAGATGTCAGGCGACTGACCAGTACTCCGGCCTTCGACCTCGAGAAGAAGTCGACGTCGAGGTCGATCAAATGGCGAAAGGCACGAACTCGCAGATCGGCAAGATATCGCTCACCAACTCCCGAAACCCAGTACTGCGAGATCGCCTGGCTGATGTACTGCAGCACGAGAGCACCGACGAACCACCAAACGGACTGAAACAACGCTTGACGGTCGGCCACGTCCACGGCATCGAGGCCTTGACGAACGTAGGCGGGCCCTGCCAGGCGGGCGACCGTGGCAAGGATCGTGGCGAACAAGGCACCGGTGGCCACCCAGCCAAGACCCTTCCCGTACGAGGCGGCCTTGCGCAGCAGCTCCCACGTACCTTCGGTTCGCCCTTCCCCCGAGCCGAAACGAGCGTACATCAGCCGACCTCCGCAGTAGCGAGGACCGCCGAGTACCGGGGAACCCGTTCGAGGAGTTCGGTGTGGGTGCCAGACGCGACTACTTTGCCCTCGTCTATAAAAATGACCTCGTCGGCTAGAGCCAGCGTCGACGGGCGGTGGGCGATGATGATCGTCGTCCGTCCAGCCATGACCGTCTTCAATGCATTACGAATCTCGTCCTCGGTAACCGCATCGACCGACGACGTAGCGTCATCGAGGATGAGCACCCGGGGATCGCGCAATACGGCCCGAGCGAGCGCGATCCGCTGCCGCTGCCCACCAGAGAGCGAATAACCCCGTTCGCCAATCATCGATTCGTATCCGTCGACCGTATCCGAGATGAACCCGTGGGCCTGCGCCAGGCGGGCGGCCAAACGAACCTGATCGTCGGTTGCATCCGGGTTACCGAACGAGATGTTGTCGCGAATCGACGCCGAAAACAGAAACGTTTCCTCAAAGACGACCGCTACTTCATTGCGCAGTTCGCTCAAACGCACTGACCGGACGTCGACCCCGTCCAGCGACACGGTCCCTCCTGTGACGTCATAGAACCGGGCCAGCAAATAGGCAACGGTCGACTTGCCCGATCCGGTCGCCCCGACCAGGGCGACCGAACGTCCACCCGGGACGTGCAGATCGAACCCATCGAGCACGGGGGGACCATCCGGATAGCGGAAAGCCACGTTGGAGAACCTGACATCACCTGGGCCGGGGGGAAGATCTACGGGGTGGGCCGGATCCGCTATCTCGGGAGCGGTTTTGAGCAGATCGAGCACCCGTCCCCCGGCGGCCGAGGCCCGAGGTATTTCTGCGAAGAACCACCCGGTGAGGCGGAGCGGGAAGTTCAAGATGACCATGTATTCGGCAAACTGATAGAACTCGCCGGGGGTCAAGGCACCCTCAATAACCCGGAGACCTCCGATGCCGAGAATCACGGCAGTCGCGATCGGCGCCACCAGTTCGAAGAGCGGGATAAAAATCGCCCGGTTCTTGATGAGCTCCATCGATCGCTCGTAGATACCGATCGCCGCCATGCGGATCTTTTCGGTCTCCTGGGCTTCCTGGCCATACGACTTGACCACCCGAATCCCACCGATCGCTTCGGCGATTACTGCGGTATTGTCCGCCAGCTTCTGCTGGACGTCCGTGGCGATGTCGATGACGCGTCTGGCGTACGTGTTGGCGATGTAAAGCAACATCGGTACCGCCAACGACACGAGCGCACCAAGGGTGACATCGATCGAAAGCATCACGGCGACGACCACCACGAACATCGCCACGTTGGCGATGGTGATCGGGAGCATTGCGTAAACGAGACGCACCTGGGATAGGTCGCTCGACGACCGCGACATGAGCTCTCCGGTCGGAACCTCATCGTGATAATTGAACTCCAGGCGCTGAATGTGTTCGAAGATCCGGTTGCGAAGATCGGTTTCTGCCCGGTACGAAAGCAAGAACGCGAAGTACCGCCGACCTCCGACTCCCAGCGCTTTGATGACGCCGGCGGCGAGAACTGCCCCGACCAAGGGCAGGAGAAGGTCGCGGCGCTCACCTTCAATGGCACGGTCGATCACCACCTTGGTGAGGTACGGGCCGATGATCACCATCACCATCCATACCAGCGCCGACAACGTCGACAGGACCGCCTCTCGTCGATAGCTCGCCAGCAATGAGAACAGCAGGCGCATACCGCGTCTCGTGCCAGGGTCAACCAATCGCTGGCTCACCTTCTGGTTGACTCGCCTGCCGCTGGGCGGCTCGACGGGCGACCCCGGCGGCAATCGAACCGGAGACGATTATCACGTAGGCAATCACATACAGCCACAACAACATGACGGCCACTGCGCCAAAAATGGCGAGCGTCGTTGCTCCGGAGGCGCCCGCACGATCCAAATAAAAACGAAAGCCGAGCGACGCGACCACGATTCCAATTGTCGACAGCAATGAGGCCAGCCACATGCGGGGGAATCGGGCCGGCGGTCCCCACCGATAGAGGGCGGCCAGGAATAGAAAGAAACAGAACGCGGCCACCGGCACAGACGCGAGGTTCCACGCATCAACCGGCCAGCTACCGCCGACGAATGCGTCGAGCCGCTCTGCCACGGTTGCCCCGGCGACGACCAATAGCGAGGACACCACGAGGGTTACGGCGATGCCGGCCGTCAACAGCACGGACACCAGCTTGGCGATGATCCAGGGACGTCGCTCGTCCAGTTCGGCAATTCTCGCCAGCACTTCCTGGATGGTATGAATGCCCCGCGAGCCGAGCCACAACGCCACCAGCCCTGTGACCGCGATGACCAGGTCCTGGGCACGGTTGACCGAGTTCGCGACGTCCTCAAGCACCCTGCCGACAAACAGAACAGTCTCGGACGGGGCCACCCGGCTGAGGGTCGCCAGGCTCTCCTCAAGCACCTCGTCCGAACGACCGAACACCGAAGCAGCCACGACCACTGACGCCAGGGCAGGAACCAGTGCGAAGAACAGGTTGTAGGCGATGGCCGCAGCCAATACCGACGGACCAGCAGCCCCGAGTCGGCGGAAGAACCGAACCGGCACGGACGAGTCCATCCGACTTCGTAGCGTTCCAACCATCCGAGCAGGTTAGGCGAGAACGGCAAAAATCAAACAACCCCGGCTATCTTGCCCCAATGCGATTGATTTGGATCACACTGATCCTGCTCACCGTCGGAGCCTGCGACTTTCTCGGCGATCCGTATCCGGACCGTGAGACGATCGACCAAGTTGGTGCGCCGACCACTTCGACCCTTCCGCCCCAACCGACGACGACCACGACGACGACCACGACCACCACCATGCCGCCTTCGGTGTCGGTGGGTCGACCGTGGGGAACCGTCAACGGGGTCTTGCAGTTCCGCGGGAACCCTCAACGCAACTATTACGGATCCGGCCCGATACCCGATCGGCCCGAGGTGGTGTGGCGATACCCCGAGAGCGCCATGTGTTCGACTTCGTCGGTGGGCGCTGAGACCCGTCAATGGTGCGGAACCGGGTGGACCGGCCAGCCAGTCGTGTGGGTCCGCCCCGATGGCATAACGGAGGTCATTTTCGGAGCCTATGACCGGGCCGTACATTTCGTCGACGCGCAGAGCGGCTTCGAAACCCGGCCACCGTTCGTCACGGGTGATCTCATCAAAGGCTCGGTGACCCTTGATCCGGACGGTTTCCCGCTTCTCTACTTTGGGAGTCGTGACAACAAGCTACGGATACTCGCACTCGACACGGACACCCCCTATGAGATCTGGAGTCTCGACTCAGCGGATCATCCCGGAATCTGGAACAACGACTGGGATTCCAACCCCTCGATCGTGGACGGCATCCTCTATGAAGGTGGGGAGAACGGGTTCTTCTTCGCCATCGAACTCAACCGAACCCTCGAAGCGGGCCGGGTGGCGGTCGATCCGATCATCCTCGCCAAGGTCCCCGGCTGGAACCAGGAGCTCATCAATGCGGTCGGTGACTCCAACGCTTCGATTGAAAGCTCCATTGCCATTCACAATCAACGGGCTTACTTCACAAACTCGGCAGGTCGAGTCGTCGGACTCGATATCAGCAAGATCCGACAGGGCGAAGCACCGGTCGTTTTCGATTTTTGGGCTGGTGATGACATCGACGCGACCCCCATTATCGATGACGAAGGGTTTGTCTACATCGCTGTCGAGCTGGAACGGTTCCTACCCCGATCATCCGAAGTCGGTCAGATCGTGAAGCTCAACCCCTTCACGGACGGGGACCCGATCAGGTGGTCAGTATCGGTCCCGGGTATCGATGGAGAAGACGGAGGATTATGGTCGACGCCGGCACTTGGCAATGGCGTGTTGTACGCCAGCACCCACCCGGGCAACCTGCTGGCCATCAACACCATTACCGGTGAGGTCATGTGGCAGGAGCCGATCGGCTGGCATGCCTGGTCGTCGCCGATTCTTATCGATCAAACCCTGCTGGTGGCGGTGGATTGTGATGCCGGTGGTGCACTTCGAGCCTATGACGTCACACAACCGTTCGCCCCACAACGACTCTGGGAACAGCCGCTCGGGTCGGGTTGCATCGAGTCAACCCCGACCGTGTTCAACGGTTACATCTACGTCGGATCGCGCGACGGCTTCTTCTACGCATGGGGATCGAACTAGCCAGGGTCAACTGCCGCCAAGTTGGGACCGAAGGAACTCGGTTTCTTCCTCGAGGAAGGCCGACAGAAGTTCGAGGCGTTCATCCACCGACGGCGCACTGAGCAACCGCTGGGCGTCATAGGCGCCTACCGGCGCCAAACCACACAACTGATGGGCGGCGACTTCCGGTTGGGTCGACAATTCGTATTCGAGCGGACCGACGTCAATGCCCGCTTCCGATACGAAGGCCAGGACGAGGCGCAGCTGGCGATCAATCTGATCGATGCGAGCAGCCGCCGCACGAGAGACAACCTCGCCCAATCGTTCCACCCGGGCGATCGGATAGGGATCATCCGGCAGCCACTCAAGAACCCGAATCCGTTCGACGCCAACTGCCACCACCGCCAGCTCTCCGTCCGGCAGATCCGTTACGTCCACCAGCTGAGCGACCGTGCCTATCGTTGAGCGCTGATCGCCGCCCCCCACTTCGAATCCCCGCTCGATGAGGACTATCCCAAATGGTGCCGCTTGTTCAACACATTCATCGATCATCTGCAGATATCGAGGTTCGAATATCCTCAGCTTGACCATCGAGAACGGCATGAGGGGATTCCCGAGCGGGAACATCCTCATCGATTCCATCAGGTTGTCTCCTGGCGACGCTCCCGTACCGAGAATCGCAAGCGCCCGGTTTCCACTTCGTCAACGGTCATGACGAAGGAGTACTCGCCAGGTTTTTGAAAAGGCACGTTGTTGAACGTGAAAGCTCGGACCACCCCGTGTTCGAACCCGTCGGGGACGCCCCTTGGCGGGGCGACGGTCAACGAGTGACGAATCGTGTCAAAGATCGGCTGGCCATCTTCGTCGACCAACTGGACAGTGAGTTCGAACGTCTGGGTCTCCGACGACCATGGGATCCTGATCCTGGTGCCAATGGCCATGGTGTGATGGCGAGCCGGAAACGATCTCACCCAAATCGTGTCCCAACCACCTCCGAGCACAAAGAGCTTGCCGCCCACTGCCTGGACGGCGTCCGCCAGCAGCGCAAACTCGATTGAGGGGGTGAGACCAGGAACCACCATGAAAGCAACTCTAGATGGCCTACGTTCCATGCCCGCCGTCGCCGGGAGCGGACCCGACAACGAGCGGATCTCTCAGTGCTTGCCTAGCATGGACCTCGTGAATCTGACCGAAATGCTCGCGGCTGCCAGGCAAACCGTCCCGGAGGTTACGCCGGCCGAACTGGTCGCGACGAGCCGGATCTTCATCGATGTGCGTGAGCCCCACGAGGTGGCGTTGGGAAGCATCCCTGGCGCCGAGAAGATCCCCCGCGGGTTGCTGGAGACCTCGGTCGAGCATCTGTCCCACTCCCAACCGATCGTTGCCTACTGCGCAGTTGGCGAACGATCGCTCCTGGCGGGTGTGACCCTCCAGGACATGGGCTTCACCAACGTGGTGAGCCTGGCCGGTGGGTTCGTAGCCTGGCAGGCGGCCGGCCAGCCGTGGGAGATACCGCAGACGCTGTCGGTTCCGAGCGCGGCGAGGTACAGCCGCCACATCGCCCTCCCGCAGGTGGGAGTCGCTGGTCAGCAGAAGCTTCTCGACGCCCGCATAGCCATCATCGGGGCAGGAGGGCTCGGTTCGCCGGCCGCCCTGTATCTCGCTGCCGCCGGAGTTGGCACGCTCGCCATTTTCGACGCCGACCGCGTGGATGTTTCCAATTTGCAGCGACAGATCCTCCATGGAACCGATCGGATTGGGCAGTCAAAGGCTGGCTCCGCAGAACGAACCCTTGCCAACTTGAACCCTGATGTGGCCATCGAAGCGCACGCCGTCAATATCGTCGCGTCAAACGCTTTGGAACTGCTGGCCGGCTTCGACCTCATCGTCGACGGAGCCGACAATTTCCCCACTCGTTACCTCATCAACGACGTATCCCAACACCTCCGAATCCCGGTCGTCCACGGATCGATCTTCCGCTTCGAAGGACAAGTAGCGGTCTTCGATCCAAACGACGGTCCCTGCTACCGGTGCCTGTTTCCCCAGCCGCCACCGCCGGAGTTGGCCCCGAACTGTCAGGAAGCCGGTGTTTTGGGCGTGTTACCCGGAGTGATCGGAAGCCTGCAAGCAACTGAAGCCATCAAACTGGTCATCGGGATCGGCACGCCGCTGCGCGGCCGTCTGCTCACCTACGACGCTCTGACCCAGGAAACGTTCCAGTTGCGGATCGCCAAGGACCCAAACTGCCCGTCGTGCCGATCGACACCTCCGACCATCGTGGACTACGACGAAACCTGCCTGATTCGCCAGCCCTAGATCGAACCTCAGCGAGCCCCAAACCCGGATAGAACGGTCCAGATACTCCTGCCAAGGACGTGCAGATCGAGCCACGGTGACATGTGCTTGACGTAGTACAAGTCATAGGTGAGCTTGTCGACGGCTTCGGCCTGATCATCTGCATAGCCGTAATTCACCTGAGCCCAACCAGTGACACCCGGACGGACGAGATGCCGCTGCTCGTAGAACGGAATCTCCCGCCGGAAGTGCTCGGTGAACGGCACCTGCTCGGGGCGCGGACCTACCAACGACAAGTCCCCCTTGAGTACGTTGAACAGCTGCGGCAACTCGTCGACGCGGACCCGGCGGAGCAAGCGTCCCACCCGGGTCAGGCGCGGATCCTCTTTCAAGGCAAACTTTGGTCCTGCCGCTTCGGCGTCCATGACCATGGTGCGGAACTTGTACAAAGTGAAGGGAACGCCGTGCCGCCCGGTCCGGACCTGACGGAAAATCACCGGACCTGGAGAATCAAGCCGAATCGCCAGGCCAATCAGCAGTCCGAGCGGTATGGCCAGCGGAGCCGCCACAATGACGGCCAACACGTCGAAGATGAACTTCCCCCCGATGATGGGGGCGGTCTTGGTGACTGGGGTGGACAGCTCCCAACCCTCGGCGAGGTGTACCAGGGGCATCCGCCCGGTGTGTTCTTCATAGACCGAACTCAGAGCCCTGACTGGAATACCGGCCAATGCGGCCGAGGACACAAACTGGGCCATCCGGTCCGACAACACCGCCCGAAGGTCGACCACGACTGTCGCTCCAGCCGCTGGAGCTTCTAGTTCACCTGAGGCGGCTGGATCCATCAACGCCAGAACTTCGGTATGTTCGGCGTCACGTAGGTCGTCGATAAGGCCCTTCTCGTTAGTGATGACAATCATCGACTCCGTCCATGGTCGCCGCCGACGAACTGCCCGGTGAGCCATTCCGCCTACCAGCCACGTCACCGCCGTGACGGCAAAAAAGGTGCGCGAAAGGTATGAGGCGCTTCCGATCACGGCCAGCGCAGTAAACGCCACGCCAAAAATCACGATCGCCACGCCACGCCCATAGCTCGGGCGGGGAGCCGCTCCAGCCCACATCCTGGCCGATATCAGCGAGCCGACCAGGGAACCGACGACGAAGAACCCGGCGAGCGGCATGATGGAACGACCGCCGCTCAACTGGACTTGCCACGGCGCCACCCCGAAGGTCACGTACGAAGCGGCAACCAGGGCGAGCAGAAGCGCAGAAAGGTCGGCTGCGGCCGTGGAGAGAAGAAATCTCCTACGCATAGGGCTACATCCTACTTAGTAACGATGGTTCTGGCGCCTAATCCGCCATGAGTGAAGCAAGCGCCACCAGCGTACGTACCCCGAAGCCCGTACCGCCGGTCGGCAGATAGCCGCCCTTCTCATGACCCCACGCCGGGCCGGCGATATCGAGGTGGACCCACGGACCATCCCCGGCGAACTCGGCAAGGAACAGGGCCGCATGAATCGCTCCGCCGTATCGCTCTCCGGTGTTCTTCATGTCGGCGACTTCCGAATCGATCGCCTTGCGATAGTCGGCTGGCAATGGCATCGTCCAAACCCGTTCGCCGGCCTGGCTAGCCGCTGCTTCGACGAGTTCGCCGGCCGCCTCGGAATTTGTCCAAAGGCCGGCATACGAGTGACCGAGGGCAACATGCGACGCCCCGGTGAGGGTGGCAAGGTCGACGATCAAATCTGGATCTCGTTCAGCGGCCAGCGACAGCCCGTCGGCGAGAACCAAGCGACCTTCAGCGTCGGTGTTGAGGATCTCCATGGTCTTACCATTGCGGGCGGTGAGCACATCGCCGGGACGGTTCGCCGCCCCACCTGGCATATTCTCAGTCAGCGGCACATAGATAATGACCCGCGTTGGAACCTCGGCCCTGGCAATGGCCACCAGACCGGCCAGCGTGGCCGCCGCTCCGGCCATATCCGATTTCATCGTCTTCATGAACTCAAAGCTCTTGAGGTTGAGACCGCCGGAGTCGAAGACGATCCCCTTGCCTACCACAGCCAGCGTCTTGGAGGCACCCTCCGGCCGGTACTCCGCAATGACCATCCTGGCCGGTGCGGTTGATCCGGCGTTGACGCCCAGCAGGCCACCACAACGCTCTCGCTTCAGGTCCTCGACATCCCAGACGGTGATATCGATGGGCAGGTCGGCAGCCAGAGCTTCGAAGGCTTCGACGATCATTTGAGGAGATTTGTCTCGGGGTGGCCGGTTCACCAGATCGCGAGCCCAATTTACCGCTGCCACCGTGGCGTCGGCTGTGTCGAGCGCCCCGGTATCGGGGTCTCCGACCAGCCGCAAGGTGGTCGTGCCGGGCACGTCGGAATCGTGATATTCGAGGAATTGGTACTGGCCGAGCAGAAAACCTTCCGCTACGGCCTGGACTGCACCGTCAATCCCAACCTCGTGCAGGCTCGTGGTGAGTTCCGGGACCCGGTCAACCGACCTGCCCAGCCACCCGGCCGCCTGGCGAAGTCGCTCTGTATCGAGTTCAGAACCGAGTCCCACCACGTACAGAAGCTGGTCGCCCTTGGACACCGCCACGACTTGGGATAGTTTGCCGGTAAACCCGGCCGCTTCGAGGAGGGCAAGCTGGCTCGGCCCGAAGCTGTCGTAGATTTCAGGATCGGTCGACGCCTCTCCCCCCTCGTACACACCAAAGGCATGAACCGCTCCCGGTTCGTTTGTCGCAGCAATCGTGGACGTCACAGTTTCTCCTGTTTTGATGGTTGCCAGTTCGTCTCCGAGGCACGCACGAGCATGAAGACATAATCGGCGAGTCGATTGAGAAAGGGGACGACGAATGATCCATCGAGTTGTCCGGCATCGGCGTAGGCCACACAGCGGCGCTCGGCCCGCCGGATGACCGCTCTCGCCAGATCGAGGTGTGCCGATAGGGGGGATTCGCCCGGAACCATAAAGCCGTCGGGAGCTCCGACGTCGGCTATCAAGCGATCGAGGGAGGCTTCCAGGTCGAGGATCATTTGCTCGGTCGTGAGGCTTATCGCTGGAACAAGTTTGTGCCGGTTGGCGGGGTCAGTGGCCAGTTCGGCGGCCACGACAAAGAGCTGACGTTGCAGAGACAGGATCTCCTCGTTGAGCTCGCCGACCGCGTACGCCCTGGCCAGTCCCAGCGTTGAGACCGCTTCATCGACCGTCCCGTAGGCTTCTGGCCCGAGGCCGGCTTTTGACACCCGCCCCCCGTAGAAGAGGCCGGTCGTTCCATCGTCGCCTGTTCTCGTATAAACCTTCACCCGCGCAGAATACTCGCCGCCAGCTGATTGGCTGCATCGCCGATCATCGATCGACCCGCAACGGTGGCGCCCAGGGCCGTGAGAACCGCCAGGTAGGACAACCCGGTCGCGGCCATGACCCCGGCATAGGCCGGTTCTTTCAGGGAGAACCAAACACCCACCATGAGTAGGGTGCTCATCGCCGCAAGAGCAATAAACGCCCAACCCACGACCGACCCGACCGTCGCCCCGGCAAGGAGCAAAAGGACTCCATCGGCCACCAAGGCCAGCGCGGCTACCAGGTCGAGTCGTTTCAGAGCCCAACGAGGAAGCTTGGGATCGACCAGATACCAGTGTCCGAGCAGCATTTCGTCGGTGACGCCTCCGAGCGCAATCGCCCCGGTTATCGCCATCCACACGTTGCCGTAGCTGGCGGCTTCGAAGACAAATCCGACACTGCCGAGACCGAAAGCGACCGCTGCGAGGGTTGATCGCCTCGCCAACAGCGAACCAATGACCACACCGACCACCCCGACCCAGGCTCCGGCCCCTCCGTTGGGGACCGTCCACGCTCCGACGAGAAGGATGGTTGCCCCCGCCACCCAGAAGAAGCCGGGTCCCACAATCTCCCACTTCGCTACCAGAGCGACTCCGGCCGCCATGCCACCGGCCCACATCGCCAGGATCAAGCCGGGGGTTAGTACGAGGTCAGCAAACACAAGTACAAATGATAGGCACCTCGCATTCGGGGCCGGCCGGGTCGGTTGGGCTGCCTGATCCAAGTGCCGAGCGAATCATCCAGCCATAATGACCCGATGCAGCCCCCAGTGACCGTGGTCATACCGGTACGGAACGAACAAGAGGCGATTCGCTCCGCCATCGAGTCGGTCTTGGACCAAACCTATCCGAACATTACCGAAGTCATTGTGGCCGACGGAATGAGTACCGATGGAACCCGACGGTCCGTCGAAGCATTCGACGATGTCCGGATCAAGGTCGTCGAAAATCCGGACACAACCACCCCGGCAGCTTTGAACGCCGCCATAAGGGCCGCCAACGGAGACATCGTCGTGCGCTGCGATGCCCACTCGGTCCTTCCACCCGACTACGTCGATATCGCGGTAGGGATCTTGGCCGACACCGGAGCGGTCAACGTCGGTGGTATCCAGAGGGCCACCGGAACGGGGCTAATCCAAACAGCCATCGCCATGGCCATGACCAGTCGACTCGGGGTTGGGGACGCCAAATTCCATTACGGCGGCGAGGCGGGGCCGGCCGATACCGTCTATCTGGGCGTATTCGACCGCCAGGCACTCGTCGACGCAGGACTCTTCGATGAAACGTTGATTCGCAACCAGGACTACGAACTCAACATCCGCCTCCGTCAGAACGGGGGGCTGGTGTTCTTTGATCCCCGACTGGCCGTTGAATACCGGCCGCGCGGTTCATTGAGAAGTCTGGCGAAGCAATACTTTCAATATGGGGCGTGGAAGCGGATCGTCCATCGGCGCCACCCCGAGTCGATTCGACTTCGTCAGCTAGCCGCACCACTACTTGTAATCGGGCTGATGAGCTCGTTGGGACTGGCCTTCACCAGCTGGTGGCGACTGGCACTGGTAATACCAGCGGCCTACCTGATCGCCCTCGTGGCGACGACGGCCATCAATGTTGGCAAAACTCGCCGGGGGGCTGCTCTGGTGATGCCGATGGCCATTGCGGTGATGCATATCAGCTGGGGGTTCGGCTACCTGTCAGGCCTGAAGCCGGGCTCCCCGACCAACGCCGTATAGAAGCCCCTCACCCGTTCCGTGGGCCACTCAAAGTCGGCTCGAACGCCAGCCGCCGAGTCCTGCGCCGCCTGGCGAACTTCGGCGCGGCTGGCGGAATGAATGGCCTGTCGAAGGGCGGGCACATCGCCAGGCGCGACCAGGGTGACTCCCGGGCGGCCTGTCAGCACGTCGGTCGTGCCGGGCAGGTTGGTCGCCACGACGGGGACACCGAGACCGAGGTATTCCAGTACCTTGGTTGGTAGCGAGTGGCGATAGTTGGGCGTGTCGGTCAACGGTGACACAGCGACGGCTGCCGAGGCGAGCCGGGCCATCGCCGCTCGCCAGGGCAAACGTCCGGTCAACTCGACCGTTGCGGAGCCATTGCCAACGACTGATTCGATGCGGCTGGCCAGCTCAGGAGAGCAGCGGCCGATCATTACGAGGTGTTTGTCCGTCCCGGCGACTGCCTCGGCGAGATGGAGGGCACCGCGTTGCTCGGTGATATCGCCGACATAGATGACCGAGCCGTCGCCGGGCGCCATAGGCGGCATCGCCTCCCATCGGGGGAAGTTCTCGAAAACCGGGTGTTCACGACTGAAAAGCTCGGCATAGCCGGGCTCGGCGAGAACGATCGTCCCCGCCTTTTCGGCGGCTTTCAGGATCAGTACCGCCAGCCGGCTCAGGGCCTTTTTGAACGGGACGTTCTTCGTGCCGATCTGGGCGGGGACATTCTCATGAATATCGAAGACGACGTTCGTCCGGCGGCTTGCCAGAATGCCCGCCAAGAACGTTTCCGGATCGACCAGTACCGCAACGTCGAATCTCCGACTCATCAACCGGAGCAGGAGCGACACGTTCCTCATGAGGCGGGATCCCCGAAAAGCATGCCACGTGAACCCGTCGATCTGGCTCGGTGAAGGAGTTCGGGTGTGATACTCGACAGTGAAATCGTTCGCCAGGGTGGGGATCAGCTTTTCACGGATGCGGACGTCGTCGGCATGGTGGACCACCGAGAAGACTCCGGCGATCACAGCACTTCTACGTTGTCGACCTCAATACCGCGCCGCCGATAGGCATTGCGGGTATCGAAAACGAACGGCACGGCAGCAGAGATGGCCATGTAGTCGATACCCTGGTGATCGGTCAGGATCAGGGCGGCCGAGTAGCCGTCGAAAGATGTGGCCGGTTCGAACCCATGTCGACGGATCCGGTCCGGTGGCACCAACGGATCAAAGACCTCGATTTCGGCTCCCTGATTCCTCAACTCAACCAACACCCGGGCCGACGCCGATTCCCGATCGTCGGCGATGTCGGGCTTGTACGAGATTCCCACCCCCAGGATGCGGGTCCCGAAAATTGGTAACCCACGCCTGTTCAGCATCGAGCCGACCCGTCGAGCGGTCCACGCCGGCATGCCTTCGTTGACCTGTTCGGCCGTGTCGATGAACCGGGTGGTGAAGTTCGCTTCCTTGGCGCGCCAGGCCAGGAACTGAGGGTCGAGCGGAATGCAGTGCCCGCCTACGCCGGGACCAGGAAAGAACGCTTGGAACCCAAATGGCTTCGTCGCAGCCGCCTCGATGACTTCCCAGATATCGATGTCGATCTCATGGGCCAGTTGAGCCATCTCGTTGATGAGGCCGATATTGACGGCCCGGTAGGTGTTTTCGAGGAGCTTGGCCATCTCTGCCGTCTTGGCATCAGAAACGGCATGAACATTGGGCACCAGCTTGGAGTATGCCGCCTCGGCTACCGCCGTCGACAAGGCACTGACTCCGCCGACGACCTTGGGGATTTCGGCGGTTTTGAGTTCGTCACCTGGCGAGACCCGTTCCGGGGAGAACGCCACAAAAACATCCCGATCGACTTCCAAACCGACGTCGGCCAGCGCAGTCACCAAAATGTCATCGGTGGTTCCAGGATACGTGGTCGATTCAAGCGAAATCAGCTGCCCAGGCCGGGCGATTCTCGCCACGGTGGTCGCTGCACTTTGAATGTAGGACATGTCCGGTTGGCGATTCCGACCGAGCGGCGAAGGCACACAGATGAAAATGGCGTCGGCTGCCTTGAGATCATCGGCGTCGCCCGTTACCGACAGGCCGGCTTCCAACGCCGCCGCCAAATCTGCGTCGGATACGTCGTCGATCGGTGACGAGGCTGCCCCAAGGCGACGCACCCGATCTTCTGACGTGTCAAAGCCAACGGTCGCATGACCTTTGGACACGGCGGTTAAGGCCAGCGGCAGACCAACATATCCGAGACCCACGACCCCAGAGGTCCAATCGTTTCCTTGAAAAAACTCAACAGGGTTATCCACGGTGGACGAGCCTAGCCACCTGAGTAATTGATAGCTCTGATCAGAAAAGACGCCATCTGTTGTCGAAGGACGGTGTTGTTCGGACAGAACCGATCATTGGTGGGAGGATTACAGCCAATCGTGATGCCGGCTGCTGCCAATCTCTCGATGTCCGCTTCGAATATCAAGCCGTCGTCGTCGACGAACGGATTTGAAGCCTGGTCAACGAGATCGTAGGCCCGGCTGAGAAACGCAGCCATCTGGGCGCGTGTGACCGGACGGTCGGGACAGAACCGGTCGTTCGCCGGTGGGTTACAACCAAGCGTGATGCCGGCCGCAGCGAGCCTTTCGATATCCGCCTCGAACAGGTGACCATCATCGTCAGAGAACGGATTCGGGGCTCGTTCCACCAGTCCGAGTGTGCGCGTGAGGAACGCCGCCATTTGCCCCCTGGTCACCTCTCGGGCTGGACAGAACAAGGTGTTGGCCGGCGGATTGCAGCCGAGGGTTATGCCCCGCTCCGCAATCTCGTTGATATCCTTCCAATGAACCGACTCGCTGATATCGGTAAACGCATACGGACTCGCGGCCCCGTCGGGGTTATACGTGAGTGCGGCCACCGATGGTGAAAGCAACCCGAGTTTTCCATACCTCTTGCCGATGCTGACGTCCGACATGACTTTCACGACGCCATCCTTGGTCCCCGTCACCGTCATCAGTGCGTTGGGCGCCGGATTCTGCAATTGGATGTCGGTGATCGTGTCGAAGCTGGTGCCGAAATTAATCGCCTTTCGGACGGTTTCTATTGGGACCGTCTTCGTCCAGGTCGCGTTGGGATTCGCGAGGGTTACCGACCACGGGTCGGGTACGGATTTTGCGTAGGGAAGGGGACTGGAGAAAACGTTCTCGCTGTTCTCGGTGTTTCCACCCGTCGACGACGAGTAGAAGGCCTGGATGAGCAAGCCCTGATGAGTTA
>JAOUMT010000310.1 GCA_029881355.1 Acidimicrobiia bacterium | reverse complement strand
CGGAGTAGCACGGCGCCGGCGTGGGTGTGGCCAGCGAGCCAGCCTCGCATGAGTACCTGGCGCTCAATCCGGACCACACCGCTCCGATGAATGAAGAAACCCAGATGCGCAACATCGAGGAAATGCAGATGGCCGAGGTAGAGAAGGTGCGAGGTCGGATCGACATGGACATTGCCCGGGCCCGGGTGGCCGGCATTCAGACTCCGATCCTGGTTATGGGTCGTGACACCGATCACCTTCAAGGGATCTTCCGTACCACCTATGACATGCTCAACGAAGCCGGCAAAGACTGCGAGTGGGTGTCCTGGGACCACGATCTGCATGGATACGTCTATCCGCTTCGCGGGGTTGATGGGAACTACGAAGTCAATGCTGTCCAGGAGCAGGCGGTGGCGGGGGTCATTGCCTACCTCGATCGATATATGAAGTGAACGAACGTATCCCGGGCGGACTACGCGTCCTTATGTTCGTGTTGTTCCTCGCTCGTTTTGCGGGGGCGGGTCTGGTCGCCGTCGTGGCGTTTCACACCTACCAGATCACCGGACGGGAACTCGACCTGGGGCTAATCGGGCTCGCACAGTTTCTGCCGGTCTTTTTTCTGTCCCCGTTCACTGGAGCCCTTGCCGATCAGTTTGATCGACGCAAGGTCTTTGCGGTCGGTCTTGGTTTTGAGATGACCGTGTCCCTTGGCATGGCCTGGCTTTCCTTCCGGGGACTGTCGTCAGCCACCCCGATCTTCATTCTCATGGCGGTATTTGGGATATCGCGGGCCCTGGAGGCACCGGCTAGTCGGTCACTCCCGATTGACCTGTCCCCGGCCCACATGGTCAACCGGGTGGTGGCGCTCAAGTCGTCGAGTTCGCTGGTCGGGACGATCCTCGGCCCGTTGATCGGCGCTTTTCTGTTTTCGAGGGCGGAATATCTCCCCTACATATTCATGTCCGTCATCTCACTGAGTGCCCTGCTGGCGCTCGCCAAGGTTCCGAGATCTCCCGTCGTAGCCATGCGCCGGGCGGCCAAGGCCATCGACAACCTCAAGCAAGCGTTTGATGGTTTGCGGTTCATCAAGCAGTCCCGGCTGGTCCGTGCCGTGATCACGCTTGATTTGTTCGCGGTCCTGCTGGGAGGCGCCGTCGCCCTGTTACCGGCGATCGCCGAGCAGCGTCTCGGAGTCGGGGCGGTCGGCTACGGATGGTTGCGCGCCGCGATCGGGATTGGAGCGTTCGTAACGTCTTCGGCATTGGTTGTACGCCCGATGCGACGCCATGCCGGACGCAAGATGCTGGTAGCGGTTGCGCTCTTTGGGGTCATGACCATCGTCTTGGGAGTCACGACGAACTTTGCGGTGGCGTTCGTGGCTCTGGCGGTGATGGCCGGCGCTGACGCGATCAGCGTCCTGGTCCGCTCCGCACTTGTCCCGCTCGCTACCCCGCCTGAGATGCGGGGCCGGGTGTTGGCCGTCGAGAACGTTTTCATTGGTGGGTCGAACGAACTGGGCGCCGTCGAATCAGGTTTGGTCGGCGAATGGCTCGGCGCATCGCTCGCGGTAATCACCGGAGGGATTGGGACACTGCTGGTGGTTGCGGTCTGGTGGAAGGCCTTTCCATCACTGCGTCGGGTGGACAGAATCGAAGACGTCCGTCCCGTCCAACCGGTCTCGGACAGCTAGCGATGCCCGGCGCTAAGGTCGAAGCGATTGCCTAAAAAGGTCACGTGATGGGAACTCCGATCGCACGCATTCGTGAACCCAGGGTTCAACCCTGGGTTCCAGCGCCCGATAGTGGGCGCTGGGGCCCCGAGAATGCTCGGCTTCCGGGTGATCAGACTTCGAGCGAAAGACATGGCAGTGGCTGAACTTGTTGCCGTACTCGGCGTGCCACACAATCCGTTGCTCAAACGCGCCATGCAAAACGGCATCGACGAGGATCTGCGGGCGACCCACGAAAACTTCCAGGACTTCCGGGGACGGCTTGAGGATGCCCGCCCTGACGTCCTGATCATGGTTGGTTCGGATCACTTTCGGAAGTTCTTCTACGACAACTCGCCTGCCTTCATGATCGGCAAGGCACCCAGGTTTCAAGGGACCCATCCGAATGAGATCAGGACCTTCGGGCTCGACCCGATGGAAGTGCCCGGCGACGTGGAGATGGCAACGGCGCTCCTCGGAACGACGTACCTGAACAGCGACTCGATCGACTTTGGGTTTTCGAACGAGTGGCTGATCGACCATGGGT
>JAOUMT010000160.1 GCA_029881355.1 Acidimicrobiia bacterium | reverse complement strand
TCATCGTCCCGGACTCGTAGCTGATCTCGGACAAGGCCATGGCCGGGTTCTCGGGCGCTTCCCGATGTCGCCATCCTCCCGTATGGGTGTCAAATCGATAGCAGGGGAGCAGCTTCCAACCTTCGTTGGCAATGAGATGAACCGCGTCGACGATGAAGTTGAACGTCTCCTCGGCAAGGAAGTAGTTGAAGTTCACGCGCACCCAGCCGGGTTTGATCCCCTCGCAGCCCCGCAGAATCTCCCGCTCGTACTGATGTGACGTGTCCATGTCGATGCCGAGAAGGCGATGCCCGTACGGCCCAGCGCAAGAACACCCGCCGCGGCTCTGAATGCCAAACAGATCGTTGAGCAGCGCAACGACGAAGTTGTGATGGAGGTACCGGCCCTCGTACCGAATCACGAACGACACGATCGAGAGACGGTCTGCGTCCGGATTGCCGAGTATCTCGATGTTCTTGTTGGCCTGCCAGGAGGCAATCGCCCGCTTGATGAACGCGTGCTCGAGTGAACGGATGCGGTCCGACCCAACGGCCAGCTTCAGTTGGAAGACGAGTCCTGCCCGGATCGATTCGATGATGGCCGGCGTGCCGCCTTCCTCGCGGTGTTCGATGTCGGTCAGATAGAGGTGTTCTTCGGTATTGACATACGCGACGGTGCCACCACCGGGTACAGCCGGAACCTTGTTGGTGAAGAGTTCCTTTCGGGCTACGAGGACCCCGGGGGTCCCTGGGCCGCCAATGAACTTGTGGGGACTGATGAAGATCGCATCTTTATGAGCGTCGCCGGGTCCTCCCGGATCCATGTCGATGCCGACGTACGGAGCCGCGGCTGCATAGTCCCAGAACGAAAGAGCGCCGTAGCGATGGAGCAGAGAAGCCACGGCGGCGTGATCGGTGATGATGCCAGTGACGTTCGATGCAGCCGAGAAACTGCCAATCTTGAGGGGGCGAGTTTCGTATTCCTTGAGCGCCACCTCAAGAGCCACCATATCGATGTGTCCATTGCGATCCTCGGGAATGCGAACGACGTCTGCGATGGATTCGCGCCAGGGAAGTTCGTTCGAATGATGCTCGTAAGGACCGCAGAAAACCACCGGACGTTCGTCGGCTGGGATGTGCTGGCTGAGTCCGTACCGTTCGTCGAGTTCGGCCGGAATCCTCAGTCCAAGCACCCGGATCATCAGATCGACCGCGCCCGTCGATCCTGAGCCGACGAACAGGACGGCGTGCTCATCTGTCGCTCCGACGCCCTCGCGGACCAGCCGCCGAGCATCGTCGCGGAACCGGGTCGTTTGGCGCCCGGTACCGGAGGTCTCGGTGTGAGTATTGGCGTAGAGCGGCAACACCTCGTGGCGTATGAAGTCCTCGATGAATGTCAGCGAGCGTCCTGATGCGGTGTAATCGGCGTAAGTGACGAGGCGAGGACCGAATGGTCCGTCGACGACGTCGCTGTCACCGATGACCGATGACCGGATGGTTTCGATGATGCCCATCAGTGAAGGTTACTTGACCGGCCGCGACGCGACCGCCCGGATCAGCGCCTGGATCGTGAAGATCCCGATGATGATCGGCGCAAAGGTGAAGCCGCGTTGGTAGAGCAGGTAGGCCACGGTGGCGCCAACCAGCAGACCGATGATGGCTCCGTGCAGCCGACCCGACCCTGGCAGTGCCTTCTCGATCAACTCACTCATGATCGTCCCGCCGTCGAGCCCTCCGATGGGTAGGAGGTTGAACGCGCCAAGGACCGTGTTGGCCCACACGAAGACGGCCAGGAAGAACACGACCGAGTTGCCGGCGTTCAGCGCGTCTCCGAGGTAGACCCGCCAGGGAGTGTCGAGAACCAGTCCGGCCAGGGTTCCGAAGACTCCCATCGACGATGCGAGCCAGAGCAGAACGCCGATCGTGATAGACGTGACCGACCCTGCTGCGGCGACGGCGATGCGTGGCCATCCGGTATTACGACCCCCCACCCAGCGAGTGACGCCTCCTAAACCATGGAGCGTGATGCCCTGAACCTGCCCGCCTAGCGCCCTGGCTACGAACGCGTGGCCAAGTTCGTGCACGAGGATTGAGAGGACGGCTGCCAAACCGGCCACGACGGCCGCGGCCGGTTCGAACCCCTGGCCGACGAAGTAAAAGAGCAACAACATCGTGATGTTGAACTCGACGGGAAACCCGAACAGTCGAAATCGCATTTAGTAGTCCTCGTCGGGACGCCGCTGCTTGGAGGGCTGGACCCGAGGAGGCTCGCCAGGTTGCTTGGGATAATGGGGAGGCCATGGAGCGTCGCCGATTCCGTTTTCTTCGTCCCGGGCCATCCACTCAAGCAAGGTCGTTATCGAACCGGGATGATCGTCCATGGTGGCGGTGAGTTCGCCGACATCGGCGTAACGACTGGCGAAAGTGTCCATGGGGAATCGCTCGATCGAGATGTCGTCCAGTTCGGCCCAATCGAACGGGGTTGACACGAACCCGGTAGGACGGACGCCATAGGCCGAGCAAACCGTTTTGTCTCGGGCCATTTGATTGAAGTCGATGAAGACGCCGGATCGCTCTTCCTTCCACCACTTTGTGGTGACGGCGCCGGGCATCCGCCGCTCTAGCTCCCTGGCGAAGGCGAGAACGGCCCGGCGCACCTGGAAGAAGTCCCAGATCGGTTCGATGCGCACGTACACGTGGATGCCTCGACTGCCTGAGGTCTTCGGCCAGCTCACCAGGCCGACCTCGTCAAACAGATCCTTGGCGCCGCGGGCGGCGGCCCGCACATCGTCGAATCCGAATCCTTCCGTTGGGTCAAGGTCGATCCGTAACTCGTCCGGGTGATCGATGTCTTCGGCCCGAACCGGCCATGGATGAAAGTCAAGACAGCCGAGTTGGACGAGACGCAAAACGTCTGCTTCGGTTCTGGGGACGTTCATAATGCCCGGACGTTGGGACGGGAATCGGATCTCGACGGTTTCGAACGGCGAGTTCTTGTCTGCTCGCTTGTGATAGACCGGAGGCTCGTTGACGCCCTTCATGTAGCGTTTCAACATTGTCGGCCGACCGTAGATCCCATTGATGGCGCCTTCGGCCACGAGGGCAAAGTGATTGGCGACGTCCAGCTTGGTCCAACCGCGATCGGGGAAGACGATGCGGTCGGGCGAAGATATCCGCACGGTCTCGACGTCGACGTCGATGAAGGCTTCCTTAGGCATGGGCGATCATGTCGGAAAAGCCGAGTCCGTCCGGGCGTTCCAGTTGGTCCATCGTGCAGTCGGCGGCGTCCTTGTCGGGTCGCCACCGATGAAAGCGGGTGGCGTGACGGAACCGGTAGCCCTCCAGTTGGTCGTAGCTGATCTCGACCACAACGCCCGGCACAATGGGTACCCACGACAGGTCCTTGCCCGTCGACCATCTACTTTCACCACCAGGCGCCCTGGCTTCCTCACCGAACGATTCGTCGGACTTCAGCGCCTCGAACTGCGCGAGCATCTCCACCCGATCGGCGTCCTGGAAGCCCGAACAGTGGCCGATGAAGTGCAGTTCGCCTGCATCGTTGTACAGGCCGAGGAGCAGCGACCCGATCTTGTCGCCGTCTTTATGGATCCGGTACCCGCCGACAACGCAGTCGACGGTCCGCCGATGCTTGATCTTGATAACGGCACGCTTCCCGTGGATGTAGGCCTGGTCGAGCGGCTTGGCAATGATGCCGTCACACCCGGTTGGTTCAAACTCGTCGAACCAACGCTTCGCCAGTTCCTCATCCGTCGTGGATGGGGTGAGATTCCACGGGTCCTCGAGGCCGGCGAGCAGTTGCTCAAGGCGGGCCCGGCGTTCACGGAACGGAAGAGCCCGCAAGTCCTCACCCTGATCGGCGAGAAGATCGAAAGCCACCAGCTGAGCCGGGATCTCTTCGGACAACTTGTCCACCCGGGAGGCGGCCGGATGGAGCCGGAGCTGTAGCGTGTCGAAGCTTGTTTCGTCGTCGATCACCACCACAATCTCGGCGTCGACGACGGTTCCTTCCGGGAGCTGAGCGATCGCCGGAGCAAGTTCAGGGAAATATCTGAGGAGTGGTCGTTGGTTGCGCGAGTCGATGCGTCCCTCGGGGTTGGACCACACGACGGCTCGAAAACCGTCCCACTTTGGTTCATAGGCGAAGGAGCCTTTCGGCCACTTCTCGGAAACCTTCGCTTCCATCGTTTCGATCGGAGGTGGGAACGGCCACGGCATGGTGCAATACAAGCACGCAAGATCATTTGTGAATAGCGACCAACCGCCGGTACGCTCTATCAGGTGTCTGTGGCGGACAAGGCATCCATTCGTGCAGTCCTTGCACTTCTACTCACCGGATTGATCTTCGGGCTGATTTGGCTCACCGGTGGCGCTCACGCGCAAGTCCGTGCACAAGAGCAACTCGCCGAAGCTTCGACCACCGATTCGACTGTCGAGGCGTCGGCTTCTCTTCCGTCCGACCCGCCCCTCCAAACCCTTTCTCTGACCGGGCTCGTCGATGGGTTTGAGTCATCGGCCGCAACAACCTTCTCGGCGTTGGCGGTAGCACCGACGTCGTCGCTTCCGCTAGCGGCGGTATCGTCAACGACGGCATCGGACAGCATGGAGACGACGACTATTGAGCTGGCAGAGACCACGACCACCGTCGCCCAGACCACTACCACGCACGATCATCCCTCTACCACGGTTGCCGAGACGACGACCACCACCCAAGCGCCTCCGACGACTACGACCCTCGCTTCCACCACGACAACCACGGAACCACCCTCAGCAACCACTACGCCGACCACGCCTGAATACTCCGGAGTCTTATCCGAGTCACAGGCGCGCCAATTGTTCAGTCAGTACTTTTCGGGAGACGATGTTGAGGTGGCGTTGCGAATCGCGATCTGCGAGAGCAGCCTCAACACCAATGCCTACAACCCGGCCGGATACGGCGGCCTATTCCAACATTCGATCTCAGCCTGGGACAGCCGGGCGGAGGCCGCCGGATGGGCCGGCGCTTCCATCTACGATGGACAAGCAAATACGGCAGTCGCCTACTGGCTCTTTAGCCAGAGCGGTTGGTCGCCCTGGCCGAACTGTTGAGAGGAACGTGTGGCTGCAGTTGACATTGCCGGGTTCGTCGCGGACCTAAAAAGCCATGCCATGGATCATGGCTTCCACGTACACGACGAGCGTCATTTCATTGAGACGTACTCACTCAGCCAGATGTGGGAGGTTGACGTGCATCCCGAGCAGACGTGCGGCGGGGCCTTGGACCTCCACATGGCCCTTGATGTTGATCCCCGGGTGATCCTCGACTTTGAAGATCACGTGCGTGACCTCCCGGTCGATGTGGACGGGCCCGACGACGTGTTCGGACTTACGCTTGGATTCAACTGGGGCCTGCCTCCACTCGATCAGCAGCCCGATCTGCTGGTGCTCGCCACCGAGCTCGCTGGTATCGGCGGTATGAAGTTTCCAGTCGAGGTATCGGCGATTGACTCGTTCGGGGCGGTAACCGACGCAGCCGAGCGCCGGGTGGTAGTCGTGGGGCGGATCGGGATATCACTGGCCGACATATTCATGGGCAACGAACAGCTCTGCGCCGAGCTGGACCTTGCCCACGACATCAGCATCTACCTGAACGACCTCCTGGTGAGCTGAACGGTCAAGCACTGGTTCTGGAAGGTACCCTCAGAGCATCCACCCGCGGAACGAGCGAAACATGGACGACTACACCTTCTTGACCACGATGGGCAACGTGGCAGCCTCGGTGACGGTGGTCACGACATTTGACGAATCTGCCGAGCCCATCGGACTTACCGTGAGCGCGTTCTCCTCGGTGAGCCTTGATCCTCCGCTTGTATTGGTGTGTCTTGGAAAAGAAGCATCTTCGCTCGAAGCCATCCGGCTGCGAGGTGGCTATACGGTGAACTTCATGGCGGCAGGAACTGGCGACCTGGCGCTCACGATGGCTGAACGATCCGACGATCGTTTTGCCGGGGTGGCCTATGACAGCCCGTCGACCGAGGTGGGCGGTCCGATCCTCACTGACTCGATATTTGCCTTCTTCGAGTGTGTGGTGGAATCGGAGATCGATGCGGGAGATCACGTCATCTTTATCGGAAGGGTGTTGGCCGGCGAGTTCCTCCGAGAGCGCGACCCTCTGGTTTACTGGCGCCGCGGGTTTGTCGAAGTGTCACACTGATGGGGTTAGGACCGGTGTCGCCGGCCGGGGTTTTGGTCTTCACGAGTTCGGAGCGTTTCGACGAAATGGCCCGCTTCTATCGCGACGTCCTGGGGTTGCCGGCCAGGTCGGACCGGCCCGGCTTCATCAACTTTGTGTTTGGAGATCAGCGGTTGACGGTGGCGGTTCACTCCGCCGTCGGCGGTCCGTCGCGCGACCCCGACCGACTCATGATCAATTTCTCGACGGAAGATGTCGCGTCGGCGGTGGCACACTTGGTCGCCGCGGGAGTCGATATCGTTCGCTATGCCGAGCGCGAGAAGTGGGGTGGTTGG
>JAOUMT010000317.1 GCA_029881355.1 Acidimicrobiia bacterium | reverse complement strand
CCGTCGGCGGTCCGTGGGTGGTTGGGTGGCGACCTTCCGCGATCCCGACGGGAATTTGCTTCAACTGCTTGAGTTTCCCGCTGATTCCTAGGCGAAGCCATCCAGACGGGCCAAAACCTGGAGCATGACTTCGTCCGCCCCACCACCGATCGAACCCAACCGAGCGTCCCGCACGTATCGAGTCGTCCACGTCTCTTCCATGTAGCCGACGCCACCATGGAACTGGAGGCACCAATCGCCGACCTCTCTAGCCAGGCGACCGGACTTGAGTTTGGCGATCGTCGCCATTCGAACCGGATTTTCCTCACGCATGTGGGCGGCTGCCAGGGCATAGTTGTAGTGACGCAGCAAGTCGACCTCTGCGGCCAGTTCCGCGAGTTTGTACTGGATGTACTGATTCTTGATGAGCGGCTTCCCGAACGCCTGTCGCTCGTGCAGATACTGCTTGGTCCGCTCAAGCGCCAGGTCCATCCCGCCCACGGCTGAGTAGGACGCCCACATTCGTTCCACAACGAACTGAGCCATTTGCTGTTGGAATCCATTTCCGATCGTGCCGATCGTGTTGGCTACGGGAACCCGCATGTCGGTGAAGGTCAGGAATCCGGTATCGGAGGCCCGCATACCGAGCTTGTCGAGTTTCTTTGATACTTCAAACCCCGGGGTGCTTGTCTCGACGATGACCTGGGACATGCCCTCGTATCCGCCCTCGTCGGAGGTCCGGATAAGCACGCATAACCAGTCGGCTTGCAGGCTGTTCGTGATGTACATTTTCGACCCGTTGATGACCCACTCGTCGCCGTCTCGCACTGCTCGGGTCTTGATGCCGGCCACGTCTGAACCGGCGTCTGGCTCGGTCACCGCTACGCCGCACACCACGTCGCCTCGCAGCGCCGGTGCCAGGAATCGCTCTTTCTGTTCGGAGGTGCCGAAGATGCCAAGCGACGGAGTCGCCATGTCGGTCTGGACCCCGAGGGCCATGCCGATCGATCCGTTGTGGGCTCGTCCGGCCTCTTCGGCCAGGACGACCGTGAAGAGATGGTCCGCTCCTTGGCCACCAAACTCCGGATCGTATTCGAGTCCAAGAAAGCCCAGGTCACCCATCTGCTTGAAGATGGCGTGGAGCGGCATCATGCCGGCTTCTTCCCACTCCGGCACATGCGGATTGATCTCCCGTTCGAAGAACTCACGGACGACCTTGCGGAACTGGTGGTGTTCGTCGGTGAACTGGTTGGCTGGAAGCGGCGTGGCACTGGTACGCGAAGTCATGGGCTGATCCTAGAAGCTGCCCGCCCGGCTCGGCACCCGGGGCGTCTGGCGATGATCAGGTTCGAGTCTTCCGCGGCAGGGTATGGTTCGGGCCAACGAGGTCGAGGAGGCGTCATGTCCGAAGAGATTGAGGTTTGTCCAACCGCCGAGCTGACGCCCGGCAAGATTGTCGGGGCCGGCCAATACGCGGTCGGCAACTCCCAGGACGATCTGTTTGCCGTGACTCGTCGCTGTCGGCATCTGATGGCTGATCTGGCCGATGGCTCGATTGCGTCGGATGGTTGCCTGGTGTGTCCGTGGCATGGCGCCAAGTACGACGTAGATACCGGCCGAATGGTCCGGGGACCGCAGGGCATCTTTGCCAAGATCCCGTTCCTTGGAACAACCTACAAGATCTTGACGACGGTGCTTCCACTTCGGCGTGGCAAGGTCTCCGAACGCAACGATACGATATACGTCGAGTAGTTGGAGGTGCTCCAAAGGCGAGCGTCAACCGGTCCGAGTTGGTTGGTAGTGGGGTAGTCTTGGCTTGACCGACTGATCGGAAAGGAGCCCGCACCCATGGGCGTATTTTCCTCAGCCGACCGTGACGGGCATACCCACGTCCTGTACGGCGCTGATGACGCAAGCGGCCTCAAGGCCATTGTTGCCATACACTCGACAGCCCTCGGGCCCGCGCTCGGGGGGACTCGTTTTTTCCCGTACGCAACCGAGGATGAGGCGCTCCATGATGTGCTCCGTCTATCGCAGGGGATGACGCTCAAGAACGCCGCGGCCGGACTCGACCACGGCGGTGGCAAGGCTGTCATCATCGGGGATCCCCGGATCATCAAGACCGAAGAA
>JAOUMT010000126.1 GCA_029881355.1 Acidimicrobiia bacterium | reverse complement strand
TGGTCTCTGGCAATACCCGGGTTCGTATTCCGTCACGCAAGATCCTCCAGGATTCGGCGGACGCCGCCCAAGCGATCGGGGCGCTCGGGCTCATCGTGCACGGGGGCCATATGACCGGCGACGACGTCGACGAAAACGAGGGATTCGTCCGTTGGCGCAAGGCCCTCGAAGCCATTGAAACCGACGTGCCAATCCTCATCGAGAATACGGCCGGCGGAGACGTCGCGATGGCTCGACAGGTTGAGGTCATCGGTCGTCTATGGGAGGAGATTGGCGATCTCAATCCTGGCTTCTGCCTTGACACCTGTCATGCCTGGGCGGGAGGCGAACCGTTCGACGGGCTGATCGGACGGGTCATGTCAGCTACGGGCAGGATTGATTTGGTGCACTGCAACGACTCGAAAGACGGGTTCGACTCGCGTCGCGACCGCCACGAGAACCTTACGAACGGTGAAATTCCTCCCGACGAACTGGCCAATGTGCTGCGGGCGGTCGACGCGCCGATTCTGGTCGAGACGCCCGGCACGGTGGCTGACCATATCGCCGACATCGCCTGGATCCGTAGCCTCTGAGGCATTTTGAGCGATCGCTTGACATCCCCACCTGATGTGCGGTATGGTTTGAGCGAACGATCAAAGCGATCGCTCAAAGGAGAATTGTCATGAACCCCTTGATCGTGATCTATGTGTTGTACGGGATGGCGGCCGTTGGTTTGACCGTTTGGCTTGCAAAGACGTTGTTTTCGAATGGAGCCGTGTTCTTGGAGGGTGTGTTCAAGGACAATCACGAGTTGGCCGAAGCCCTCAACCGGTTGCTGGTGACAGGCTTCTACATGCTCAATCTTGGGTACGCCTTCCTCATCTTCAAGACGAACGGCCGGCCGGTTGGGGCCGTGGAGTCGATCGAGTTGCTCGTAAACAAGATGGGTGTGCTGCTCGTCAGCCTTGGTTTGATTCATTTCCTCAACATGATCGTGTTTTGGCGTCTTCGTAAGGGATCGGACCGCCGGACCCCGCCGGCGCTACCAACCCCTCAGGGAGACTTTCCCTGGTAGTGGCACCATCAGCCGGAAAGGATGCGAGAATCGTGACCCGAATGACGACGGAGGTCTCCATGCCACCCAAGACGGCTGGCGACACCACAAAAGAACGCATCCTGGATGCCGCCTTCGACACCCTTGTCGAAGACGGCATCACCGGTGCCAGCGCCCGGGCCATCGCCGCTCATGGTGAGTTCAACCAGGCGTTGATCTTCTACCACTTCGGGAGTGTCCGTGAGCTGTTGATTGCGACCATCGAACGATCTTCCCAAATTCAGGTGGAGCGTTATCGGGAACGCATCGAAGGGATTACCGATCTGGGTGACATGGTCCATGTGGCAGCCGCGCTCCATGCAGAGGACATGGAGCGCGGCTCAATCACGATGGTCGCCCAGTTGATGGCCGGGGCGGCGTCCGATCCCGAAATGGGGGAAGCGGTTGTAAAGGCTTTTCAGCCGTGGATCGATCTCGTGGAGCGGGCGCTTCGGCAGGTCTTTGCCGGATCGCCGATCGAAGTCTTTCTGCCTTACTCGGATATGGCCTACGGGATCTCGTCGCTCTTTCTCGGTCTCGAGTTGCTTTCCAAACTCGACCCGAACCACGAACAGGACGAGCGGATCTTTTCGATGATGACCATGGTTTCTGGCATGCTTGAGAACGTGATCGCCGGTAAACCGCTACTTGGCTAGATCAGGATCCGTCGGGCATCCGAGATCGGCTCTTGGCCATTGTTCCACGCGGTCGTCGTTGATGGCGACGTAGACGTAGTCGAGATCCGTCTCGAGGTCGACATAGATCTCGCGCACGTTGGGATCCTCGCCGGGGAGGCCGTAGCTGTGGGTAATCCCCGATGAATAGAGTTTTTCGAGTGGCAGCTCGGCCGGTCCGAATCGGAGCTCCTCGCCTGAGTCGTTGGTGAGCGGCCCGAGCAGGCCGAGTGGATCGGACGCAAACCGATGGTCGCCGAACTCGAGGAACGTTACGCCCTTCTCGTCACAAATGAACTGGCTGGGGTACTCGTTGACCCCGTTGGCGATCCGGTCGTTGCCGTCGACCCACGGCCCGTGCTGGCTGGACGCGCAAGCGCTGAGCACCAACCCCATCGCCACCATGAGAACCCGTCGCATCGGCCCAGGCTACTGGTAGCGTGCCGTTTGTGGAACTGACGCAGATCGAAGCCCGGGTCCTGGGCGCACTCATCGAGAAGCATATGACGACGCCCGATCACTACCCGCTAACGACCAGTTCACTGATTTCGGCGTGCAATCAAACCTCAAACCGGGATCCGGTACTGACCCTCAGCGAGGGGGAAGTGATTGAGGGGATGGATTCGCTCCGCAGCCAGGGATTAGCCCGTACGGTGAAACGAAGCGGTGAGCGAGCGCTTAAACACCTGGAGATTGCCGACGAGGGTCTCGACATCTCTCGCGAGCAGAAAGCTTTGCTGGCCGTACTGTTATTACGCGGTCCGCAGACGAGTGGCGAGTTACGGTTGCGTACCGAGCGGTACGTTTCGCTCGACTCATTAGAGGATGCCGAACGGATTCTGGAGTCGATGGCCAGTGCCGACATCCCCGTCGCCGTCCTCCTCGACCGGGTGCCTGGGCAAAAGGAGCCTCGCTGGATGCACCTGTTGGGCGGGGACCCGATGCCGGACCGAGACGTCAGCGATCCGGCTGAGCCTTCCCCGAGTGCACCGGTTCCGTCCCGTTTGGATCTGCTCGAAGCGCAGGTTGTGGCGCTCCAGGAACGGGTCAGCGACCTGGAATCACGGCTGGAATAGCTCCGATAACGGAAGGGTGAGGGTGGATCCGACCGGGAGGTCCGACAGGTCGCCACCGTGGTCCTCCAGAGCGAAGCGATAACTGGAGCCTGGCGTGTACCTGGGGCAGTCTGATGATTTCCCGTCAACGCACGGAGCCATTGTGATGACTTCGAGCAGGACGCCGGCTCCGTCGAAGAAGGCAACATCGAGCGGGATTGGAACTGTCCACATCCAGAACGAACCAGAAGTCGGCGCTTCCCAGGCGAACAGCATGCCGTCGACCTCGCCGAACGACGTGACTCCCATGAGGCCCTGGGCCCGCAACTCCGTGTTGTTGGCGACGGCTACGAGTAGTTCCTTCCCGTTGAGCTCAATGGTGGTCAGGTCGAATCCCTCGATGTCTCCGGTGTCGATGTCTACAGGGTCGAGCGTGTCGGGTGTCGCGGCGTCCGTGGTCGTGGGCGATGGCTGGATGGCCGGCGGGGCCGCGGTGGTGGTCGTAGCTGCCGTAGTTGCAACAACATCGGGCCCCGCGAGGGAGCCCGATGTGCAACTGGCAAGAAGAGCTACCAGGAGAGCGGCCAAGAAAGGTCGCGTGGCTCCTCCTCAAACAAGGCGGCGGCCGCCTCGTCGGTCATGTGATACGTCTCGGCTTCGCCGGGAAAAGTCTCAGTGCGTACGTCGGCCACGTACTGCTGGAGGGCTTGGATTGCCTGGCCCCGGAGGTCGGCGTACTTACGAACAAATTTTGCATAGTGGCCGTCGTGCAAGCCGAGGACGTCGTGCCAAACGAGGACCTGGCCGTCGCAGTGCAAGCCGGCGCCGATACCAATGGTCGGAACCCCGACCTCTTTGGTGATGACCTGCGCGACCGTGTCCGGAACTCCCTCAAGCACCATGGCAAACACGCCGGCATCAGCGAGCGCGATAGCGTCGGAAATCATTTCTTTGGCGTCCGCGACCGCGCGGCCTTGCACCTTGTAGCCGCCCATGGAGTGCACCGACTGAGGGGTCAGTCCGATGTGGGCCATCACCGGTATTTCGGCGCTGATAATCGCCTCGATCACCGGTAGCCGACTGGCTCCACCTTCCAGCTTCACCGCCTCGGCGCCACCCTCGCGGATGAGTCGGGACGCGTTGCGGACCGCCTCCTGGGTCGAGATGTGATAGCTCATCCATGGCAGATCGCCGAGGATCAAGCTGTGGGGCTTGGCCCGGGCGACAGCGGCCGTGTGATGGATCATGACGTCGACGTCAACTGCCAGCGTGTGATCGTGTCCGAGCATCGCGTTGGCGACCGAATCGCCAACCAGGATGATGTCGATACCCGCTTCGGAAGCGATTGATGCGGACGGTGCGTCGTAGGCGGTCACCATGGCGATCCGTTCGCCACCCTTGCGGGCTGCAATGGCCGGTGCCGTGACCTTCTTGGGTGTGTTACCCATGAGTGTGCTCCTGTCTCCCCACCGTTGAGGTTGAGGGATGTGGCTCTGTACTTGATGTGAAAGTCCGACATCCGATGCCAAATGGTCACCAGTGTCAGTTTCAGGTTAGCCGCGAAGTTGTTAATCCGTTTCCTGGTCCGCTCCGTATTAGTGCTAAATGACTTAGGAGGTCAATGTGAAGAAACTATCTCTCGCACTGATGGCATTGGCCATCATGACGGTATCCGTCCCGGCGGTTGCGCAAGAAGCACCCCGTATTCACCTGATTCACGGCATTCCGGACACGGCGGTCGACGTCGAAGCCGGTGGAGCAAATGTCTTCGAGAACTTCCAGTTCGGCGAGACGCAGGACCTGTCGTCCCTCGCTGGTGCGACGCTGGAAGGTCTGACGGTGAAGCTGGCCGGAACCGACACCGTGGCCATCGACGCCGGTGACGTAGCCCTGCCGGCTACCGGAAACTACACAATCATCGCCCACTTGACCGCTGACGGCACACCTACTTTGGCTGTCTTCGAAAACGACACTTCGACGATCGCCGCCGGCGAGGGTCGATTGACGGTTCGCCACACCGCCGCGGCCCCGGCAGTCGACGTGCTGGCCAACGGTGACGTAGCGTTCTCGAACCTTGCCAACCCGGATGGCGTTTCCGCCGATCTGGCCGTAGGTACGATCTCTGCAACCGTCGTGCCGACCGGTACCACCGAGCCAGTCGTGATCGGTCCGGCTGACCTGCCGATCGCCGACGGAGCGTCGTTGATCGTCTACGCGGTCGGTTCGCTTGAAGCAGAGTCGCTGACGGTTCTTACCGAGTCGATCACTGGCCTTGGTACCGCTCCTGCTGCGGTCAACACGGGTAACAGCCCGGTCGAGTCGGCCGCTCCATGGGCAGTCGTTGCCGGCCTCGCAGTCGCCGCGGTCGCAGGCTTCGCCGTCCGTCGCCGCCATGCGATGGAAAGCTAGGAACCAAACTACTACCGGGGGAGGTGCCACCAGGCACCTCCCCCTCTCTCTTATGCGGTACTTCTTTCTTTCCTTGGTGGTCTTCTTGTCGGCTTGTAGCAGCCTCTCGGGTGTCTCTTCGTCCTCGACAACCTCGGGACCTTCGCCGATCGCCACCGTATCTTCCTCCTCCTCCACCACCACCACCGAGGTCCCCTCGACCGCGATCGAATCCGGGACGACGTCACCGTTCGCTGACCTCGTGACACCACTTGGATCGGCGAGGTACGATCCCGAAACCCTCCTGGCAACCGGACCGGTTCCCGTTGGTTTGCATCTGGAGACGATCGGCGTCGACAACGCTCCGGTGGTTCCTGTCGGAGTCCTCGACAACGGTGAGATGGAGATCCCCGGAGCTACCGAGGTCGGTTGGTACCGCTTCGGACCGTCACCGGGCGAGCAAGGGTCCGCGGTCCTCGCTGCCCACATCGCCTACAACGGGCGTAATGGTCTTTTTCGCAAGCTGGATCAGATGCAGCCAGGCGACTCGTTCGAAGTGTCCTACGACGACGGAACGACTCACCGGTTCGCGGTCACCGAGATCGCCCAGTACGGCAAAACCGAATTGCCCTTCGATCGGATCTTCGCCAAGGACGGGGAGGCCGCGCTCGTGCTGATCACCTGCGGGGGGACCTTCAACGAGTCGCTTAGGTCATACGACGACAACATCGTGGTGTACGCCGTTCCTAGCGCCTAGCCCGCCGTGAGTGAGGGAACCATTCTCTGTGTGGTCAACGTCCGAGGGTCGAGCCTCCGGGTTCGTGACCAAGGAGAGAACGATGACTCAACGACTACCGGCAGGCGCACTGGCCCTGCTGCTACTTGTCGCAGGATGCGCCTCGGCAAGCGACGAAACACGGCAACGATCTGCCACCACCGCCTGGCCAACCGCTCCTGGCGGAATCACCGAAAACCCAGAGCGATCGACCAGGACTACGTGGGCGACGGACGATCTCGCCAACGGAACCGAGGCGACGCTCGGTCGGCGGGCGGCCGAGGCTTCTCCCCCGTCGGTTGCCGAAAGCATTGGCAGCGTCGAGTTCGTGCAGGAGGAGACGAATCCGGCGATCGATCCACTGCGCGACGGCCAGTCGACCTTCGCCCTCGACGTCGACACGGGTTCATACACGATCGGTAAACGTTTCGTTGAGGATGGCTACCTGCCCGACCGGGCTTCGGTTCGCACCGAAGAGTATGTGAACGCGCTTAACTATCACTATCCCCAACCCCGCACGGGGGACGACTTCGCCATTCACCTGATGGGCGGAGTGACGCCCTTTGTGGCCGAGCCTGACACTTTCTTGTTCCAGGTCGGTGTGCAGGCTTTCGATGTCGACGACGAGGATCGGCCCGGGGCCAATCTCACCTTCGTGATTGATGTGTCTGGCTCGATGAGCAATGACAACAAGTTGGACATCGTCAAAGAAGCACTGGTTGAGTTGGTGCAGAACCTTGAGCCGTCTGATCAGGTGGCAATCGTCGCTTATGACGATCGCGCCGAAGTGATTCTGGACTCCACGTCGGTAGATAACTCCGACTTGATCATCCGGGCTATTGATCGGCTGTATCCAGGAGGTAGCACCAACGCAGAAGCCGGCCTCGTCGCCGGTTATCGGCTGGCAGAAGACGCCTATGACCGGAACGCCATCAACCGGGTTATTTTGGCCTCCGACGGCGTCGCCAACGTGGGAGAGACGGATCCCGATGGAATCCTCGCCTCGATTGCCGAAGCCGCCGGCGACGGGATCAACCTGGTCACGGTTGGGGTAGGGATGGGCGAATACAACGACTATCTGCTCGAACAGCTCGCTGACAATGGCGATGGGTTTTACGCCTATGTGGATTCGTTTGATGAGATCCGGAGACTCTTCGTCACTGATCTGACAGGCACCCTCTACACGGTCGCCAAGGACGCCAAGGTCCAAGTCGAATTCAACCCGGATGCCGTGCTTTCTTACCGGTTACTTGGCTATGAAAACCGGGCGATCGACGATGAGGACTTCCGCAACGACGCGGTCGATGCGGGGGAAATTGGGGCGGGTCACGCCGCAACCGCGATCTACGAGATCGTGCTCACCGAAGATGCCCGGCCCCGCGACGAACTGGCGACCGTAGCCTTGCGTTGGCTGAATCCCAACACCAGCCGGGCGGTCGAGATGGCCGAGCGGTTCACGGTCGGTGACCTCAGCGACGACTTCGAACGGGCGCCCAAAGCATTCAGGGCCGCCACCACCGTCGCGGCTTACGCCGAGGTTCTGCGCGAATCGAGCTTCGCCAGAGGAGTCGACTGGTCGTTGCTCGTGGAGGTTGCCGACGATGTCGCCAGGGACCTCCGCGATGAGCAGTTCAGCGATTTTTCCGACCTCGTATACAACGCCTACAGGATCCAAGGGTAGAGATCAGACATCGACTCATTTGTGGAGACCACCAAGTGCGCTCGGGGCCGAGCCCAGGAGACGTGCTCACCGCTGGAGCAGCTGATGTGGCACCCTGTTGGCCGGCCGACCCGAGGCGAGTAGCTGCTGACCTGGATGGTATCCGACCTGGCTCGGGGAAGGTTCAGACGCGCTCAAACCTTTGAGGTGGGAACTGTTTGACAGAGATGAGACCGTATGCCATTATCTCCCGGGAGCGATCCCGGGAGCGCTCCCGGAACAACGGTCCGGGCAGGAAACTTCCGGTGAAGATTTGTGGAGGGAACCGTTTGCGATTCACGTTGGAGAAGATCGGGGAGCTGGCCGGCGTTTCTCGGTCGACGGTTTCGCGAGTCATCAACGGTCAACGAGATGTCAGCGAAGAAGTGCGAACCCGTGTCCTCGAGACGATTGAGCGAACCGGCTATCGGCCCAATCAAGCTGCCCGAACCCTCGTATCGAGCCGCAGCCAGGTTCTCGGTCTGGTGATCCCAAGTTCGGTACACAACCTCTTCGCTGATCCGTACTTTGGTCGGTTGATCCAAGGCATCACCAAGGCCGCCAATCGCGCCGAACAGACCTTGTCGCTATTCCTTTTCGAAGACGAACGCGAGGAACTCGATCTGTATCCACGAGTCGTCGCCAACGGACTCCTCGACGGACTCATAGTGACCGCCACCAAGATGGCGGACCCACTGGTTCAGCGTCTCCTCGATGATGACACGAATTTCGTCATGATCGGACGCCCTGACTCGAATCGAATTTCCTATGTGAATGTCGAAAACGAGTCCGGTGCTCGACTGGCGACCCATCACCTGCTGGGCCACGGCGCGGCAACCATTGGCGCAATTCTGCCTCCGTCGAGTACGACCACCGGGGTCGACAGAAGAACCGGGTTTCTGGCCGCGATGAATGAAGCGGGGCGAGCCGTCCCGGAGGGCTTAATGGTCGAAGGAGATTTCACCGAGGAGAGCGGCTACGAAGGTATGTCCCGGTTGATCACTCAGGGGGTCGATGCC
>JAOUMT010000309.1 GCA_029881355.1 Acidimicrobiia bacterium | reverse complement strand
AGATGCTCGACGCGCTCATTTCGGATCTGGGAAAACGCCAATTCATTCTCCACTCGACATCCGCCAAGGAGCCTCGGGTTTTCACGACTCGATGGGCGATGTCGTACCTCGCCGGCCCCCTATCGCGCGAACAGGTCCAAACGCTGACTGCAGATGCGCCGGAACGTCAAGCTACTGCCGCGCCAACCGGGACGCCGCCCGACGCCCAGCCGCCTGCCGCACCCGAAACTGCGGGCACCCTCGCCGACGACGAGAGCCCGGTAGCCCCCCAGGTTCCGGACCCCACGCGTGTGTATTACCTAGATCCGGCCGCCCCCTGGGCGCATGACCTGGGTGTTGATCCCAACGGCACCCGCCTCGAGGCTGCTCTCGTTGCTCGCGTCGACATGGTTTTCGACGATCAATATGCCGACGTCAACCACACCGAGGAATGGGAGGCCGTCTTCTATCCCCTGTCAGACCAATTCGACCCGGAAACCGCCAAGGTCGTCGACTACGACGAGCGGGACCTTTCCACCACCGCTCCGGAGGGGTGTAACTACGCGCTCCCACAGGCCAAGATAGACACGAAGTCGTTCTACATCTCGGCCAGCACTGCACTGCGTGACTGGTTGTACCGCAACCGGCAGGTGCAGGTCTTCAAGAACCCGACACTCAATATCTACTCGCGGGTCGGCGAATCCGAAGAAGACTTTCGAGCTCGTTCGAAAGCGGCCGCCGAGGAAGCGGCCGACGAGGCGATCGCCAAACTGAAAGACAAATACAAGACGAAGATCCGCACGGTCAGTGACCAGTTGGCCAGTGCCGAACGGCGGGTCCGTGAGCTGGAAGCCGACGTGCAGGGACGCCGCCAAAGCGAACTCATCTCCGGAGCCGGGGACCTACTGGGTTCAATCCTTGGCGGTCGATCCAAGTCGCGAGCCGTCGGTTCCGCAGCTTCACGGCGGCGAATGACGCGTCAAAGCCAGGAGAGGCTGCAAACGGCATCTGAGAAAGTTGCCGACAAAACCGACCAACTCGACGCCTTGGAAGACGATGTAGAAAATGACGTAAACGACATCATGGAGCAGTGGGACAGCGCGGCAGATGACATCGAGACCGTCGACATCGGCCTGGAAAAGACCGACATCAATGTCGGCGAGTTGAGCCTGGTCTGGATCAGGGTCTAGCCATACCGACCCGGGGATCGAGGTCGGAACAACCACCGCCCGGCCATGGTTGAGCAAAGTGTCGAACGGAAGGCTTTGGATAATGGACCTCTCAGCGCAGCAACAAGAGTTGTGTACGACCAGCAGGTGGGACTTCACGGACCTGTCCGCCTTGTTCATCAACACGTCACTCAAGAAGTCCTCTGAGATGTCTCACACCCAGGGACTGATGGACATCTCAATCGCGATCATGGAAGCCAACGGCGTCGTCACCGAAACGATCCGGGCAGCCGACTACGACATCGCTCCAGGTGTCTGGCCTGACATGACCGAGCATGGCGCAACCGTCGACGATTGGCCGGGCATCTATGAGAAAGTCACCAACGCCGACATTCTCGTTCTTGGCACGGCAATCTGGCTCGGCGAAAAGACCTCGATCTGCACGAAGGTTATCGAGCGCTTGTACGGCAACTCCTCCCAGCTCAACGAACACGGCCAATACGCCTATTACGGCAAGACCGGCGGCTGCCTGGTGACGGGTAACGAGGACGGTGCCAAGCACTGCGCCATGAACATTCTCTATTCGCTTCAGCATCTCGGTTACGTGATCCCCCCGCAGGCCGATGCTGCCTGGTTGGGGGAAGCCGGCCCGGGCCCCTCGTACTTGGATCCGGGATCGGGCGGTCCTGAGAATGATTTCACCAACCGCAACACCACGTTCATGACCTGGAACCTGCTGCACACCGCCCGCATGATCAAAGACATCGGTGGCTGGCCCGTGCACGGGAACCAGCGCGCCTCCTGGGACGCCGGTTGCCGCTTCGACTTCCCCAACCCCGAATACCGCTAAACCGGAAGAGGGAACTCCGGGTGGCAGTGCATGGTCGGATCGGGAGGTTTGACGAGTCGCTTTAAGGGGTTCTGGCACTAGGCTTGGCGTATGGAAGAACTGTCGTGGATTTCTCGGCCTTCACTCCGTGACCCGGTCGCCTTGTATGCCTTCTCGGGCTGGAATGATGCTGCTGAAGCGGCCACCGGTGCACTCTGGAACATCTTGAGCCTCAACGACAGCCTCGACGTAGCTGTCATCGACCATGACGGTTTCAACGACCATCAGGTGAGCCGC
>JAOUMT010000125.1 GCA_029881355.1 Acidimicrobiia bacterium | reverse complement strand
GCATCGGCCGGCGGCGACCCAACCCAGACCGAAGCCGTTGCCAAGGTAGCTGGTGAAGCGCCCGACCTCGTGATTCTGGTCGTTGGACCGAGCGAGACAGCCGCCATCGTCGGCGGAGTTGCCCAACAGATGGGAGCCACGGCCCCGTTGTTCATTGGCGCAGCCCCATCATGGAACTCGGCTCTGCTGGCTTCGGCTGCAGCCCCCGCCTTCCAAGCTGGCAGCTTCTACCAGTCATCGTTCGTTCCCGGATGGGACACGGACTCGGTTGGACATCAGAAGATGCGGGCGGCCGTTGACTCAATCGGTCAGGATCCGAACGACTTCTGGATTTCGGGATGGGTCTCGCAGTACGGTCTCAAAGCAGCACTTGACGGCGCCTATGCAAATGGCGACCTGACGAAGGCCGGCATCGTTGCGGCTGCTCTGGCGCTTGAAACCGTCGACTACGAGGGCATGATGCCGGAGCGTTCGTTTGCCGGCGATCCGAACGACGTCTTCCCACGTGAGTCCGTCATGGGTGCCTACTCGCCGGATGCGTCGACGGGGATCGCCACGGTGCAGGACTTCTTCGTCGGGCCAACGGCCGCGGCGTTCGAGTTCACCGCAGCCTGCGGCGGCTAGTCAACCAACCGATACCAAAGGAAAGGGGCCGCACATGCGGCCCCTTTCCTTATGTCCAACAGAGGTGGCTAGCTCTTGTCGCCGACCAGACGCCAGATCATTGGAAGCAATGTGCCGGCGGCCGCGACTTTGATGAGGTCGCCAACGACAAACGGGGCGAACCCCCACTCCAGTCCGGTGGCGAGATCGACATCGAGCGAGATCATCAGCCAGCTGACGCCGAACAGGTAGATGACGACCGAGCCGGCCAGGATGGCGGGGATGGCTGTCAGCACCTTGCGGTCCTGACGGGTTTCGGCGAGTTTGCCGACCAGCCAGGCTGCCACGACGAAACCGACCAGATATCCCGCAGTCGACCCGGTGGCGGCTTCCCAACCCCGGTCGCCGCCGGCGTAGAAGGGGAGTCCAGCCGCCCCGAGAATCCAGTAGAGACCCATGCTGGCTGCACCGTTGCGGCTTCCGAGCGCCGCCCCGGCTAGCACGACGCCGAGCGTCTGGCCGGTGATCGGGACCGGTGTAAACCCGAGCGGAATCTCCCATTGAGCGAGCACGCCAGTGAGAAACGCAAAACCAATGATCGAGGCGACCGCCACGATCCGTGAACGCGGTAGGACTCGGGCTCCGAGAACGGCGGGGTGAGCGAGCATGTATTTCCTCCTGGGTGTGCGAGCTTGGACCGACTAGACGGCACCTACGTTACCTCGTGCAACGGATCCACTCCGGCGCGCCGCTCGCAGCTAAGTGCTTGACGTTAGGACACGGACCCAGGTATATTCGCACCACGACAAATCGTCGGGTAGGCAGTAATGCCGCCTGGCTTACGTTCCTCTTTTGCTAGGTAGGCTGGCGGTCGCTAAGCTGCCTATTCGCTTGTCGTCTCACAATCCCTTTTCGAGGAGGAACGCCGTTGGTCTCGCGCGTCGCAGAACGTCTATCGTTCGCAAAAATTCCTGAAGTACTACCCCTACCCGACCTACTCGCAGTCCAGCATGAATCGTTTCGCTGGTTCCTCGAAGAAGGTCTGCAAGAGATTTTTGATGAAATCTCGCCTATCGAAGACTTCACGGGCAGTCTTGCCCTGGAACTGGTCGACCATCGTTTCGGCGATCCGTCCCGCACCATTGAAGAGGCCAAGGAGCGCGACGAGAACTACTCGCGTCCCCTCCATGTAACGGCGCGTTTTGTCAACAAAGAGACCGGTGAGATCAAGGAACAGCAAGTATTCCTTGGTGACTTCCCAATGATGACTGACAACGGCGTCTTCATCATCAATGGGACCGAGCGTGTGGTTGTGTCCCAGCTCGTCCGTTCGCCGGGCGTGTACTTCGATGTCAATCGCGACAAGACCTCCGACGCCCTGATCTATGCCTCCAAGGTCATTCCGGGCCGGGGCGCCTGGCTTGAGTTCGACACCGACAAGCGTGGAACGATCGGCGTGCGAGTTGATCGCAAGCGCCGCCAGTACATCACCGGGTTCCTCAAAGCGCTCGGCATTGCCGAAACCGACGAAGAGATCCTGGGCATGTTCAACGGTGCGCCTTCAATTCAGGCGACCATTGATAAGGATCCGGCCCAGTCGAAAGAAGAGGCGCTGCTCGACCTCTATCGGAAGCTTCGTCCCGGCGAACCCACCACCGTCGACTCCGCTCGGGGACTCATTCAAACGCTGTTCCGCAACACCAAGCGTTATGACCTCACCCGGGTCGGTCGCTACAAGGTGAACACCCGGTTCGGCCATGAGGTCCCCGAGAACTATCGCCTCGAAGGCCAGCAGCTGCTGTCGGACGATGACATTCTCGACACGATCCGCTACCTGGTGGCATTGCATGCCGGCGACGACACGTACACCACCAGTGCCGGCATCGACGTCCCGGTGCAAACCGACGACATCGACCATTTCGGTAACCGGCGTATCCGTACCGTCGGCGAGCTTATTCAGAACCAGATTCGGGTGGGTTTGACCCGTCTCGAGCGAGTGGTGCGTGAGCGCATGACGACTCAGGATCCCGAGGCCATCACGCCGCAGTCCCTGATCAACATCCGCCCGGTGACCGCCGCCATCAAGGAGTTCTTTGGAACGAGCCAGCTGAGCCAGTTCATGGACCAGCCCAATCCGCTTGCCGGGTTGACGCACCGTCGTCGACTATCTGCGCTCGGCCCTGGTGGGCTGTCGCGAGAGCGAGCCGGGTTCGAGGTGCGTGACGTGCATCCCTCCCATTACGGTCGCATGTGTCCGATCGAGACCCCGGAAGGACCAAACATTGGTCTCATCGGCTCGCTGTCTTCCTACGCACGAGTGAACCGCTTTGGTTTCATTGAGACGCCCTACCGCAAAGTAGAAGAGGGAACCGTCACGACGAAGGTTGACTACCTCACGGCGACCGAGGAAGAACGGTACGTAATCGCCCAGGCCAACGCTCCGTTGACCGCCGAAATGGCCTTCGAGAACGAGCGGGTTCTGGTTCGACGGGCCGGTGGCGAAGTCGATTATGTACCGGCCAACAATGTTGACTACATGGACGTCTCGCCGAAGCAGATGGTATCGGTTTCGACCGCCCTCATTCCCTTCCTCGAACACGATGACGCGAACCGGGCCCTGATGGGTTCGAACATGCAGCGCCAGGCAGTGCCGTTGTTGCGAGCCGACGCCCCGTTGGTGGGAACCGGCGTCGAGCAACGCGCCGCTCAGGATTCTGGTGACATGGTCATCTCGACGGTTGACGGCGAAGTCGTCGAAATCACCGGTGACGAAATCATCGTCAAGGAATCAAAGACGAACAAAAAGCACACGTTCCCATTGAAGAAGTTCGAACGGTCCAATCAGGGGACGTGCGTCAATCAGAAGCCACTCGCCAAAGAAGGCGACAAGGTCAAGGCCGGTACGGTTCTCGCCGACGGTCCTTCAACCGACGCAGGCGAGTTGGCACTTGGTCGTAACCTGCTCGTGGCGTTTATGCCATGGAAGGGCTACAACTACGAGGACGCCATCATCTTGAGCCAGCGACTGGTCAAAGACGATGTCCTCACATCGATTCATATCGAAGAGCATGAGGTCGATGCCCGTGACACCAAACTTGGTGCCGAGGAAATCACCCGTGACATCCCGAACGTCGCCGAAGAAGCGTTGATGGATCTTGACGAGAACGGCATCATTCGGGTTGGCGCCGAAGTCGGTCCCGGTGACTATCTCGTCGGCAAGGTCACGCCGAAGGGCGAGACCGAACTGACCCCGGAGGAGCGACTGCTCCGGGCCATCTTCGGTGAGAAGGCTCGAGAAGTTCGCGATACGTCGCTGAAGGTGCCACACGGCGAGGCCGGCAAGGTCATTGACGTCAAGGTCTTCAAGCGTGATGAGGGTTATGACCTGCCTCCGGGAGTCAACGAACTTGTCCGGGTGTACGTGGCAAGTCAGCGCAAGATTTCCGAAGGCGACAAGCTCGCCGGTCGGCATGGAAACAAGGGTGTTATCTCCAAGATTCTGCCCGAAGAAGACATGCCGTTCTTGGAGGACGGAACGCCGGTCGACATCATTCTGTCGCCGCTTGGCGTGCCGTCCCGAATGAACCTCGGCCAGGTGCTTGAGACCCACCTGGGTTGGGCAGCTGCCGTCGGGTGGGAGCCACTCGGAAAACACATGGACTTCAGCCATGCCAAAGACGGTGCGAAGCCGTGGACCAAAGTGGCAACACCGGTCTTCGACGGCGCTCGCGAAGGTGAGATCGCCGAGGTTCTCAGCCACTCGAAGGTCAACCGCGACGGCACGCAGCTAATCGGCGAGTCCGGCAAGGCCATGTTGTTCGACGGTCGGACCGGCGAGCAGTTCGACACGCCGATCACCGTTGGCTACATCTACATCCTGAAGCTGGTTCACCTGGTTGACGAGAAGATTCATGCTCGCTCGACCGGCCCATACTCGATGATCACCCAGCAGCCGCTCGGTGGAAAAGCGCAGTTTGGTGGTCAGCGGTTCGGTGAGATGGAAGTGTGGGCACTTGAGGCCTACGGCGCGGCGTATGCCTTGCAGGAAGTCCTCACCATCAAGTCGGACGATGTCCAGGGCCGGGTCAAGGTCTACGAAGCCATCGTCAAGGGTGAGAACATCCCTGAACCCGGTATCCCGGAATCATTCAAGGTGCTGATCAAAGAAATGCAGAGCCTCTGCCTTAACGTAGAGATGCTCTCGGCAGGTGAGGAAGTGCAGCTTCGTGAACTCGACGAGGATGCCTTCCGGACCGCCGAGTCGCTCGGTATTGATCTGTCCCGTCCCGAACGACGTGAGTCGTAGCGAGCGCTGGAGGAAACATGCGACAGTTTTTTGATGAGCTAAAGATCAGTCTCGCCACCAGCGACCAGATTCGGTCGTGGTCCTACGGTGAGGTAAAGAAGCCAGAAACCATCAACTATCGGACCTTGAAGCCCGAGAAGGATGGCCTGTTCGACGAGCGCATCTTCGGTCCTCAGAAGGACTGGGAGTGCTACTGCGGCAAGTACAAGCGGATCCGATACAAGGGCATCATCTGCGAACGTTGCGGCGTTGAAGTAACCCGCGCCAAGGTTCGTCGTGAGCGAATGGGCCACATCGAACTCGCCGCTCCGGTGACCCACATTTGGTTCTTCAAGGGCGTGCCGAGTCGTCTCGGGTATCTCCTTGATATGTCACCGAAGGAACTCGAAAAGGTCATCTATTTCGCGGCCTATCTGGTGACCGATGTCGATGACGATCGACGCCACACCGATCTTCCTGAACTGGAAGAGACGATGACCGCCGAACTTCAGGTGGTGCGCGAAGAATTTGAAGATTGGCAAGCTGACCGTCTGGAAAGGCTCGAAGCCGAGCTGTCCCAGATGGAGGAAGGCGGAGCCAAGACCCAGGAGATCTCGGCTCGTCGTCGTGAGGTCGAGAAGGAAATCAAGGAACGCTACGAGCGATCCGAGATGGAAGTTGACCTCGTCAAAGAGGCCTTTGACCGATTCTCCGGGATGAAGCGCAAGACGCTGATCGAGTCCGAACAGCTGTGGCGCGAGATCATCGACCGTTACTCCGACTACTTCACCGGTGGCATGGGCGCCGAAGCCGTCAAGGATCTCCTTGGCCGCATCGACCTTGACGCCGAGATGGAGATGCTCGAAGAGAATCTGACGGCCAACTCGGCCCAGAAGCGCCAGCGGGCTACGCAGCGCATGAAGGTTGTCAAGCCCTTCTGGGAAGGCAAGAACGATCCTCAGTCGCTCGTACTTGAGACCGTTCCGGTCATCCCACCGGATCTTCGTCCGATGGTGCAGCTCGATGGTGGCCGGTTTGCCACGTCCGACCTGAACGACCTCTATCGCCGCGTGATCAACCGGAACAACCGCCTCAAGCGGCTGCTCGATCTCGGCGCCCCAGAGATCATCGTCAATAACGAAAAACGCATGCTCCAGGAGGCCGTCGACGCACTGTTCGACAATGGTCGTCGTGGCCGCGCCGTTACCGGTCCCGGTAATCGTCCGCTCAAGTCGCTCTCTGACATGCTCAAAGGCAAGCAGGGTCGTTTCCGCCAGAATCTGCTCGGCAAGCGAGTCGACTACTCGGGCCGTTCGGTCATCGTGGTCGGTCCGTACCTGAAGCTCAACCAGTGTGGCCTGCCCAAGATCATGGCTCTGGAGCTGTTCAAGCCGTTCGTGATGAAGCGACTGGTCGAACTCGACCTGGCGCAGAACATCAAGTCGGCCAAACGTATGGTCGAGCGTCGCCGCTCACAGGTGTGGGATGTCCTTGCTGAGGTCATCCAGGAGCATCCGGTTCTGTTGAACCGTGCTCCGACCTTGCACCGGTTGGGCATTCAGGCCTTCGAGCCAATCCTCGTCGAGGGTAAAGCGATCCAGATTCACCCGCTCGTTTGCGAGGCCTTCAACGCCGACTTCGACGGTGACCAGATGGCTGTTCATCTTCCACTTTCCGCCGAGGCCCAGGCCGAGGCTCGGGTGCTGATGATGTCAACTCAGAATGTGTTGTCGCCGGCGTCGGGGATGCCGATCGTCACGCCGTCCCAGGACATGGTCATCGGCGTGTTCTATCTCGCTGAGAAGGTCGAGGATGGACCCGGCAAGGGTTCGTCGTTCTCGTCGGTCGACGAGGCTGTCATGGCCTACGAGATGGGGGCGATCGGTCTCCATGTCCCGGTGAACATCCGTCTGGGTGTTGACCTGGTCGGAACCGCCGAGCGCCATGCCTCGTTCAAGTATGTCCTGAGCGGGCTGGTCACCGAAGAGCCTATCGATGGCACCAAGGTGTACGAGACCACAGTAGGAAGGGCCATCCTCAACCGGGTGTTCCCGAGCGACTTCCCCTTCATCGACTCGACGGTCTACAAGGCCGATATCCGCAAGATCATCGAAGAGATCATCGATGTCTATCCCCGCTCGCAGGTTCAGACGACCCTCGACGGTATCAAGGAAATCGGCTTCGAGTACGCGACCCGCTCCGGGTTGACGATCGGCCTGGAGGACGTAAAGACCCCGGCCAACAAAGCCGAGATTCTCGAGTCGTTCGAGGCGAGCGCCGACAAGGTTGAGGGTCTGTTCCAAAAGGGCGTCATCACCGACGACGAACGTCGTCAGGAACTCATCGACATCTGGACGGAAGCCACCGATAGCGTCAAGGACGCCATGGAACTCAACATGAAGGCCGACCCATTCAATCCGATTGAGATGATGGTCCGCTCGGGTGCTCGAGGCAACATCATGCAGGTGCGCCAGATTGCCGGTATGCGTGGCCTCGTGGCCAACCCGAAGGGTGACATCATCCCGCGGCCGATCATCTCGAACTTCCGTGAAGGGTTGTCGGTGCTTGAGTACTTCATCTCGACCCATGGGGCTCGCAAAGGTTTGGCCGACACGGCCCTGCGTACTGCCGACTCGGGTTATCTGACCCGACGTCTCGTGGACGTTTCGCAGGAGCAGATCGTGCGGGTGGACGACTGTGAGACCGATCGTGGGATCAAGTTCATCATCCGAGATGCCAATGGTGAGTCGATTCGGAACTTGCGTAGCCGTGCCTACGGGCGAGTGCTTGCTGACGACGTCAAAATCGAGCGCAAGGTCCTCGAAACCCGCGAAGGGGTCAAGCTGAAGGCTGGCGTGGTCCTTGATCGTAAGGCGCTGCTGACCCTCGGCGATGCGCCTGAAGTGAACGAGATTCGGGTCCGTTCGGTACTCACCTGTGACGCCGAATACGGTGTGTGCAAGGTCTGTTACGGACGATCCCTGGCGACCGGTCTTGAGGTCGAGTCGGGTGAAGCCGTTGGCATCATGGCCGCCCAGTCGATCGGCGAGCCTGGTACCCAGCTGACCATGCGTACGTTCCACACTGGTGGGGTGGCCGGTGACGACATCACCCACGGCCTGCCCCGCGTGGTCGAACTGTTCGAGGCTCGTACGCCGAAAGGTAAAGCAGTCCTCGCTGAGGTCGGCGGCGCCGTTGCCATCGTCGATGGCGACGATGGTCGCAAGATCGTGGTTTCGGCCTCCGAAGGTGACTTTGAATACCCGATTTCCCGACGAGCACGCTTGCGGGTCGCCAACGGCGATGTGATCAAGCCAGGTACGCCGCTAACCGAAGGTCCCTTGGACCCCAAGGAAGTTCTTGAGATTCAGGGAGTCCGGGCTGCCCAGCAGTATCTGGTCGACCAGGTGCAAGAGGTGTACCGCTCCCAGGGCGTGGATATTCACGACAAGCACATTGAGATGATCGTTCGACAGATGTTGCGTCGGGTGCGGATCGTTTCCTCGAACGACTCCGACTTCCTGCCGGCCGGTCTCATCGACGAACGGGTGTTCCGAGATGTGAACCGTGAGTTGGTTGCCGAAGGCAAGCGTCCCGCAGAGGGTCGACCGGAGCTGATGGGTATCACCAAGGCTTCGCTGGCCACCGACTCGTGGTTGTCGGCTGCTTCGTTCCAGGAGACGACCCGGGTATTGACCGAGGCGGCTCTTTCGAGCAAGTCGGACTACATGCGAGGGCTCAAGGAGAACGTCATCATCGGCAAGTTGATCCCGGCCGGTACCGGAGCTACCGAGTACCAGTCGATCATCCCGTCGTTGCCAGACGCCGACCCGATCGCCGCCCTTGGTATCTTCCGTGA
>JAOUMT010000308.1 GCA_029881355.1 Acidimicrobiia bacterium | reverse complement strand
CGCGTGGGGTTAACGTTCGTGTCGGAGGGGGGACTTGAACCCCCACACCCTTTCGGGCACTAGCCCCTCAAGCTAGCGCGTCTGCCAATTCCGCCACTCCGACAAAGTGCTGTATTGCGAGCAGAGGACGGCAGTATAACTGGCCCACGGACCACTCCGTCGGGCAACGAGACGGCCGCATCCACGACCATGTCTTTCGATCAGCCGGCCTCCTCAGGCTGACCAGGCCCTCCACAAACCTCACCTGGCTGAAGATCGGCGCACCCTCCCGGAACCAGCCAGAGGTCGGCGTTCCAGGTGATCGGCACTCCGAAGCGGGGATGGTCGTAACCGTCGATCCGGCGAGGGTCATAGGCGGCGCCGCTCGACGTCTGCCAGAGGGGAACGACGACCACAAGGTCAAGCAGTTGACCGTCGATTGACTGCAGCGCAGTTTGGAGTTCGCCAAGGTCCATGATCGAGTCCAGGCCGGCAATCTCGTCAACCAGCGCAGCGGACTCGGTGTTGGTGGACCACCGATAGAAGTCCAGCCCATCACGACTCGGTGACGTACCAAACCACGACTGCAAATCCCGGGCTGCCCCAACCGGTCCCGGCGTCACGGTCCATGCCCACTCGGCCACCTCGAATGAACCTTCAATCACCGCATCCCTGAAGAACAGGCCGGGGTCCTGAAGCTGCGGTTCGACCGCGACTCCCCTGGCGGCCAGCTCCCGTAGCGTGATACCTGCCATCTGGGACCGGTCCAGCGCCACCGTGGTTGCGTACACGACGGTCGGCGGTTGTTCCTCAAAATCGCGACCCAGCTCGGCGGCGATCTCATCGAGGGACGGTTCGACGATCTCGGGCTGATCAGGAGCTGCTCCTCGAGGCCACGCGCTTCCAACGATCGAAGACGTTGGGTACAGACCCGTACCACCGATTTCGGAGACCAACTCGTCGTCGCCAACCACCACCGCCACAAGGTCTCGAAAGGCGCTTGAGCTCACCATCGAACGCGGATTGGCCGCGAAACGGCCCGAACCGAACTGGAAACCGACATGCTCCCACTCTTCCCCAGGGGCGAAACTGATGAGAAGGTCGGAGCGGTCGGCGGCGGTCTGGTACCCGCCTCCCAGATCACCAACCGACAGCTCCTTTTCGGTCAAGCCGATGAGGACTTCGGCTTCGTCAAGGTACGGGACCACGAGAAGACCATCCAAATACGGGAGGTCGCGGCCCTGGCTGTCGACACCCCGGTATTGCGGGTTCCGCCGCAAAGCCACCGACCCGTCGGACTGGATCGCGCCGGGGATGAACGGCCCGGCCGACACCCAGATCCGGTCGGTCCAGTCACCGAACAGGTCGGTTCCCTCGACCTGGTGTCGGGGCAGAATCACCTGGAACAAGTTCAGATAGTCGATCGACGGATTGGTCACCGTGAACCGGAACGTATCGTCCGCAGCCTCTGGGCCCGAAACCATGGAATACAGCTCACGCAAATCGCTGTCGACTCGCCGGTCATCGGCAAGGAGTGCGGCGGTGAAGGCGAGGTCATGGCCGGTTATCGGCTGTCCGTCCTGCCAGCGGGCTTGCTGGCTCAGCCGCAATGACACAGTCACCGAACCGTCATCGTTGGCGCTGAGACCTCCGTTCTCGAAGGAAGGTATCTCGCTGAGAACCCCTGGTTTTATGTCGTAGGTTTCGGCGTCGAGCACAAAAGCCGACGCCCAGGTGATCGCTCCGACCGCATCGCCCATGCCGGATCGTTCGATGAACGGATTAAGGGTTGTGGCTGGGCCTATGACGCCAACGGTCGCAACGCCTCCATACGGGTCGGCTGCCGCGAAGGTCGAGTCAGACGTGGTGGTGGTCGTAACGACTGCAATTGTGGTGTCGACCGGGGTGGTGGACTCGACGAATTCGGTGGTCGGAGGAGCGGATTGAGCCAGCGTCGTAGCACCAATCGCCGTTGGACGAGCCGAATCTTGCGGACCGTCGGTGCTTCTGGTGAATGAGAGGATCGCAATCCCGCCGACCACGGCCGCGATCACGAATGGGATCCACCGCCCCCCGCGGCCCATTACTTGCTACCCGAGCAAAATCGCCAGGGCGATGGTCGTGATGGTGAAGAACCCAGCCGAGATCACTGTCAATCGATCCAGGTTACGCTCGGCAACGGTCGATCCCCCACCGCCAGATGGCCCCATGCCCCCTCCGAACAGATCGGACATGCCGCCCGATCCTGACCGGAATAAAACCAGCGCGATGATGATCAACGAGACGAGGACATGCAGGATGCCTACCGTCCACAAAAGGATGTTTG
>JAOUMT010000124.1 GCA_029881355.1 Acidimicrobiia bacterium | reverse complement strand
GATGTCAACGGGTACCGACAAGAAGGATTCGCCAGGTTCGACCGTAACATCCACCGTGGCCGCAGACTGTCGGCGGCTCGGGCTTATCTGCACCCGGTGATGGACCGACCGAACCTGACCATCATCACCAGAGCCATGACCACGAAGATCCGGTTTGACGGCACTACTGCGGTGGGGGTCGAGTACACCAAAGCCGGCAAACAGCACTTCGCTCCAGCCAAGGAAATTATCTGCTCAGCGGGTTCTATCAATACACCGCAACTCCTGCAACTGTCCGGGATCGGCAACCCGGCCGACCTAGAGAAATTGGGTATACCGGTTGTGGCCGACGTGCCAGGGGTTGGCGAAAACCTGCAAGATCACCTTGAGGTCTACATCCAGTACGCCTGCACCCAGCCCGTGTCGATGTCGCCTGCCCTTGATTGGTGGCGCCGCCCCAAGATTGGCTTTGACTGGCTGTTCCGGCGCAAAGGGGCAGCAGCAACCAACCATTTCGAAGCGGGCGGCTTCATCCGCTCAAACGATGACGTCGAGTGGCCGAACCTCATGTTCCACTTCTTGCCCATCGCGATCCGATATGACGGGACGGTGCCGACCAAGGGGCACGGCTATCAGGTGCACATCGGTCCGATGTTTTCCGATGCGCGCGGGTCGGTAAAGATCAACTCGACCAACCCCAATGACAAACCAGCTTTGCGGTTCAACTACTTGTCTACCGACCAGGATCGACGGGAGTGGAAAGAGGCGGTGCGGGCCGCCCGGTCCATCTTGACCCAACCTGCCTTCGACCCGTACAACGGAGGAGAACTCTCACCGGGTCCGGAAGTATCAACCGACGAGGAAATCCTCGAGTGGGTCCGAAAGGATGCCGAAACTGCGCTGCATCCCTGCGGTACGGCGAAAATGGGAACCGGACCAGACGCAGTTGTCGATCCGCTCACGATGAAGGTGAACGGCGTAGACGGGGTACGGGTCGTCGACGCATCGGTCATGCCATACGTCACCAACGGGAACATCTATGCGCCGGTCATGATGCTGGCGGAGAAGGCTGCAGACCTGATCCTCGGCAACGATCCGTTGCCGCCGTCCGAAGCCGACTTTTACCGACACGAGTCGTAACCAGCTCGACGTCATCCGATGTCGATGACGAGCGTCTGGAGATCGGTGAATTCTTCGATCGCCCCACGTCCCCAGCCTGTGTCGGTGCCGGCGGCTCCGCCGAACGGTTGAAACGTTTCCCAGAAATCTGTGGAATCGTTGACTACGACCGTTCCTGAGCGGATCCGGTCGGCGTACCAGAACGCCTTTTGCAGCGAGTTGGTGAAGACGGCTGCCTGGAGTCCGAGATTCGATCGATTGGCCAACGCCACGGCCTCCTCGTCAGAACTCGCCGACAATATGGGCATAACCGGACCGAAAGACTCTTCCCTTGAAACGTCGCTTGATTCGGGCACCCGGTCGATGACGGTGAACTCGTAGTAGAGATCGGTTGGGAAGCCACTGGCTCGCCCGCCGCCAACGAGAACTTCTCCCCCGCGCTGGCGAGCGTCGGCAATATGCCTGTCCATTTTTGCGGCAGTTGGCTCGTTATTGAGGGGACCCATGTTGGTGGTTTCGTCGAACGGATCACCAAGTTTCACCAGTTTGGCGGCCTCAAGGCTGGCGGCAACGAACTCGTCGTGTACTTCGTCCACAACGATCACTCGTTCGGTGGCACAGCACACTTGACCGGCGTTGTAGTAGGTCCCGTAGACGGCCGCTTCTGCGGCTGCCGCGACGTCGGCATCTGCCGTCACGATCGTGGGGCCGTTGCCGGACATCTCCATGATCGATCGCTTGATGCCCATCAGCGAAATGATCTTGCGGCCCGTCTCTGACGACCCGGTGAATCCAACCGCGTCGACACCTTCGTGGGTAACCAGGGCTTCGCCGATGGCTCCCGCACCGGGAATGATCGACAGAAGCCCCTTTGGCACGCCGGCCGCGTCGAACGCCTCGGCAAGTTTCAACAAACCCCACGATGTGTGAAACGGGGGTTTGGTGATGACCGCGTTACCGGTCGCCAGACCAGGACCGATGTACTCGAGCGGGATGGTGACTGGAAAGTTCCACGGCGTGATGGCCGCCCAGACTCCGACCGGTCGACGGAACGTGAACATCCGCTTGGTGCGCGAGGAGGTCGGGATCACGTCACCCATCAGTCGTTTGACATCTTCGGCGGCGTTGTAGAAGTACTGGTTCGCCTCGGTTATGTCGTCGAGAGATTCGGAATGATACGGCTTGCCTTGCTCAAGCGTTTGGGTCCGGGCAATTTCGCTGATCAGCGGTTCGATCTCGGCCGCAACCCGTAGGCATAAGTCGGCCCGCTCGAATGCCGACCAGTGCCGAAACTCATCCTGGGCTTGGCGAGCCGCCAACACTGCCGCATCGATATCGGCCTGGCTGGCGACGGGCACGTTGGCGAGATGCTCCCCCGTGACGGGTGACATCAGTTCGTAGTGTTCACCGCTCGTACCCTCGACCCATTCACCAGCCAGATAAAGCTTGAGATCCTCTGCCACCAGCACCAACCTCCTGAAAGATCCCAGCGTACCCGTTGATCGGGCAGCGAAACCTACCGACCGAGCAATCACCTACGCTGTACCCGATGCGGGTTCGTACGGGCATCATTCTGGCACTCACTGCCGCATCCATGTGGGGACTTGCCGGAACACTGGCTGCTGCCGTATTCGCCGAAGTACCGGTGGTGCGCGTCGCCCAGATGCGAGCGTTAGGCGGCGCCATGGCTTTTTTGCCCTACGTGTTGTGGAAGCGGGAGTTCCCCGGGAAAGTCTGGCCTATCGTGGTGGCATTCGGCGTCTCACTGGCGACCGTCACCTATTCGTTCTACCTGGCGATCGACCTGATCGGCGTCGGCCCCGGAGCCACGATCCAGTTCATTGCGCCTGTCTATCTCCTGGGCTGGAACCGGTGGGTGCGCGGTGACCGGGTTACACCGATCGCATGGGTGGCGTCGGCGGCCGCGCTCATCGGAGTTTCGCTGGTCGCCCAGGCATGGAACGGCGCCGTGATCAATGTCCCTGGCCTGGCGGCCGGGATTGTTTCGTCCATCTCATTCGCCTTCTACCTTGCGCTGGCTGAGAAACTCAGCAAGGACCTCAGCTCATACGCCATCATGGCGTACGGGTTTGGCGTCGCTGCCCTGATCTGGCTCGTCGCTGTTCCGATCTGGACGTTTCCTACCGACATCTCCCGTACTGGCTGGTGGCAGCTAGCAGCCGTGATCGTGGTGGGAACCATCGTTCCCTTCGCTTTGGAAATCAAGGCACTCGGCATGGCCCCGGCTCCACTCATTGGTTTAACCGCCACGTGGGAACCCCTGGTCGCAACGATTCTTGCCTGGATCTACCTGGCGCAGCAACTTACGACAGGACAAATCGTGGGCGGCATCCTGATCCTCGGTGCCATCACGATGATCCAAACCAGCGCTCCAGACCAGACCCCCGACTTCATCCCGGCCGTCTGAACCGAATTCCTCGTACGGGATCCTAAATTGGCGCCCCGGGGGTGCCGATACACTCGTTATGCAAACAGCGCCGCCCGCCGTCCCAACCGCCCCAACCGGGGCCCCTTTGGGGTCACAAGTCGCCTCAACCCTGTTCGGTAACCTGTCAAGAATCATCCGCGGCAAGCCGGCCGAACTGCGCCTGATCGTCGCCACGCTTCTGTCCGGGGGCCACATCCTGGTCGAGGACATACCAGGGGTCGGCAAGACCCTGCTCGCCAAATCGCTGGCTGCCTCCATCGGCGGAACGTTTCGTCGAGTTCAAGGCACTCCTGATCTACTTCCCGCCGACCTCACCGGGGTAGCCATCTACCGGCGATCCACCGAGTCGTGGCACTTCCGACCTGGACCATTGTTCGCAAACGTCGTGATTGTCGACGAGATAAACCGGGCGACTCCCCGAACCCAGGCTGCACTTCTTGAGGCGATGGAAGAGCGACAGGTATCGGTTGATGGAACAACGCATGCCCTACCCGACCCGTTCTTCCTCATCGCCACCCAAAATCCGTTCGAACATGCGGGGACTTTTCCCCTGGTCGAAGGCCAACTCGATCGCTTCAGTGCCATTTTTGAAATGGGGCTTCCAGATCGCCAGACCGAAAGAGGCCTGCTCCTGGGTGACGGCGGTGCGGGTCAGCTGGCTGAACTTCAGGCGGTGGTCACTGCCGAAACCCTCGCCAAAGCGATCAAAGAAGTTCGCAGCCTTCACTGCAGCGAGGCAGTCGCCAACTACATCCTCGATGTCGTCACCGCCACCCGACAACATCCGGAGATCTCCCTGGGTGCTTCCCCTCGGGCCAGCCTTGGCTTGCTGGCAGTCGCCCGTGGGCATGCCACCACCGTCGGCCAACGATTCGTCACACCCGACGACGTGAAAGCGGTAGCAAGCGCCGTGTTGTCCCATCGCATCATCTTGTCGGGCGGGACCAACGTGACCGCGGCGAGGACCATCATGGACGATTTGCTGCGTTCGGTTCCTGTACCGCGTGGCTAACACGCGGGTTCGAATCCGGCCCACTCGCGGCGTCTATACGATCGGGGCACTCTCGCTGGCGTTTCTGGTCGCCTCGCGCACGACGGGGGCCGGATGGCTGACAGTTCTGCTCGCCATCGCTCTCAGCCTTCTCGTGATGGGGCTGGTCGGACCATGGTTCGCCATCCGCCGACTCGTCGTTACCGTGAACACTCCGGACGATGCCGTTGCCGGGCGGCCATTTGACGTACATCTGACCGTCGATGGACGCCCCCAATCCGGACGCCTGCGACTCCTCGAACCTGCATCCGACTGGGTGGGAGCCACCATGCCAGCCACTGGAACCGTTCGAGCGATCGCCCAGAAGCGAGGAGTCATTACTCAGGTAGTCGGGGAGCTAGCGACGGCGACGCCGATCGGGTTGGTTTGGGCGACTCGACAAGTAACGGTGACCATCGATCCGCCGATCGCGGTCGCTCCCCGGGTTGAGTCGGTGGCGTTTGCGACCCTTCCCTCGAGCCCGGCCACCGGATCAGAAGCGGTCGGACGGCGAACCGGCGCCGGAGAGACGGTTCGATCGATCCGTGACTACCAGCAGGGGGATTCGTTGCGAATGATTCATTGGCCGGCCACTGCCCGGCTGAACCGTCCGGTGGTCAAGGAACTGGAATCCCCAGACGCTCCGCATCTCGTCGTACGCCTCGACTTGAACTGTCCGCCCGACGAGGCCGATCATCGGGCAAGCCTGGCGTACGGTCACATCCAGCGGGGGCTGGCTGCCGGGGTCCCGGTCCGTTTGTTGACGGCCGAAAAGAGCGGCCCACATGCAGGTTCGGTGGGATCAATGCTTGAGGCGGGACGGCGTCTCGCCTATGCATCGAGCGGGGTACCAGCGAACCCGCTGGATGACGACCATGCCGCGACCGTCGTGCACGTGCCATGAAGTTGGCTGCCACCATTCGGGAGGCCAACCTCGCTACCGATCCGGAACCCTTCATCTGCGTGAGAGTCGCGGTCGGGTCAACGGTGATGATATCCGTGATCGCGTTGATCGCGCAGGGATTTGTCCGGACGGCTCCCGCTCTCGTCGCCATCGTTGGCATCCCCGTCGGGTTCGCGATCTCCTACCGGATGCGCCACTCGGACGCTCTCACACTCAAAGCCATTTTGGCCATTGCCCTCGTTGTTTCCGTTATCGCCTTTTTCGGGGAGCTGGTTTCATCGTTCCAGGAAGGACTCGTCGACATCCAGGTCCCGCTCGCTGAACTCTTCCTCTGGGTTCAGGTGATCCATTCGCTCCACGTCCCGGCCCGCCGCGACCTCATGTTCTCTCTGGCCTCGTCGGCGGCAATGATGGCGATAACCGCCGCCCTATCGATCTCCTCAACACTGGGAGCCTTCATCCTGTTGTGGGCGGCCGGATTGGTGGTCTCTTTGAGATTCGCCTATCGCAGCTCCATCACCGACCTCCCGGCCCTCGGCAAGCCAGGTTCCTCAATCACCGCCGGGGCGACGCGTGCCGGCGCAACAAGTGTCGGGTTTCTCGCCGTCATGGCAGTGGCCGTCTTCCTGGCGCTACCCAGTGCCCGAGCGTCACGGGCCCTGACTTTTCCGGCGAACCTCCCTTCGTCGAATGCCTTGGGGTCGCCTGGGTCGCTGTCGAATCCTTCCTTGGGCCGGGGAAATCAGAATCAGCAGGTTTCGTCGGGCGGCGGAGCAAGTTCTGGCTACTTCGGCTTTGCCGAACAGCTCGACACTTCAGCCAGGGGAAGGCCAGACGGGACGTTGGTGATGCGGGTGCGGGCTTCGGCGCCCGCCTTCTGGCGGGGCCAGACGTTCGATGTTTGGGACGGCGTCACCTGGAAAACTTCGGATGACACATCTGCAACGATTGGCGGGCCGGCTCCGATTCAGATCCCACTCACCGTCGGAGACGCCCCGGTCCCGGCCGACGATTTCATCCAGACCTTCTACATCGAACAACCGGGACCCAACCTGGTGTTCGGTGCCTATCGGATCTCCGAGGTCTACTTCGACTCACGCTTTCTGTTCCAACAGCCTGATGGGGCGCTTCGAGCTGGTTCCGACCTCGGACGAGGTGCGGTATATACGGTGATCAGTGCGCGACCCCACGTGACCGAGGCGCTCCTCCGGGTCAGCGATCCGCTGCGAAACGATCTCCCCGTCTCCCTGGACCCGTTCTTGCAACTGCCCGACGATGTGCCCCAGCGAGTTCTCGATCTGGCTCAAGAGGTCACCGCCGACTCCCCGACCACGTACGACAAGATCAGGGCACTTGAAGCCTGGATGGCCGACAACACGACCTACAGCCTCGACATCCCTCCACTCCCCGAGGGAGCAGACTCGGTCGATGAGTACCTGTTCGAGACCCGGCAGGGGTTCTGCGAGCAGATCGGCACCAGCCTGGTTGTCATGCTCCGTTCGCTTGGCGTTCCGAGTCGCCTGGCGGTCGGTTTCATCCCTGGAGAACGCAACCCACTGACCGGCCTCTACGAAGTGCGCGCCTCGGACGCCCACTCCTGGGCCGAGGTCTACTTCCCGGGCATCGGATGGCAGGGCTTCGACCCGACCACCCAGGTCCCGCTGGCCGGCGAGTTTGATCCGCCTGCCACCGCCGGAGCAGTCGTGGCCGCCTGGGCCCGCGAGAACGCCGGCCTGGTCGGTCGCGGCCTCGGGGTCACGCTGGCCATCGTCCTCGTCGGAGGGTTTGGAGGAATGTTGGTCTCTGTGACAAGCCGCTTGCTCAGCGAACGGCGACGCAAAGCCAACCGCACCTGGGTGGAGAGGGCTACCGAAGAATTGGAAAACGCCGGGGCGCGGCATGATCGCCCCCGGCAACCGTACGAGACGATCAGGGAGTACGTCGGGGCCCTGGTGGACGGCCCCATCCCGGACCCGCGCCTGCTCGCTCTGGGTGAGATCATCACAGAGGAAGCCTTCGCACCGAGTAATGGGGGTATGCGGCCACCAGACGGGGATAAGCTCATAGCGGCAATCTCCGACCGGCCAGTCGCCTGAGCGCCCAACCACCAAAAAAACCCTCCAGGAGCGCGGAAACCACGATTTAGTCCCCCGAACGCGCGTCCCAAAAATGGTCCTTCACCAGCCCTTTACGTTCTGTAAGGTTCAGAACGAGGTGGGATGGCGCGCGAGCGAAGGGGCTAACAGTGGCTGGAGCAGTTAAGTCGCGTTCAGTGGCGATATTGAGCGTGTTATCGATCTTGGCCACCCTGTTGAGCGCGGCGCCGTTGCCTGCCGCCGCGTCCAGCCACGCAGTTGCCAACGCTGCTCAATTGGCGGCCGCCCTCGGCCCCGGCGGCCCAGCTGAGATCGAAATCACCACCAGCTTTACGCTCACCAGTCCAGTCACCATCGGCCGTAACGTCACTATCTACGCCAATGGGGCAACAGCAGAGAGTATCGAGATCAAGGCTCCGCCGAATTCCCCGGCGTTCATGGTCGCTGCCGGGAATACGGTGACCCTTAGGAGTTTCGGGATTTGGGGTGCCAACGACCGCCGGGCCAAAGGAGGCGGCATCGCGGTCGATAGCGGGGCGACCCTCATCGTCGACATGATGTCAATTCACGACAACTTCGCCGGCGAGGGTGGCGGCATCTACAACGCCGGAACAACCACTATCAAGAACTCGGTGTTCTACCGAAACAGCGCCGCCGGAAAAGGCGGAGGCATCAGCAACGACGGAACTTTGAACGTCGAAAATTCCACGTTTGCCAAGAACGACGCCCAACAGGGTGGGGCGGCGTCGACGGCCGGGGCCGCGTCGTTCAACTTCGTGACGATCGTTGGCAACTCCTCCAAGAACAAGATCGGGGCTGGAACCCATCTCACGGGCGGCTCAATCACTTTGAGCCACTCGATCGTGGCCAACAATTTCTCGGGCGGTTCGTTCTATGACTGTTCGGGCCAGACGACCGTCGATCGGGTTCTCTTCAGTTCGACCCAGGGATGCCAACCCAACGGAGATCACCTAACCGTGGCGGCAATCAGCTTCCCGAACTCCGAACTTCCCATGGACAACGGTGGGCCGACCAAGACAGTCGCATTGACCGATCAAACCCCCGGAGCACCTTTCGATCATCCCGCTTATGCATACGGCACGACGTGCCTACCAAAGGACCAGCGCGGCTCGGGGAGGCCAGCGTCGGCATGCACGGTCGGAGCCTTCGAGCCTGACTTCACCCCGCCCGTCGTCGTCTTGACGCAGAACCCGGCACCGAACGCAGCCGGCTGGCATGGATCGACGGTGACGTCTG
>JAOUMT010000123.1 GCA_029881355.1 Acidimicrobiia bacterium | reverse complement strand
GTCGAGGTGAGTTCGGCGGTGACAAAATCGTAGTCGTTGCCTGAGACCGGGCTTGAGCCGACGAATCGACCGAAGTTCATGGACCAAGCCGCCAAACCATCGGATGTCTCGACACGGGCGGAGGTGCCGTCCTTGTGGAATGCTGCCCATTCGGGAAGCTTGCCTAGATCGATGTTCACGCGCAGGATCTCGTCCACCCCATCAGCTCCTAAGTCCCGCTCGACCGGCGTCCGTGAGTTCGTGGCGATTTCTGCATCAACACGATGAATCAAGGCTTCATGTGCCTGGCGCCGGCGGACCCACCCGACCGAACGACCGTCATCGTGCCAACTCCAGCAGGAATCTTCGGCGTTGCGGCGCTCCAGCGCATCATGGAGGCGCACCGATTGCTGGGCGAACAGCTCGGAGAGATCTCGATCTTCGGGCCGCACTAGCTGCGGAATGGTCTCGGGGTCTTGGAGAAGGCTCTCCACCACCGTTGCCCAGAAGTATTGAACCTCGGTGACGTGCCAGATGAGATCCGCCACGGTCCATTCCGGGCAGGTCGGGACCGGAGCGTTGCGGTCAGCCTCCCGGGTCAGCACGGCGATTCGGTTGGACTCGCGCTGAAGTGTCGACAGATAATCGATCATGGTTGGAGGGTACCGAGCCATTTTCGAGCTTGCGGATCTAAAACGCTTGATCGAAGGTCAATCGAACGACTGGAACCAGATTGGCCATCGCTGCAGCATCTCCGAAGGGTAGGTGGAAGGCCTTGGCGAGGCCCCGAGCCGCGGATTTGTGGTTGACGCTGTACCGTTCGAAAACTTTCGTGGCGACGGACGTATCGAGCGCCGTGGCGGTGGCACGCACGTTCCGACGGCGGCCACTGCTGATTGCGACCGAAGGATTCGCCTGGACGTTCTGGAACCAGTCGCTGCGTTCGCCCCACGCCGCCGCGACCAACAGAGATGTGCTGTCGGCATCGACTACCTCCAGGACGGTCTGCCGGGTGACGCCGGTACGCCGGCCTTGGTGTTCGAGGAGCACGAATCGCTTGCCGAGCAGGCGTCCGAGACCGATCCGGTAGAGGTACCGCGGGGCGCGAGCCAACCAGCGGCCGAAACCGTGCGGGGGAACGCGAAGGTTTGGAGCGTATGTCATCGTCTCGACAATATCGCCGTATACCCTTGAATCGAAGGGCCATTGGTCCACAGCGTGGGCAGATGAGGGATACTGACAACATGACAGATCGAAACGTACTTGGCGGCGACCTTGAAGAGTGCGGAACGGACCCGATGACGGGATGGCACCGGGATGGCTGCTGCACGACCGGGCCTCAAGATCTCGGGAGTCACACGGTCTGTGCAGTCGTGACCCACGAGTTCCTGCTCCACCAGCAGGGCATCGGCAATGACCTCTCCACGCCGATGCCGCAGTACCGGTTTCCCGGGTTGGTTCCCGGTGACCGATGGTGCGTCACTGCCCGCAACTGGTTGAGGGCGCATCTGGACGGGGCCGCCGCTCCGGTTGTGCTCGCCGCCACCCACGAACGTGCACTGGAGATCATTCCGCTGTCGGTGCTTACCGAGCACGCCGTAGACGTTCCGGTCGACCTCAGTTCCATCGATCCCGGTTCAAGCGAGGGTGTCTAGCCAGCTGCTGGCGGCGGCGATTGCCTCCGACATGTACGCAGCCAAACCTGCGCCATGTTTGTCGATGTTGTTCATGAACCGCGGGTCGGCCACATACATCTGGCCCTGTCCGGCGTGGATCTCCCTGGAACAGCCGTAATACCACTCACTATGTGAGCCCGATGCCGTTCGGTGACCTCTACGGCTTGATCACTCGCCGGGTGGATTCGAGGAAGGGTGATCGCCAACCCTGGGTTCCTGTGCGCGGATTCCGGAAGCTGTGGCCCCGAGAACAACCCAGGGTTCACGAAGGAACCCAGGGTTGCTGCTTACAGTTGGGTAAGTGGGGCGTAGATCAGGATCTCGGTGCCGAATGGGTCGACAACCGGGCAGAACCGGACCGGTTCGTACATGAGTTGATCGGTTGGGGGAGGTCCAGTCGCACCTGCGGCGATGAACGCCGCTTGAAGTCGCTCGGCTTCGGCGGGAGACTGCATGACGAATGGAACTTCGGTATTGGTTGGGGCTCCGGAACCTCCCTTGAGCAGGGTCAGTCCCGAGTTGCCGATCTTCCAACCACGGGTCCCGGTGCCTTCGACATATCCGGGGGGCCCGAGCACGGAGGTGTAAAAGCCGACGGCACGCTCGAAGTCGAGGAAGTAGAGCGCGGCTCCCCGAATGCCGAGAAACTCGAATAGTTGCGGTGGCGGCGGGTCGACAAAGTAGGTCTTGCGATAAGTGGTCTCGTCCATCAGAACCTCCAAGCTGCACCCTACCCAGTCACCCGATCGGACTTGGACGGTCCATGGTCTTGCAGCCGTTTGGCGGCCGGGTTGCTCGGGGTGGGAGAATGCGGCGATGGATACCCACGAGTACATCCAATCAATCCGCACTTCCGGCGACCGCTTCGTCGCCGTACTCGAAGGAGTCGACCTGGAAGCGCCGGTCCCTAGTTGCCCCGAGTGGGTCGTGCGAGACCTGGTGCGCCATCAGGCCGGAGTACACGCCTGGGCTCGAACGATTGTCGGTCAGCGGCTTCAGAAAAGTCCCGACCGGGACATGGAGCAACTGGTCGGTGGGTGGCCGGTCGACAGTGAGCTGCTCTGGTGGTTCCAAGCCGGCTACGAGTCGTTGGCCGACGTGCTTGAGCAAGCTCCCGAACAGCTGCGTTGCTGGACCTTCTTGGAGGCAGCGAGTCCGCTGGTTCATTGGGCTCGACGCCAGGCGCATGAAACGGCCATCCACCGGGTTGACGCCGAGCTATCCGCAGGCCAAAGACCGGTCGCCTTTGATCCGGGTTTTGCATCCGATGGGATCGACGAACTCTTGACGGCCTTCATCACGAGGCCGAACCGTGGGCCGCGGTCGGAGCATCCGACCAGCTTCTCGGTGCAATGTACCGATTCCGGAGCCGGATGGACGGTCTATTACGATGGCGAGAAGGCCGTCACAGAGCGATACACCGACCCGGATGCCGATGCTTTGGTGCGGGGCAGTGCGTCGGATCTGTATCTCTGGGTGTGGCATCGGCTGCCACAAGAACAGGCCGAACTCGTCGGTGATCTGGCGGTCATTGCTGATTGGAACCAGGTTCAGGTTCGCTGGTCCTAGCCCACGGGCGGTTGAGCACCGATCGGCCGCCGTGGATAGCGGCCGCCCGAGAGGCGTAGGCTCGCAACCATGGAGGATCTGCAAGGCCGGTTGGCATCGTACCCAGGTGCAGAACCGGGATACCCGTTCGGTCCAGGTGCCCAGGTTTGGAAGGTTGGTGGAAAGATCTTCGCCATCGTCGATGAGGACGCGCACCCAACTCGGATAGCCATGAAGTGTGATCCCGATCTGGCTTTGGACCTGCGTGAAGAGTTTCCTGGCAAGGTGCTGCCTGGCTATCACCTGAATAAGCGGCACTGGAATACCGTGATTCTCGACGAACTCCCGAACGAGGAACTTGAGGATTGGATCGGGCATTCGTATGAGCTCGTGGTTGCCTCTCTGCCAGCCCGCCTGCGCCGTGCTCTGGATGAGCCCGGTTCGTAGCTCGGATCGGCGGCACAGTTAAAAAAGGAACCCGTGCTCAGGCCGTATGAATGGCGCGAACACGGGTTCCGATCAGGTGCGACGAGGGGTTAGGCGCTGCGGCGGTTGCCGTTATTGCCCCGGTTGCTCTGGTTGCCTTTATAGCCGCCGGACGATGCCCGGTTGCCTGCGCCTTCGGTTCTGCCGCGACTGTTCGATCGTTGGTTGCCGTCCCGATCGTTCGGTGACGTACGGCGGTTCCCGTCGACGTTGTTGCCGTTCTCTGAGCGGTTACCCCGTTCGGCTCGATTGGCGCGCTCCGAGCTGTTGTGCCCGGATGCTCCCGCGGTTCGGGTGCTTCGCGAGGGCTGTGACCGGGTGCCGCGTGAGGCATCGTCGCTCCCGTCACGGCTTTTGGACTCCGAACGGTTCCGGCCAGCGCTCTGGTGACCGCCGCTCGAACGACGGTTGTGGGGTTGTTGGCCGTTGCGATTGCCTTGTGGGCGGCGCTTTTGGCCACCACCGCCCTTCTGCTCGATCACCGGGGCGTCACCAATCCGACCACCGGATTCGCCAGTCAACCAGTCGGTCTCAGGATCGTGCATGGCGGTGTTGAGCCCAACGGAACTCTGCAGGCGCTTGGCATCGCCCATCTGGTTCCCAAGAACAAAGGAGACCACGACACCATCGGCTCCGGCACGCGCCGTACGACCCGAACGGTGCAAATAATCCTTCGGGTCTTCGGGAAGGTCGAAATGCACGACACTTGCGACGTTGTCAACGTGGATTCCCCGGGCCGCTACGTCAGTGGCGACGAGTGCCTGGACCTTGCCCTTCGTGAAGGCATTCAACGCCCGCGTACGCTGATTCTGGCTGCGGCCACCATGTATGGCGGCCGCGTTTACCCCGGCTCGTTCGAGTTGCTGCGCCACCCGGTCGGCTCCGCGGCGGGTTCTGGTGAAGACGATTGAGGGCGTCGAAGTGCCGATGATATCGGCGGTCATCTGGACACGCTGATGATTGTCCACCTGCCAGAAGTAGTGCGACGCCTCGCCGGCGTTCTCGTCACCTTCGACCTCGTGGGTTACGGGATCCGTTTGATACTGCTTGGTGAGTTGAGCCACGTCCTTGTCCAACGTCGCCGAAAACAGAATCGTCTGGCGTTTGGCGTTGGTCATATCGAGCAGAACCTTGACCTGGGGCATGAAGCCCATGTCAGCCATACGATCGGCTTCGTCGAGAACGACGATATCGACGTCCTCAAGGCTAACCGAACCCTCGTCAATGAGGTCGGTGAGTCGTCCGGGTGTCGCCACCACGACATCAGCGCCACGGCGAAGTTGGCGGCGCTGGAAGTCGTAGCCGACTCCTCCGTAAATCGCCAGGACCCACCGGTTGGTGGCCTTGGCGAGAGGAAGGAGTTCTTTGCTGATTTGGTCAGCGAGTTCGCGAGTCGGAGCCAGGATCAGGGCCCTCGGAAGTTTCGGTTTGGCTCGTTCAACCCGGGCCAGAAGTGGCAGACCGAAGGCCAGCGTCTTGCCGGAACCGGTCGGAGCACGTCCAAGCACGTCCCGTCCAGCCAAAAGGTCAGGTATGGCAGCTTCCTGGATCGGAAACGCCTCAACAATAGATCGCGCTGCCAACGGCTTAGCGAGGCGCGCGGGCACACCGAGGTCGATAAAGGTAGTCATGTTTCTCCTCTGATCTCAGAGTTTGAGACCGGGCAGGTACGGTTTGGTCAGGCTCGACGCTCGTAATCCGTATCCCACGAGGATCGAGAGGCAAGAACTCGAGGTTTCGTTCTCTGCCAGTACTTAGGCCGTATTCACCGGGTGCGCGCGTGCGCAGACCTCGTTCCAGTGCGGCGGTGACAAGAACGCTAACACAGACCTCGACCGATACCAGTATTCGACCTTGCGTCGATGCTCGTCGACGAAACGTCTATCGTTTGATTGTGACCATCGAAGAACAACGCATCGCCCTATTCATGGACTACGAGAACCTGGCGATTTCAGCCAGAGAGGACCTCGGGGGGATTGCCTTTGACTTTGGCCCCGTCGCCGACGCGCTCGCCGAACGAGGCAGGGTGATAGCCCGCAAAGCCTACGGAGATTGGTCGTTCTTCGACGAAGACCGTCGGATGCTCACGCGCCATCACGTCGAGCTGATCGAGATCCCTCAACGCATGGGCACCGTGCGCAAGAACGCCGCCGACATCAAGATGGCGGTTGATGCGCTTGAGATGGCGTTTGAACGCTCCTACGTTTCGACCTTTGTCATTTGTACCGGAGACAGTGACTTCACGCCACTCGTCCATAAGCTGCGCGAGTTGAACAAACTGGTGATTGGCGTGGGGATCAGGGCGTCTACGTCAAACCTGCTCCCACCAGCGTGTGACGAGTTTCTGTTCTACGAAACCCTTGAGGGAGTTGAACCGGGGGTGCCGGCCAAGCCACGGACAACCCGACGCCCGACCCCACCGGCTCCCGATGCCGCGGCGCCCGAGCCCGCACCGACTTCCAGCGCCGGAGGCGAGAGCCTTGATGACCTCGCCAAACTGGTCAGCACGACCGTCGGAGGCCTAAAACGCAGCGCCGGCGGCACCATCCTCGGGTCCCAACTGAAACGCACGCTGCTGCGGAAGGATCCGACATTCTCGGAGGCCAACTACGGATTCCGGGCGTTCGGTGAGCTCCTTCGGTACCTCGGCGATCAGGGGGTCATCGAGCTTTCCGAAGGTCCCGCAAAGGGTGACCCTGAAATCGACTTTCCCGCAGAATCCCCTGGGGCCGATGCGGCATTCGACCTCATGAGAAGCGTGATCGCCGAGACCGCCACAGACGGTACCGTCATGTTGTCCGGGCTGAAAGATCAGATGCGCAAACGCGACGCGCAGTTTTCGGAGAAGCAGTTCGGCTACAGCAGCTTCCTGCAGTTCATGAAGGCAGCGCAGACCAAAGGGGTCGTGACCATGGAGTGGGACGATGAAGCGGGCGGATACAAGATCTCCCTCTAGACCGAATCCGTCGCTAGTACATGACGGTTTCGGTCAGGTGGTGTGGCCAGGTCGTAGCGTGGTATGACTTCCAGAGCCGATAGTCGACCTGCGGGATTACCAGTTGGCGATCCGAGGACCGTAGTTCGTTTATGGCGTCGGTAAGGAGTGCCGTCGCATAAACCGTATGGGCGCGAATCTCCACTTCTTCAGGGCTATCCCGGGCGATCATGGTGCCCGAATTGATACGCTGCTCGAGATCCGGGCTGTATTCCAGGATACCCATCAGGCGCAGTGCCACCGGCACGATGTAGTCGGCAAACGCGGTCATATCCGTGAGATCGCGCAGTGCCCAATCACCGGATCCATGCAGACCCATGTGCAGAGACCACAGCGCCAGCTGGCCGAGCTTGTGCAGTTGAACGGTCTCGCCTCGATAGGGACTCGAATCGTTGAACCGGGGGAATTCTTCGATGAGTCGCTCCAACAGTCCGTCACCGTTGTCGTACATGGCGGGAGGGCAGGAGGCGACAAAGTTGTGAAATCGGCCCTCGTATCGGTCTTCAAGAACCGATCCGATCGAGTTGAGGATCTCGGCGCGCGCGTCGAGCATCGGCATCACGATGTTACCGGCGAAGACATCGGCGAGATTTGATGACGTTATCTTTGCCATCAAAGATCCGTCGCATAGGTCGGTCCCGGCGGCTACAGCCTGATGGATCCTCACGAACATACCTTCAGTGTCCGACCAGATTGTTCCGTCGTACTCGACCGAGTATTTGACGCCTGACTTGAAGTCGGTAAAAGCGAAATTCAACGCAGAGGCCAACATCACAAAGTCGACGATCTCGTCGGGCGTTGATCCCAAGGCAAATGGACCTGCGCTTGCTCCGGATGGAAAAGTGAACTCTTCGAACGCCATCCACCCGGCCACCGTTGCGATCGAGTCGATATTCGTTCTGACCGACCGCGATTGAGTGATGACAGGACGGACGGACCGGAGGATCGGTCCATCCCATGCACTTATCGCCATATCCATCCTTCGTCGACGTCTCCGAACCGTAGTCCGTGTGCGAGGATGAGATATCGGAGAGGAGGCCGTTCGGTGCCTGGACCCAGCGACATTGTGGTGGTCGGATCAGCAAACATCGACCTGATTGCGTATACCCGGCGAGTTCCCGAGGCCGGCGAGACGGTCGTTGGGGATCGCTTTCAGATGGGATTTGGCGGTAAGGGAGCCAACCAAGCAGTCATGGCTCGACTGCTCGGCAGTCACGTACACATGATCGGCTGTCTTGGGGATGATCTATATGGACAGATGTATCTCGACAACTTCGCCGAGTATGGCGTGGATGTCACACACGTTTATGTCACCCCGGGCTCGACTGGAGTCGCTCCGATTTGGGTTGAACCGGACGGCACGAATCGCATCATCATTGTACCGGGAGCGAATGATCTCCTCACTCCCGACCAGGCCGCCGCGGGAGTCGAAGCACATCCCGGAGCGGCCATCGTCATCGGCCAGTTTGAGATCCCGCAATCCGTCACGGCCAGAGCCTTCCAAGCAGCCAGATCGGTTGGCACGCTGACGCTCCTGAACCCTGCCCCAGCCGCGCCGATCGCCGACGAACTGCTTGCCGCCACGGACTGGTTGATTCCCAACGAGATCGAATTCGCCTCGATAGGAGGTGGAGATCCGTTTGACGATGCAGCACTGACTCGCTTCGCAGCCGAAACCAGATGTCGCCTGGTTGTCACACTGGGAGAAGCAGGTGTTGCCCTCGTTGGTCAAGATGGCACCGTCCGCAGGGTTTCAGCAGACCGGGTTGAGGCCGTTGATACAACCGGAGCCGGCGACGCCTTTGTCGGCTCCTTTAGCCACGGTCTGGCGATCGGATTAGACGAGCTTGCGGCCGCACAGCTGGCGATGGCTTGCGCCTCCGACAGTGTTACTCGACCGGGCACTCAGACATCATTTCCCGACGCGGTCCGGTGCCGAGAGTTGCGCCGCGAGCTCGGCCTAGCCGATGGTTAGAAGAGTGCGGTAGTCGCGATCGTCGGCCTGGCCGAACGAAGCGACGTTCCAGCGGTTCAGAAATGGTCGGGCTGTCTCGTCAGCGTGGAGCCGATGGAGGACTTCGGTGAGCCGCAGGCGTAGGGGATCAGTGCACACTCGTGACATCAGAATGGGTGGTGAAGGGTACGGCCCGATCGACGTGATCACCCGGAT
>JAOUMT010000122.1 GCA_029881355.1 Acidimicrobiia bacterium | reverse complement strand
TGGCCAAGAACGAAGCCATCTGGTCGCGCTTGACCGTCTGGTTCGGGCAGAAATTCGTATTGGCCGGGGGATTGCATCCCAGCGTGATGCCAGAAGCGGCGAGACGGTTGATGTCGCCTTCGAAAATCGAGGCCGAGTCGTCGACGAAAAAGTCCGTGTTGGTGCCAGGCAGGTTGAACCCGCGCTTCAAAAAGGCAGCCATCTGACCGCGAGTCACATTGCCGTTTGGGCAGAAGTTGGTGTTGGCCGGAGGATTGCAGCCCAGCGTGATCCCGGATGCAGCCAGCCGGTTGATGTCAGACTGGAATATCGAAGAGCTGTCATCGACGAAGAAGTCCACCGAGGTTGGTGGCAACTCGAGAGCGCGGACGAGGAACGCCGCCATTTGTCCCCGGGTCACCGTTCCCGAGGGGCAATAGTTCGTATTCGCCGGAGGATTACATCCCCTGGTGACGCCCGCTGCGGCGATGTATTCGATGTTTGCTTCATGAATGTTGCCATCGTCATCTACGAACGTATTGGTGGCGAGAGCCGATAGTGAGTCGCTACTTGTGACGATTGCCACGAGCGATACAAGCGATAGAACCACGACAAAAGCCATGGATCCGCGCAATAAACGATTTGTCACGATGCCCCCAAGTGCATTGGTGTTTTGATTTGTGCAATTGGCTGCCAGCGCGACAGCCGCTCCCTCAGCGGCGTAATGTAGTACGAGCCGTGATGCTACGCCCATTTGGGAAGGATTTTTCCTGCCGATCCACAGCGACTCACGAGTCTTGTACTATGGCTGTCACAGAATGGATCAGACAGAATCAACTCGCCCAGGGAAAACTGACAGTGATGCCGCCGCCACGGTCAGCGGTGTCTCTGTAAGTCAGCAGGTCAAGTTTATGGATGTAGCGTCGACGCTCCGGTTGAATAAGCGGAAGTTCATCACCGTGTTCCTGGTGGTGGTCGCCACCCTCAACGTCGTCGCGCTTGCCAGAGAGCCAGACGTGCCTCTTTACAAGACCAAGGCCCTCGTTGTTGCTTCGGAACTGGCCATCCGCGTCGATGGATTACCCCGCACCGCGGTGGCCATCTTCAATGGAGGGACCGTCGCTCGCCTCGCGGCCAACTATGCGGGGACCGGGATTTCTCCTGACGACCTCATACCAGCCATAGTGGACATCAGCCCGGTCGAGGGCACGACCGTACTCGAAATTGAGGCAATTCACCCCGACCCGGAACTCGCCGCCCTATATGCCAACGCCGCGGGTCGAGCTCTCGCCGAGGAAATGAATCGCATCGGGCCGGGCCTTGGGTCTTTTGCTCTTCAGGTTGAGGCGCCCATCGTCGAAACCCCCTTGGAAGTGTCGAGACTTCCCAACATCGTTTTCAGTGTTGTGGCCGGGGCGCTGCTGGTGGCCGGCTTGGCCGCACTGGTTGGTTTCCTGCAGGCATCTGACCGTAATGTGCCATTTTTCAAAGGACCGGCCCGCCCAACCTCTCGGCCAACCGAAACGCCCGAGCCAGAACAGGACATCATAGGGACCGTGAAGATGGGTTCTCAGCCGGCCATCCCAGCCCCGGAACGTCCCGTCGAGCAACCGGCGGTCGCGTCTCCCCACACAGCCAGGCCGGCGATCGAACGCTCGATCACGCCGCCCCCACCGCCACGTCCAGAACCGCAAACGACTCCATCGATATCGAGCAGAGATGAGATAGACGCCTTTGAGCCGCTGGTTACGCCGCTCGAGAAGATCGCTCAGCCCTCCCCGCTTCATCCGCTGCTGTTTGTGGATGAAGAAGCAGCCCACGTCTTGGAGATCGTCGAAGGGGTCGACGCGGTATTTGCCGCTCGACTTGTCGCCGCTGGAATAACCTCGCTGGAGGAACTTGGGACTGCGGACGGCAAGTGGTTGTCGGATGCGATCGAAGTTCGACGCGACATTGTGGTGGACTGGATCAGTCAGGCGAGCCGACTACACGCACAGGAGGCGAACAGCGACGACGACACCATCGACGAATCCGAGCCACAGCCTGACCTCGCCTCCGGGCCTACGGACATCCCTACCTCTGATGACCTGCCGACTCAATCCGATGAGGGGTCTTCAGCGGCCCGTGGAGCCCCTCCGTTGGCGCCGGCCGGCTCCACCAACGGTTACCGTAAGCCACCGCCGGGACGCCGTGACATGGCAAACGCCGGCGACGACAACTTGACCCTTCGGTCTATCAGAGGGATTGGGGCGGTCTTCGCCGAGCGACTCACAACGGTAGGTATCGCCACGGTGGAGGACCTGGCGAGCGCCAACGCCAGCAGCCTGGCTTACACAATGGAAGTGCGGTACGGCACGGTCGCCGATTGGATCAAACAGGCCCGGGCGCTCAGTTCGTCACCTGATGAGGAGTCCTAGCTTCGCTGGTTCGTTCGCTATCGACGGCGCTTACCACCAGAACCGCGTAGATGAGACCGAGCCAGAAGTATTTGAACGTCAGGTTCGACAGGAACGTATTCGCGAACAGAAGCGCGGCTAAGCCGGCAAACGCTCCCTGACGGTCTCGCACCGGCAAACGCCAAAGATCTCGCACCGTGACGTAGATGGCAGCCACCAGGAGAGCAAAACCAAGCACGCCTACTTCGATCAGCGATTCGAACCATATCGAATGGGCTTGGTACCGGATCTTGGTGCCGGTCGCACCTTGCGTTTCGAGGAACGCCACCTCGTGCACATCGGCGAACGTGCCAAAACCAGAGCCAATCGGGCAATACTCCGGGCAACTCTCGATCGCCAGTTTCCAAATGGCTGTACGCCCGGTTGTGCCTGTGTTGTCGACCCGCTCCTGGAAGGTTGCCGGAACCAGGAGTGCGGCGGGGAGCACCATGAGACCAATGAGGATCATCGATCCAAGTCCCCGTCGCTGCGAGAGCAAGGTGATCAGCACCACGATCACGATCGATAAGATCCCACCCCGCGAAGCGGTGAGCAGTACGGCCACTCCGGCCAACCCGGCCGAGGCCAAGAACACGATCCTTGAGCGCCTCGGTCGGTCGGGATTCAACCCTTCCCAAAGGGCAACGGCGATCGGCATGATGAGGGCCGCGGCAGTGATGTTCGGATCCCCGCCCTCTCCGCCACCGGCGCCGGTTATTTCGAACCGTGCCACCCCGGCTCCGGTAAGCGTTAGCGTCCCTGAGGCAGCCAAAGCCAGGGCGTATAACCCAGTGAGGCCACCGCCTGCGGCGATCCACGCCCTTACCTCCCGCAATTCGTCACGGGTGATTGGAGTGAGCACGATTACGACGAACAGGCCAACCAGAACGCCAAGGACCATGAGATTGTTCGTCGTGACCCGGGCTTTGATCGTCCAAACCGATGTCGCGACGGCCCAGGCGAAGTAGAGAACCCAAAATGGAACGCTCATCGAGGGAATCCTCAGGCCGGGCCGTTCGCTGATCCAACGCCACACGTAGAGACCGCCGACAAGGACACCAAGCAGCGACGAGACAGTCGAGAACGCTCGGGGAAGGCCGATCGGCAGAGCGATTGCCGAGCCGAACGGTAGGACTGCCAGATAGGCGGCAAGAAACCGTACCCGACGCTTCGACATCCACAGGAAGCCGGCTAGGACTGCGGGGACGGCGGCGATGGCCAGAATCAGGCCTGTGGAGCTCACTTCCAGCGCTCGTAGACCGCCGTTGCCTTGGCCAGGGCGGCCTGGGCTCGGGGGCGTTCCAATTCCATCTCTGGCCCCTTCCGGAGCGTTTGCCGGGCGGCCGACGGACGCGCCACCCGGAGCTCGTCGATCTTCCCATCGCTAGCCGATTCCGCCCGGTTCATCTCTTCGACCAGGGTGGTCACGTCTTGTTCGAACTCGTCGTCCATGACTCTACTGGCGAAGGTTTGCCCGTACTTCGCGTTAAGTGTGGCGATTACGCCCGGGAAGTCGCTGATCAGCGTTTCGAATTCGATGGCAACGATTTGGTCGCGAACCTTCTCGATGGTCGTGAAGAAGTCGACGTAGTCGATGAGCGAATCTCGGACCGTGAGCGCGGGACGCCGGAGCACGTGCGAAATCGCAACGGCGCGTGGCTCACGAACCAGAACCAGTGCCGGGACCCGGAGGCGGACTGCTTCGAGGACGTGAGCGGGGGTGTGGACATGGCGGGCAACGTGCCCTTCTCGCCCATTGCCAAGCCAGAACGATGCCACTGCAAAGGTGTTTCCCGACCGCATCGGGGCTTCGATGAGCAGGACGCTGTCCGGGCGGACGAGGAGGTTGGCGCGACTTCCACGGCGTCGGCTCAGCCACATGAACAGCCACCGATTGCGGGTCAGCGGCCGACGAAGGCGGTGCCACGCGCGCGTTGTCGCCAGTCGGAGGTTCATCGAGTCACCATGGTTCTTCTAGTCCCGAAACCCGAACGGAAAGCTGAGCGCAGCCGCAAGCACTTGGGTACCTCGGGTCTGCAGCCACGTCGGCTGGACCTGGCCGGCAGCCTCCCGGACAGCCTGTTGTGCCCAACACATAACGAACAAGCTATCAACAGCCTCAGCTGGAACATCCACGTGACGACGATACTCGCTGAGGTGAGACATCAGCGAGTATCGCAACGCCGACTCACGGAGAAACTGATGGGTAAAAACGGAGGAACTGTACCGGCGTCCTGAGGCATCGGCTTGGAAGACGCCAAGCGTACGGGCGTAGACGAACATGTCCCACATCGGCACCCCTTCCGGATCGGCGTTCTCCCAGTCCAGAACGCCAACGCTGCCGTCGTCCTTGCAGAGCATATTCCAGACGCCGAGATCGCCGTGCATGAATACGGCCGGCAACTCAAATGTACCGAGATGTGAGGCAGCGCTGCGGACTGCCTCCATGGCTCCGGCGGGCGGCCGATAGATGTCGATGAGATCTTGGGCCAGGGTCTCCATTGCGTGCAGGGTCTCACCGGGTGCCGAACCGCGAACCGTGCGGGCGCCCAGATCAATGATTGCTGAGAAACCAGCCTGCGCGATCGGTCCTACGGCTTCGCGGTCAAGTACGGCCCGCATCGGAGCGCCGGTGATTCGCGTTTGGCCAACGATCGTCAGCGTTTCATATTCGTCAGCGAATAGCAGAGCAGGAGTAGCCATCTTGAGTGCGAGCTGGTTCAGGGAGCGAAGGGCGTCGGCTTCGGCCTGCAATCGGGCATTGAAGGCCGAGCGTTGGGTCAGCTTGGCAATGATCTCGCTGCCGTCTTCGCTCTGCAAGCCGAAAATGACTTTCTGGGAGGCGAAACCGCGCGGTGGACCGAATGACCACGTATCGGATACAAATGAGAGTCCGTGAGTTTTGCCGATCAACGACAGGTAGTCGGGCGGCTGAAGGGTTGGCAGACTGGCCGCAGTCTGGAGCGGGTCGCGCCGTGCCGACACATCGTTCGGAATGTTCACAAAACCGACGTCTGAGGCGTGCTGACGCACACCCGTTGGAACATCCCTGTGTAGCAGCGTCGTCAGCCGGGCGACCCCGAGAGTCACAATCCGGCGAAGTCGTCGAGCTGTTCGAGACGGTTTGGGACCTCCCAGCATGATCCAATCGCGGTCTCCTGGAACGGAGGCGCTGCCAGGCAACTGCACCACCACGGAGTCGGGTCCCATAACCGGCTCGGCATCGCGATACGCCTTCCGAACCCACTCGACATCAGCTTGCTCAACGACCAGCGCGTCGATCGGTCCCTCCACCGTCCATGGTCCGTCCGGCGCCGTCGTTACGACGTCGGCCCGAATGTGGGCCAGCTCGGCTCTGACCAGGTCCGCGTTGCCGAGCACAAGGACTCGGGCGTGCTTTGGGATCAGGAACAGCCAGGCGGCGTCGGCCACTTGGGGCAAGTTGGACGAGGGGGCCATAACGAGTCGCCGGGTTCCGGCGAGCAGAGTCATTTGACCAGATACTTGATCAGCGGAATCCGTCCGAGGCCGGGAAAAGTATCTTCCACGTTGAGAATGTTTCGACTAGCTGCCACCGCGGCGAGCGACAGCGCCACGAACAGCGCCACCCGTAGTTCGAACGAAAGCGCAAGCCCGTAACCCGCGTAGGTCGCGATCGCTGCCACTACCGCCACGATCGCGTAGATACGCCATGTTTCGGAACCCGCAACCGAGACCTCTGTTTTGCGAGCAAGGCCGTACTGCTTCGCCAGATTGTGCACGAGGAAGGTTCCGGCCGTACCCAGGGCTGCACCCATCGGCCCATACAGCGGGATGAGTATGACATTCAGCCCGATGTTGGCGGCGAGCGCAATCCCATTGATTCCTACCAGGAATCCGACTTTTCGATAGACGTTGAGAGTCATCCCGTTGAATCCAAACATTGCGTTGATGTAGTAGCCGCCGGCCAGGATGCCGAGCAGGATGGCTGAGTCTGCATAGTCCTCTCCAAGCAGCCTGGTGGTGAACTCCTGGTTGAACAGGAGGCACATTATCAATACAGGAAGCGTCAGGATCATGATCCAGTTGGCCGTCTGCCAGTACCGTCGGCTGACGTCTTCGTGATTGCCCCGCGCATAAAGCCGCGCCACGAACGGAATGTACAGAACGCCGAAAGAAGTCAGAACCAGCTGAGTCAGCTTGGCTGTCGGCTGAACCGCTCGCAGCGCGGCGACATCGGACACCGATCCGAACCATTCGAGTAACACGGCGTCGCTCGCATTGATGGCCATAAAGACCAGGTCCGTCGAAAGCAAAGGAAGCGAAAAAGTCGCAAGATCTCGGATCGGGAATCTCAGCCCGAGGCCCGAATGCTCCTGGCGTCGACCGACGAGGTAGCGAAAAAGCACCGACCCGAAGATCACCAGACCAAGCGCCCCGGCCACGGCGTAGCCGACGGCCAGAAATTCGACCGTGGAATCCGTCTGGATAAGTAGCGCAACTGCCGTGAGCTTGAGCAGGGGAGCGACGACATGGCGGCGAAGGAAAATGGCTCCGGTCTTTCTGAACGCCGCAAGCACGGTGACCATGAGGTTGTCCAGCGCGTCGACGGGTACCAGGACGATCAATATCGCCAGCATGGCGACCGCGGCGGGGTCCTCAATCAAGTTGCCGGCGATGAAGGAGCGTCCTGCCCAGAATCCGACGGCGACCATCGTCCCGAGCGCAGCAGTGAGCCCACCGACGAAGGTCATCGCTCCCAACATGGAACCAGAGTCTTTGTTCTCGTCGAAGATCGGAACGTAGCGCGCCAGCCCACGGTCCATGCCGAGCTGCACGGCCGCTTGGAGCACCGCCACCATCGACAAGGCATAAGCGAACGCCCCGTAATCGCTCTTCGCCAGGTAGCGAATGATGAGAATTTGAGTCACATAGCCGATGAAGGACGACATGACTCGACCAGCCAACAGCAAGCTGGATCCGCGGACTTGACTATGCGACTCTGAATCGAGGCCCTCGCCTACGGGCGCGTCGATCCCCCCAACCTCACTGTTGCTCAAATCACTTCGGCTTGGATCAGCCGTCCATGGCCCTTCTCAAAAACGCGGCCATCTGGCCCCTGGTTACGTACCGTTTCGGGCAAAAAGTTGTGGGTGAACACCCGTGCGTGATTCCAGATTTCTCCAACGCCACGATGTCGGCAGCAAATACGCTGCTGCTGATGTCAGTGAAGGGAGATGACCCCCCGGCCTTCAACTTGAAACCCCGCACGAGAAATGCAGCCATTTCTCCTCGCGTGACGAGTCTATCAGGGCAAAACTTGCTCGGTGCACAGCCAGTGGTAATGCCGGCAGCAAAGAGCCGGTCGATGTCCGACTTGAACAGGTGGCCGTCGGTATCGGCGAAGTTGGCCGAAGGTGCAGCCTTGAGGTTCAGCGCCCGGTTCAAGAAAGCCGCCATTTGCCCGCGGGTGACCGACTTGTCAGGGCAAAACTTGCTTGAGCCACAGCCTGAGGTGATGCCTTCATCGACCAACCAGGTTATGTCGCCCTCGAATAGGTGACCGGAGACATCGGAGAACCCGCTGGGAGATGGCGGACCAGATACCGGCGGGACGCCAGGAGTGACCAGCACTTCCCAATGCTGGCCTTTGATTTTGCAGAGGCTTTCTCGATTCAGGTTCCACAGTTGGCCGCGTCCGCTGGCCTCGGTGTCTTCGAGTTTGAGAACCATGGCGCCGCCCGTGCTGTCACCGACGATCATGCCATACTCTTGGAGTCCCCTGGCGATCGTCAGCGCCTGACCTGACAATCCGAGTGCCGCCAGATTCACGTCTGGCTTAATGCGAATACGGGTGCCCTGCCGGGGGGCATTCGGGTTGGTGGTATCACCGTCGCTGTTGAGCATCGGGAAGACATGACCGCTATGGGCGGTGTTCACGCCGATCTTGACGACGTTGTCCAGCTTGCCGTCGGCGATGTCGTCGTAATGCACCATCGATACCGATCCCGGATAGCCGCGGAACGTTCCGCGATTTTTAGGTTCATCCGAGGCGTCCAGGCGTCCGTCGATGCCGTTCGAATCGAGGTAGGCGATGCTGCCCCCGCTGACGGTCCACTTATTGTTGGCATACGTGGCCTTCGATAGCTGCGCGACGACGCCCTTAGCCAGGTCATATACGACCATTTCGCCGTCGGAGGTGTCGGCGGCAATCGCGCCGTTGGGTATCCGGAGTGATCCAAATTCTGGAGGAACGGAGTTGTTGGTCGAGACCACGTTGTAGACCGGGTCCGAGGCGTCGGCGACGAACGAGGGCATGCCCCACGAGTTGCCCGGGGTGCCAGCCAGGGTGAGGCAGCCGTTCAAGTCGTTGTCGTTCATCAGGAAGTTGATGATTCCCGCCGAGTTCGGGTCGACTTCAGCGTTTGACGCGACTGGCTGGTTCCAGAACGAGTTCGCATGAAAAGCG
>JAOUMT010000121.1 GCA_029881355.1 Acidimicrobiia bacterium | reverse complement strand
TGGCGGTGCTCGCCGACCGGGTCGGTCGTCGGATTGTGTTCGGTAGTTCGTTCATTGGCTTTGGTGTCTGCGGAGCGTTGCTACCGGTGGTGGCAGGTTCCTTTGAGCTGTTCCTGGGGGTCAGATTCGTTCAAGGCGTCATGTTCGCGGGTTTGCTTCCTTTGACCATGACCATCCTGGGAGACGCCTTCTCAGGTCCCTTGCTGATTGGCGCTCAGGGCCGCAGGTCGGTGGCCATGAGCATGGGTGACGGTCTGCTACCGATCGTGGGCGGTCTACTCGTCGGCGTTGGATGGTCGATTCCCTGGCTCGGGCAGATGATTGCCATTCCCTTTGGGATTGCCGTTCTGGCGGCAGTCGTGGATCCGCCCGCGCTCACCTCTGACAAGAAGCGTGGCGCCAGGTTTCGGGATTTGGGGCATGTGTTCAAAAACCTCAGTATCGCGGCTCTCCAGTACATGGGCATTCTGAGGATGTTCCTCAAGTTCTCGATGCTTACCTTCTTGCCTCTCTTCTTCGTTGATGTGCGTGGTTTCAGTCCGGCGTTCGCCGGCCTGGTTATTGGCGTGGCAGCGCTGTCGGGTACGGTGATCGCCCTTGGAGCCGGCAGGTTGGCACTGGTAGGACGCCCAACGGCTTGGATTACTCTCGGCACCGTCATGATGGGTGCTTCACTCGTTTTGATAGTTCTCGTTCCGTCGGCTGTGCTCATTCTGGTTACTGCTGTCGCTTACGGCGTTTCAGATGGCTTGATGGGCGTCTTCACGAATTCGTTTGTAACGTCGGCGACCATTCCCAAACACAGGGCATCGTTTGTAGCTGCGACAGGTGCGCTTCGTAACTTCGCCAAGTTTCTGGCGCCGGTTGCTTTCGGGTTGCTGGTAGTCGGCAGCAGTATTCGAGCGTCCTTCGTTCTCGTCGGTATATTCACAGTGGCATCAGCAGCTCTCGCGCTTGCTCTTCGCCCACTGGAACAGCGTCTCATGAGGGGAACGAGCATATGAACCTGTCATCGGATCCGGACGGTGCCATAACTCTGGAGAGCCTGGTCGAGGCGGCAAAGGAGCGGTTCCGGACAGCCGAAGATCGTGCCACATCGGTGATTCGTGACGCGGTCGTCGCCGGTCTGTTCCAACCAGATGAGCGCCTGCCGCAGGATCGCCTGGCGAAACTTCTCGACGTGAGTCGTATGCCAATCAGGGCTGCCTTGCGACAACTCGAATCCGAGGGCCTCGTGGACCTGCTCCCGCATCGTGGCGCAGTTGTCACAAGCCTGTCTGCCGAAGAACTCTCCGATCTCTATGAGATCCGCGTTCTCATCGAAGCGTTCGCTCTCAAAAAGACCGTTCTGGCCATTTCGGCGGACCAGCTGTCCGAACTCGAAGAACTGGCCGATGCATTGGAACACGCCGCGCCCGATCAATGGCTCCGAAGCCGGCTCGATTTCTACGAGTCGCTCTACTCCATCGGGAACACGCCCCGGGTGGTGAGCACCATCATGTCGATTCGGGCCGAGGTTGGCCGCTATACGTGGAAGCTGACCAGTCTCCGCTCCGAAGACCACCGCGGGTTGTTACAACGGATAGCCATGGGTAATCCCGACCTTGCGGCAGCTTGGCTGGAAAGTCACCTTCGGCACGTGAAGGAAGCGCTAGCCGTCCAGGTCACTGACTTGCGAGCTCAAGCCCTACCCGATTGAGCCTTCCATTTGAATAACTGTGGGCCCGGGACGGAACCGACCCAGGCCCACAGTTGGCGCTTACAGCTGGCCCTTTTCCACCAATTCTGGAACCAGGTCCCGCATTGTGTTGATCTGATTTGCCATTGCGTTACGTGCCGAAGCCGCGTTGCGAGGCACCAACGGGCGCCCGGCTTCCTCAGACCATGCGGCGAGCTCGGGACTATTGAGCGTCGCTTCCACTGCGTTTTCGAGATAAGTCACGACATCGGCCGGAAGCCCAGGTGGAGCCACGATGAGGCGCATCTCGGTTACCGAACCCGCCGCGTCGGGAAACCCTGCATCCGCTAGGTTCGGCACGTCGGCCAGCCAGTCGAATCCCGCCGGGCGTTGGTCTTCGATTCCTAAGAACAGAATCGCTTTCAGGTCTCCAGAGTCGATGAACCCAAGGACATCGCTGGTCCCGTACACGATGAAGTCGATGTCGCCGCGAACCAGAGCGGTCGCCACTTCTTGTGATCCTTCAGCTCCGAACGTGATCTCAGCATCGAGTCCGAGCGCGTTGATGGTGACTGCCGTCGCCAAACCGGACGAGGAACCCTTTTCAACCGTGAGAGCCTTCATATCCGTTCCAGCCATCAGGTCTTGATAGGTCTGATACGGTCCGTCAGCTGCGACGTAAACAACGTATGCGTTCTCTTCGATGGAACCCAGGACAGTGAACTCGTCGGTAACCCAGTTGGCGACATCGCCGAATTGGATCTCCTGAGCCGCCGCCGCCGGCATTGGAAGGATCGCCAGCGTGTACTGACTGTCGGAAGCGAATACGCCACTCAGGCCTTCAGCAATCGGGGTTATATTTTGGACGCCAATGTTGATCCCCTCAGGGAGCTGTGACGCCGCCATGGCGTCGGCGAAACCACGAGAGTAAGTGTCGAACCCGCCGCCCTCGCTATAAGGAACCACCCAGGTGAAGTCCTCGCTTGGATAGTCAGACGCCCCACCACCACAGGCAGCAGCCACAAGCGATAGTGCTCCTAGCGCTGCCAGGATTCGTTTAGTCGGCATTCTCATATCTCCTCCTATTTTCAATGGCCAAGGTATGTCCTTGGCCAAAACCTATCTACAACCCGCCCAGTAGTCCAAAGTGCAGCTTGAGTCGCAGGATCGCCACGAACACGACGTAGAGAAACAAGCACGTGCCGGCAGTCACCTGTATCGAGGTCTTCCAGCTCTCTCCTGCGAACTTGCGCATCGTGGTCAACAAGAAGAACGGGATCGCTACGGTCAAGCCGACCAGCCAGGCCAACAAACCAAAGCCACCCAGCATGGCGATCAACTGACGTTCTCGAACTTTTCGGAGGCTTTCTTCGCCTTCGTCGACAGCCTCCTGACTCACTTGACCGTCGATCTTCATGAAAAGATCGTCGACCATGAACGGCCGCATCTTCTTCGACAGCACGTCGCTGGAAGACACCACGAAGTAGATCACGATGAGTACGGAGGTGGCAAAGCCAACCAGAAGCGGAAACGATCGTGCCTCGGGCAGTTTGAAGTTGAAGGCCAGGACAGTCGCGGCAACCGACAGGAATAAATAGAACCCGATCAGGATACGTTCACCGCGCGGCATCGATGGTCTCCCTTCTCGCACGTCGTCTGAGGCTGAGGACGGGAGCAGCGAGGATGAGAATGGTGATGATCACCAAGGCCAAGGAGATCGGCCGGGTCACGAACACCATCGGACCATCAAAGATCTGGAGCGATTGGAACAGAGATCGCTCTACGGAGTCGCCAAGAAGTAGGCCAAGAATCATCGGCACCGGCGGAACGTTGTAGCGGCGCATGTAGTAGCCCATGACTCCAAAACCAAGCGCAAAGACCACGTCAATGAACTGGCGTTGTAATGCATAGGAGCCGACCATGGCCAGGACACCGACTACCGGAGCGAGCACACCGGGACGAAGTTTGGTTACCTGAACAAAATACGGAGCCGCCAGCAGGCCGAGTCCAGAGGTCACCCAACTGGCAAAGAAGATCACCCACATGGCGATCCAAACGACCTCGGGTGCTTCTCGAATCAGATTCGGCCCCGGATTGATCCCGTGAACGATCAGCGCACCAAGGATGATCGCCCAGTCAGAGGACCCGGGAAGCCCAAACGCCAAGGATGGCAGCGCTGAACCCGCATCCTTGCCGTCGTTTGCTGCCTCGGGAGCCAACACCCCTTTTGGGTTGCCCTTGCCGAACGTCTCGGGGTCATCCGATGTGTGGACCGCCTGAAAATAGGCCAAGAACGAGGCAACCGTGCCGCCAACTCCTGGGACGATCCCAACCGCGGTTCCGAGGACAGAACTCCGGATGAGAAGCCACGGTTGTGTGAAGACATATCGGAGACCCTCCCAAACTTGGGCCTTCGGAAACTTAAGCATCGCAGGGTCATGTGTGACCGACTCGCCCTTGACCAACAGTCGCAATACCTCGCTCAATGCGAACAATCCGATGAGCGCCGCGATGAGATCGACACCTTGTGTTAGCTGAGGTTGGCCGAAGACGTAGCGCAACTCTCCGGCAACCGGGGCAAAACCAACAAAGGAAAACAGCACTCCGACACCACCGGAGATGAGTCCCTTGATGAGTGATCCCGTCGAAGCGGCAGCGATGGCGGCCAATCCCAATACCGCCAACATCGTGAATTCGGGGAACGAAAACGCCAGAATCACTGTTCGAACCACCGGCAAGAGGGCCAACAGCACAAAGAACCCGATTACTGAACCGAACGCCGATGACCCAGCTGAGATACCTATGGCGAATCCGCCGCGGCCTGCTTGGGCGAGCGGGTACCCATCGAGGGTTGTGGCGGCGTTGGGTGACGTACCAGGGGTGTTCAAGAGGATTGCCGAAATGGAGCCAGCGAAGGTTTGTCCGCTTAGGGCTGCAACGAAGAGCGCCATGGACTCTTCCGTTCCGAGCCCGAATGTGAGTGGCACCATGAGCGCGATACCGACAGATCCGCTGAGACCAGGGAGCGCTCCAAAGATCATGCCGTTCAAGATGCCAATGAAGAACCACAACAGGACCGACCATGTGAAAAAGGTTGCGAGGCTAGGGAGCATCGAGTCGAAGATCTCCATTACACCTCACTCCTCACGTCAGGGAGCTGGCAACGGAGACCGTTCACGTGGCTCTGGGTCGGGTCTAGAGCCATACTCTGGACCTGCGACCAGAGCCGTAGCGTGGCCGCAGGGTCGGCCACGAGGGCGCACCCCCAACCCTTCAGTCCTTGCTGCGGTCCAACAGTGCCCATTACATCCCTAGGGTGATCGATCCGCCGATTGCGAGGGCCGTGAGCGCATAGATCTTGGCGCCTTCAATCATGTTGTTCAGTTCCATTGATCCCGTCCCCTGGACAGCTGCCTGACCGCGACTGGGCCCGAAGGTCAGAGAGGGGATTCCGACCCGGTTGTAGACGTTGGTGTCTCTCCACATGGAGACCACCGCCGGTTCGGCCTTGTCCGGCATCGGTTCGCCCCGTACGTATTCGTGGGCGTTTCGAATAGTTTCAATCAGGGGACGGATCCCCTCCTCGGTTGCCCCGAAACCCGCCTTCGACATCGTGATGTCGACGCTGGCAGCCGGGTCGATCGCTCGGACAACCGCAGTCAACTCCCGGTGAATTGGTGCGACTTCTTCACCCGGGAGGGTTCGGACATCGACGTACAGGGCTGCATACGTCGATGAGCGGTTGGGGCGCCAGGGCAACCCGCCTCGGAACGCACCGACTTGCGCTTTCGGAGCCATCGTTCCGCATGGAGTCTCGACAGTCCGGCGGGCCTCGAACTCGATGGCCCACGCTTCGATGGCAGTCACCACCGCGGCTGCCCGCACGATGGCGTTCGGATGATCAGCCAACCCGTCTGGTCGCTCCAGGCGAGGTGTATACATATTGCGACCGGTGAAGCTGACCTTGAAGTATGTGGCACCACATTGCACCCACGATGCCGAGAAGTCGGTCGTTTCCGCGATTACGGCGTAGTCGGCGGTATAACCGCGATCAACCATCCAGGTGGTACCAAGACCTTTCGATTCGTACTGCATGCCTTGGTATTCGTCAACCGGTGCGGCGCCGGTTTCCCCGGCCGCCGACTTCAGGAGGATGTCACCTTTTAGGACAGTGCCCGATTGGTGAATGGCGCGACCAGCCACCATCTGGACCGACATGCACCCGCGATCGTTCTGGACGGTGTGACCGATAAGATGGTCTCCGTCTCGTCGGGCCCCCACCTTGTTGGGATCGGGGGCGTTCATGAGTTTGTCGTACTCGGGTCCGGACGCCTCGGTGTCGAGGTGAGCGTTGAAAATGATCGACTTGCCACTCCCATCACCACGAAGCAGCCCGACGGTTGATGCCCGGCCTTCGATCATCGGGACCAGATCGGCATTCATCCCGTTGTCGCGATACCACTCATATGCGACACGCGCCGTCGGCTCTTCGTTCCCGAGGGGGCCGTACGTATTGCCCAACCTGAGGGCAATCTCGGCCAAATCTTCTTTGGAGGATTCGATCCTTCCGCATACGTCTTCAATCAACCCGCTCACTGGATCACCTCGAATAAGTCGTCTGCGGTCAATGGTTCATCTGGGAGAGCGTCGCGCGTCACAACCGCTTCAAGCACGAGTTTCCGGATGTCTCTTCCTGACCGGCCCACCATGGCGGTAGCGAGGCTGGATAACTCCTCGACGTCAATCTTCACCACGGGGAACTCGGAGAAGGTGTCGCTGAGGATCATTGAGATCTGTTCGACGTCGGGAAGGGGGATTTCAAATGCCACGTCGAGTCTGTCAAAGAGAGCGTCATCGAGTGAGGCGACGAAGTTGGAGGTTCCAACGATGTACACGTTGGGGTGGGAAGCAGCCAAGTAGTCGAGGCCCCGGAGCACGGCGTCGGTGGCTCGCATCACGTCGATCGGATCCCGGCCGCCGGTGGTCAGCAGCCGGCTCGTTGCCAGACTGTTGATTTCGTCGATTCCACAGATCAGCGGGTATCCCTTGTCTGCTAGTTCAGGAATTGCTTTCTCGAGCAGATTGAGCGTGTTTCTTTGGCTCTCGCCCAGCATCTGCGAAGGGAGGGCGTGGGGGTCGATCTCCGCGAAGATGAGTTGGTCACTGAACCCGTCCGCCAACATGTCCTGAGCGACGACATTGGCCAACCCGCGAACGAGAGATGACTTGCCGGTCCCGGGGGGTCCGTGCAAAAGAGCGATGCCGTGCAACGGCAAACCGACCGGGGAATATTCGCTCCGATGTCTGAGCGAGAAGTTGGCATGCGCCCTGAGTCGGCGCTTGATGCCCACGTCGATATGGATCCGATCCCACCACTCCGACCATGCCGGATCGGGAAGAACCCGCCAGCGGAGGAAGCTGTATCGGTCTTCCCGCCAGTCGTGCGGAGTCAGGCTACCCACTGGGTCGACCAGCCTGGGGATCTGGCCACTCCACTCCTGTCAGATCTGGGGCGTCGAGTGTCGGCAGCTCTTCAAAGAGGTTGAGCGGGGCCATGAGAGCGCTCATCCCCATGTACAACGTATCGAAATTGTGGACTCGGATGAGTGATGCAAGTTCGGTCTTGGAGGCATTGAAATGCTGATGCCAGGCCCAATGATCAACGACAACCAGATCTCCCGGTCCCCACTCGATCTTTTCGTCGTCCTCGATGCTGTATCCCGTACCCGTCACACCGTAGAGCCAGGCCTCTCCACCATGCCGATGGCGGGATTGGTACAACCCGGGTGCCAGCTGATGCATGACTGCCGTGAGTCCTTGAGTTCGGTTGCCGATCGAGGAATCGAGGAGAAAGCCACTACGGGCCCCTCGCGGACTCACCCGAAAGTTGACATCGTCATAGGCGGTCAGAATTCGCGACTCATTTTGTTCGAGTCCCTTTTCGTTGAGTCGGCGCATACGGTTCGAGTACGGGTCGTTGCCAAGTCCGGCTTCGGTGGTCAGCGGACGGGGGGCCAGCGTCGCGACGTCAGCGTGGCCGGCATCCTCAAGTACCGCCAACCCGAGTAGTTCGACGAAGGGTTGCACGCTGAACGTGATGAATCGGGCCTTCTTGGTACCTTCGTTTCCGTGCCGGTGCCAGGCCCAGCCAGGTAAGTAGATGGTGTCCCACGGTTTCCAGTCGTGACGACGACCGTCGACTTCGGTCCAGCCAGACCCTTCAACGACGAACGCCATGGCATCCCAGGAGTGCCGGTGGACGGTGGAAACTTCGCCTGGGTCAATCTCGTGAACGTTGGCATCGAGGTTGACGCTGGGTTTGTCGCCGTCTGCACTAACCATGACACCGCGGCGCATTCCTCGCGGTGTGTCGACCATTACGACTTCGTCGCCGCGGACAATGGTTCTCTGGTGCTCTTTCCAGTATGCAAGGACATCCGCTCTGCGCTTTTTCTGCACGGAGTAGTGGGACGTCGTGGTTCTCGTCTCGGCCACGTTTCCTCCAGTCGATCTTGTCACCATAGTTTTGGATCCAATGCGAAGCGTCGGAAAGCAGGATTTTTCGAGAGACGCGCCTAGCACGCGGAAGGTCGAGTGAAGAGGTATCCGTGGCGGGCCAAACCGACCTACGCCTGCGCTGACTTGGCGGTTTCTAGCCGAACTCTCGGCGGGCGCCCGCTTCAAACTTGTCAAGCAATGCCGACGCCTTCGAACGAATCATTGATGCGCCGAGCGTCGCAACTCGCCCGGTCACCTCGTACTCGCCGTGGAATCTCAGCTCTGAACCGCTTCCGTCGGCCTTGAGATCGAGGGTGGCGTCAACCCAGATCCGTGAACCTACGTGACGGTCCTCTCCATCTGCGGTGAACTTGATGAGAACCGGATGCGCGTGCTCCGTCACATCAATGTCAAGGTCGGCTGACATTCGAAATGGCCCCACGGAGTCGGTGAGGACAGCGGTATAGGTGGCCAAATGCGTGGTTTCTTCGACATCTGCGATGATCTCCACCCACCCCGCGATGCAGTCCAATTCAAGAAGCCGATCCCACACGTCGGCCGGTGTCGACTTCACATCGATCGTTCTATCGAATGTAACTGCCATGTAACTCCAGTCCTGGTCTGCTGGGATCCTATATCGGATCCAAACTGCGCGAGTGGACTACGGCCCATCTTGGTAGACGAACCACGCTTCGA
>JAOUMT010000007.1 GCA_029881355.1 Acidimicrobiia bacterium | reverse complement strand
CAACCCAACCGCGGCCTGGGCGTCGACGAAGGGCACGCTGAAAGGGTTCGGAATTGCCGCACTGGTCCAGGTGGTTGCCGTGCTGGCGATAGCGCTCATCTGGGCGGGTTGGGCGTTCTTGGAGTTCCGCGGCTAGATCACGACCGGTCTTTCTCCGGGGGCGCGGCGAGACCCGAAGACGACCTCGTGGGAGTTATCCAAGAGCGCGGTGCAAGAAGGCGGCCATCTGGCCGCGAGTCACCGGTTGCTTCGGGCAGAAGAGTGTGTTCGCCGGCGGATTACAACCAAGGGTTACCTGGGCGGCGGCCAACTTTTCGATATCCGTTTCGAACTGAGACGTGTCGTCGTCGGTGAAGGGGTCGTTCGCTTGGGTCGAGTAGCCAAGCGCCCTCACCAAAAATGCTGCCATTTGCTCGCGAGTGATCGGGTTGTCTGGACAGAACCGCGTGCCGTCGTGACAGCCGTACGTGATCCCGGCCGCGGCCAACTTATCGATGTCATCCGCAAAAATGGACTCGCCGGTGTCAGAAAACCCTGCACTGGGGCCGTCCGGAAGATGGAGAGCTCTCGAAAGGAACGCGGCCATCTGACCCCTGGTGACCGTGTTATCAGGGCAAAAACGATCATTCTTGGGTGGGTTACATCCGAAGGTTATCTTCGCTGAAAATAGCCACTCGATATCGGCCTGAAAAACTGAAGCGTCATCATCGAGAAACGTTCCCTCGTAGTCGAGCGGGTCCCATTGGTCTGGACATTCCCACTTCGGATTTCGGAACCACGACGACGTCGCGCTGGCGTTGCTGCCCATCCAGGCGGCAAATGAGGCGCCGTCTGCATTGAGCCAGACGTCATCGCGGCCGTCTCCATCGAAGTCTGCGACGGTTGCCGCTCCCGACGCAAGGTCGATGGTGCTGGAAACCGTGAGGTTTTGGCCGCTGTTCGTATAGATGTGGGCCACCGCTCCGGAGCCGGACGGCTCGAACGCATACAGGTCGGGACGATCATCAAGATCCCTGTCGCCAAGGGAGAACTGCCAGCCGGTCGTATCGCCGTACAATCCGATGAACTCGGTCAGTTTGGTGGCGTATGCCGAGGCGCCATCCCAGACCTCAACGTCGGTCGAGGCACCCTGATTGATGATTACGTACAGGTCAGGTGTGCCGTCCCAGTTGTAGTCACCGACCACGTAGGTTTGGTCGGCTCGCACCGGAATCGAAGTTGCGATCTCAATGGTGTCGCCGGGTTCGCCGCGCTGGGAAAGCAGTTCGATGCCAACGGTACTTCCCGACTCGTCGACTACTCCCACCTCAGCTCGTCTAAACCCGGCGAAATCTCCGACAATGACCTCATGGGTTTCGATCGAAGCGTTCGGGATCGCTCCGGAAGCTCCCGAGCATTCGGCATAGTCGGACCGGGTGGACACGTATTGCACGACGATGTTTCCGTTCTTGTCGAAGGCTCGCACCGGATCGGGGGCTCCATCCCCGCTGACGTCGCCGATCAGATGGACTCCCGACTTTCCGGCGAAGAAGGTACTTTCGTCAAACACCTTGTTCGTGAAGTTGGTCCCAGTGGTTATCACCGGATATGAAGGGGCGGGGTCGCCATAGCCCGGTGTAAAGGCAGGTCCCTGCCAGGAGAAGTGCATGGGATCCTTGAATATCCTCCAGTCGCCGCCCCAACAGAAGCCTGCGTCGCGCCATGCATTGACGAACCAGGAAGGCATGTTCGTGATGAACTTGTCGCCCGGCTCGAAAGGACCCGCCTGGAACGGGTTCTTCGAAGCATTGATGTCGATGGCGATTCCGAATGTATGACGCGAGATGCCGTACGAACCGCTAACGGTTCTCGCCGCATAGCCATACGTGTCTGACCCAACCGCGTAGTAGTTACCTTTGGCTTGTTCGGCAGCGAGATTGGCGGTCACTTGTTGGAAGGCCGGCAGCGCCCGCTCGTGCACGCTGATGGAGACATTTCCGCCACTCATGGGAACCGTCCACTTGACGAGGTCGCTGCGTACCGCACTGACCGTTCGACCGAACATGTCACCGTACGGTCCGAGGATCCGCTCACCATTGGACAGGAATCCGATCTTCGTGGCCAGCGGAGTAGCGGTTTGGAGGCCCGAACAACCGTCCGATTCATTGGCGTTCGGCCACGTTTCGCCGACGGCCAGGACCGGGTCTGTGCCAGCACCGATGAAGATCGACGCAAAGACAGAAAGGGCAAGCAAGCTGGCGGACAGTTTCACGAGCGAGACACTACCGACAGTCTGGTCACTGTCCCAACATGACCGTCACAAGTCTGCCGACCGCCGGGCCTACACTTGGCGTAGATGTCGACGACCGAACAGCCCCGGCGTGAAATGATCCTTGACGCGGCCGTCGCGTTGTTCCGGACTCAAGGTTTTCACGGAGCAGGGATCGACGATATCGGTGCCGCGGCTGGCATATCGGGCCCTGGCGTGTATCGCCACTTCGAAAACAAACATGCGCTGCTCGTAGCGATGTCGGAGCGAGTCGTTGAGCGTCTCCTGGCCCACAACGAGCGCGTCGCCCGGGAGGAAGTCAACCCTATGACCGCACTCGAACGGCTCGTCAAGACCCATGCATCGTTCGTTTTCAGTTCCCGTGAACTCATTACCGTCTACGTCATCGAGGAGCGAAACCTTCCCGAGCCCGATCGACTCCGCGTCAGCAAGAAGCAGCGGGAATATGTCGAAGGTTGGGTACGGTTCCTTACGCAGTTGGCCCCCGACGGTGATCCGTCGCTCCTCAAGGGTGTGGCAATAGCGGTGATCGGCATGATCAACACCGCAGGACACCCCGACTCAAAGGACCAGAACCGCGACGTCGTTGAACAGATGGCTATGGCATCGCTGATGGCGGGCGCGCTCGCCGTCAGTCGAAATACCGAAGGAAAACCCCGGAGCGGGGCTTCGGACTGAAATACGTCGACTTGGCAGGCATGTTCTCTCCAGCGTCGGCGACCGCCATCATCTGATCAATGGACGGATCGGCGAGAAGAAACGCCACGCCGTGTCCCGCGGCGACCTGCTCCTCGTCAATCGAAACCGGACCGGGCACAGCCACAATGTTGCCCCCGGGCACTGCCGATCCGACCAGAGGGACGATCACGTGTTCGTCGAGCCGTGCCGAGTCGAGGCGAGCCGCCGGAGAATCGGATGCGGCCGGGGGAAGCCGGACCAGCCAGCGTTCACGCTCGAAAAGCACGATCGTCTCACCAGGTGCTGGACGCTCGATCTGGGTCGGTTCGGCGCCGAGCCGGTTGAGCGCCGTCCGGACCTCGGAAGGATCCACCCGGAGCAGAATCCGGTTGAAGGCCGCAACCCGGAGATCGTCGTGCGCAAACAGAACCGATAGAAGAGCGGGAGTGGTTTCGTTCCGCTCGGCGTAAGCCTTCAAGGAAGCCACCCGATGATGCCCATCGGTGATGTAAACCGCATCAATGGAAACCCCGGCGATGGCCACAGCTTCGCCAGTCACCTCCCAGACGGTTTGCCTCAAGCCGTCCTGACTCAGGAAATCATGACTTGGGATCGACGCAGTCGTTTCGGCGAGAAGCGCTTCCATCGCCTCGGTGTGACGATAGGCGACTGCGACCGGTGACGACACCACACCGACTTGCTCCGTGTATTCGACCAGAGCCTCCACCCGGGCCGGGCTGGTTGATTCGTGGGGCTTGACGAGACCCAACTGATCAAACGGAATTCCGCACACGACGCCGGTCTGGAGACTGAGTCCTTGCTGGAGTCGGTAGACAAACGCCCGGGGCCTCGGCTGATCGAACGCCGATCGAACCCGGGCCAGCCCTTCAAGAGCCGCCGAGATCGGCGAGGGTCCGATGCCGATCGCATGGAGAAAGCTCAGCGGTTCCTGCTCGGCGAGTTCGGCCCGTTCTCGCCCGGTCATGTTGTCGTAGGCCGGAATCGCCACTCGCTTCGCCAGTTCCGGGCGGACAAGCGAGACGTTGATCGGCTCGAGGTGCATCAGGTGTTGGCCGACTGAAAGTCAGCCATCAACTCCACGAGTGCCTGAACACCCTCCAGGGGCATGGCGTTGTACAGGCTCGCCCTGACACCGCCCGCGGTTCGATACCCCTTGAGACCGCTCATGTTTCTCCGGCCGGCCTCGGAGAGAAACTCGCCGTCGAGAGCTTCAGATGGCAACCTGAAAACGACATTCATGTGTGATCGAGAGGCGGGGTCAACGGGACTGAAATAGAACCCGTCACTAACGTCGATGGCGTCATAAACCAGGCTCGACTTCTGTGCAGCCAGGGATTCGATGACAGGGAGTCCCCCCTGAGCTTTCATCCAGGCGAGGACTTTGCCAACCATATAGATCGCAAAGACGGGTGGCGTGTTGTACATCGAGTTTTTGGCTGCATGAATGTCGTAGCGGAGGTAGGCGCCGAGATCCCGGTTGGTCTCTTCAAGAACCGAGTTTCGTACAAAAGTGATATCGACTCCGGCCGGCCCGAGATTCTTCTGCGCCCCGCCGTAGACGAGGTCAAATCGTTCCCACGGAATCGAACGACTCATGTAATCGGAAGACATATCCCCGATCAGCGGGACGTCGACGAGCGGAAAGTCGTTGAAGCGTATCCCACCAATCGTTTCGTTCGAGGTGACGTGCAGATACCGGGTGTTCGGGCCGATCTCGATCTCGTCGGGCGTCGGCATCCGGTTGTACTCGACGGATTCGCCATCCCAGGCCGCGTACAAATCGCCATGATGGCTGCCATCGTCCAACGCTTTGGACGCCCACTCACCAGAGACGACGTAGGCGCCTCGCTCTCCAGGACGCAATACATTCATCGGAACCATGGCAAACTGCAGCGTCGCCCCGCCGCCGAGAAACAGCACGGAGAAGTCGTCTGGCGCCTCAAAAACCGACTTGGCCAGGCCCATCGCCTCCATGTGAACCGCGTCGTACGTCGCCGACCGGTGGCTCATTTCTATGAGGGACATGCCAGTTCCGTTGAAGTCGACGAACTCAGCTTGCGCTTCTTCGAGAACCTCGAGCGGTAACGTGCATGGTCCGGCGCTGAAATTATACTTTCGCATCACATCACTCCTCGGTTTGCACGGTCACGCCCAACACGTTCTCCAGGGCTCGGAGCTGCCCTACAACCTCATCGCTCAACGCGGAGCTCGTGCGAAGTGTGGCGACGGCGGCGACGGCGCCCTGGAAAATCTGATTGTTCATTTGCTCGATGTTGACCTGGGCGGCTCTCAGAACACCGAACACCTCTGACAGAACGCCGACCTTGTCAAGGTGTCGGACCGCCACGGTGCACGTCCCCAGAGGGGTTCCGACGAGATTTACACAGTTCGTGATCTCTCCGTTGACGAATCGGTCGACGATCGCCACGACCTCCTCTGCAATCGCGTTCTGAGCCTGCTCGGTCGACGCGCCAATGTGATGGGTTCCGTACACTCGCGGGTGTCGAGCCAGTGCCGATTTGAATTCGCCTTGAGCCACAGCCGGTTCGTCGTCGAACACGTCGAGACCTGCCCACATCTGGCGGGTGTCGAGCGCCTCGATCAAGTCGGGTTCGTTGACCACCTCCCCCCGCGAGGTGTTGATGATCCACGCTCCGTCCTGGCATTTGGCCAGAAAGTCACGATTGACGAGACCCCGAGTCGAGTCAATGAGCGGCACATGAAGCGAAACGATGTCCGCCGAGGCGAGCAAAGTTTCGTCGTCGGGAACGAATATCACTCCGGCCTGGCGCGCCCGGTCAATGCTTGACCGCGGCCGCCCGGCCTTATCGGCAACCCGGACCGTCATATCGAACGCGACTGCCCGGTCGGCAACGGCCAACCCGATCTCGCCAAGCCCAACTATCGCCAGGGACTTGCCAGCCAGACCATCGGCCTTCGAAAAGCTCTTCTTGTTCCATTCGCCGGCTCGCAGGGCAGCAACGTTGTCGGGGATGCGCCGATCGATCGACGCAATCAGGCCCATCGTTAGTTCGGCGACGGCTATGGCGTTTTTCCCCGGTACGTTGCAGACGAAGATGCCCCGCTCGGCTGCTGCCTTCACGTCGATCGTGTTCGTTCCAGCCCCGGCCCGAATCACCAGCTCAAGGTTCTCGCCGGCTGCCAGAACCGCAGCTCCCACCTTCGTTGAACGCACCACGAGGACTTGGTAGGGCGAAATCGCCGATACCAGATCATCGCCTTCCAGGGTCGGCTGGACGTCGACCGTATGCCCGACCAACCGCGGCAAAAACTGCTCGGGAAACGAATCAGCGAAAAGGATACGCATGAGATGCATGTTTAGCAGCTATCCCCGAGGGGAGGCCACCCGAAAGGGTTATCGGAACGCCATCAGAAGACCAACAACCGCCAGCGCCAGCAGTACCAGACCGATAAGCACAACCGCTCGGTCGACCAGCGGATTCATCCTGGCAGTCGGCAGGTCGAGCTCAAGGACTTCACAGGCCTCATTGACATCATCAGGTCGGACCATCAGGCGTCCCTGTCGCGGTCCCTCACCCCCCAGATTCTCGACGAAGACGAAGGCTTCCATTCCCCCGGATTCGAGTTTGGCACGGGCGATCTCCGCTTCGGCGTCACTCAGGTATAACGCAATCTTGACGAGGTCGTCCATGCCTTCGATAGTAGCCCGACTAGTCTCGCCGCCATGCCGGCGATCACCACAAGAGTTGACATCAACTCGGACCGATACCGCACGAACGCGTCTGCGATGGCCGCCGTTCTGGAGGAGTTCGAGAGAGAGATGGGCAAGTCACGCTCCGGTGGCGGCCCCAAGTACATCGAACTGCACCGCAGCCGGGGAAAGCTCCTGGTGCGCGAGCGGATCGAACTCCTCGTCGACCGCGACTCGCCTTTTCTGGAACTCTCGGCCCTGGCGGCCTGGGGAACCGAGTTCCCGACCGGGGCAAACGTCGTAACCGGAATCGGCGTGATCAACGGCGTGGAGTGCGTCATCTCAGCCCACGATCCAACGATGCAGGCCGGAGCTTCGAACCCCTACTCGTTGGCCAAGTCCTTGCGGGCTCAGGACATCGCCCTCGAGAATCGATTGCCCCTCGTCAACCTCGTCGAGTCAGGGGGCGCCGATCTCCCCAACCAAAGCGAAGTCTTCCTCAACGGTGGGAAGTGGTTTCGGAACCTCACGAACATGTCCAAGCAGGGGATCCCCACGATTGCGATCGTCTTCGGCAACTCGACTGCCGGTGGCGCCTACGTGCCGGGCATGTGCGACTACGCGGTGATGGTCAAAGAGCGCGCCAAAGTCTTCCTGGGCGGACCTCCGTTGGTGAAGATGGCGACGGGAGAGGAATCTACCGACGAAGAGCTCGGTGGCGCCGAGATGCATTCGCGGGTGTCTGGCCTCAGCGACTACTTCGCCCAGGACGAATACGACGCCCTGCGGATCGGTCGCGAGATCGTCGGACACCTCAATTGGCGCAAAGCCGGTCCCGGGCCATCGCGTCAAAGCCGGCCACCTCTGTACGACCCCGAGGAAATACTCGGGATCGTTTCATCGGACCTCAAAGTTCCGTTCGACATGCGCGAGATCTTGGCCAGAGTCGTCGATGCATCCGAAGTCGACGAGTACAAACAGTTGTACGGTCAGTCCCTGCTAACCGGCTGGGCGCACATTCACGGGTATCCCGTTGGCGTTCTCGCCAACCAGTCCGGCGTGCTCTTCTCAGAGGAAGCCAAGAAGGCAACCGAGTTCATCCAATTGAGCAACAAGTACGACCTACCACTGATCTTCATCCACAACACGACCGGCTACATGGTCGGTAAAGAATATGAACAGCAGGGGATTATCAAAGATGGCGCCAAAATGGTGAACGCCGTCGCCAACTCCGAGGTGCCCCATATTGTCCTTATGGCAGGTTCGTCATACGGCGCAGGCAATTACGGAATGGCCGGCAAGGCCTTCAGACCCCGTTTTGTCTTCGGATGGCCCAACCACAAGGTGGCGGTCATGGGAGCCGAGCAGCTCGCCGGGGTCATGGACATCATTACCCGGGCAGGGATGGAACGGCGCGGACTTGAAGTAAACGAGGAGGCGCTCGAGGCCCAAAAGGATGTCATCCGACAGCAAATCCTCCGCGAGGAAGTCGCTTATTTCTCCACCGCGCGCGTCAAAGACGACGGACTGATCGACCCACGCGACACACGCGATGCCTTCGGCATGGCGCTATCAGCGGTACATTCGGGACCCGTGAAAGGCACCGCCGCTTTCGGCGTTTTTCGCATGTAGCCCGAAAACCGATTTGTTCTTGATGCGCGCCTGTGCATATGGTTTTGGCAAGGCGACGACCAAGATTCAAGCTTTTTGGCCGATTCGCCGATAGATAAGTGCTGCGAAACCAGCCCTCTAACTCGGTGATACCCCCTCATGAAACACATCCTCATTTCGCTCGCCATCGCGCTCGCGATCGTCCCGGCTGTCTCGACCCCGGTCAATGCAGCCACTGAATACGACATGGTTTTCCCCGTTGTCGGCGACGTACAGTTCGACAACACGTGGGGAAATGCCCGCTCGGGTGGACGACGCCATCAAGGCACGGACATCATGGCTGCCAAGATGCTGCCCGTGGTCGCCGTAGCCGATGGCGTTATCGACTGGGTCCACGACGGAACCCGCAAAACGTGCTGCGCACTGGGCATCACCCACGATGACGGCTGGGAAAGCTATTACATCCACATGAACAATGACACGCCGGGAACCGACGACGGAGACAGTTGGGGGTTCGCTCCGGGAATCGACGAGGGCACCCGGGTTGTGGCCGGCCAGCTGATCGGGTGGGTCGGCGACTCCGGAAACGCCGAAGGAACTGCTCCGCACATCCACTTCGAACTACATCAGCCAAACGGGGTGAAGATCAATCCCTACCATTCCCTGGTCGCTGCCCGGCAGGCTGACGTGCTGACCATCGGCGGATCGGAGCCCTTTGCCACCGCACAAAGCATCTCGGACTCGCTCGATGGAGCCGTACCAATCGGTGATCTGACGGCGGTCGGAGCTGACTCTCTGCCAGCCACGGCGGCAACCGTTCGCGTCAACGACGAAATGGTCCTGCTTCTCAGCCGACAGGGCGACGTTGCCGAATCCGTCGCGTATCTCTACCCGACTGCCGAACTCGTAGAATTCGTCCTCATTGAAGAATTCGAAAGTATCCAGGCCAGGCTCGAGGATCGTCCGCCCGCCTAGTCCGCTGGAACCGCCGCATCACCAGCTCGCCTGATCATCAGTCGATTGGTAACTCGCTTGTTGAACTTCCCCGACAGAGATGGGAATCGGCATGAGTCTCCTTCTCCACTCCGAAGCTACCCGCTAGCCTCGCCGCACGATGATTTCCAAGCTTCTGATAGCCAACCGCGGAGAAATTGCGCGTCGCATCATTCGCACTTGCAACGACATGGGCATTTCCACCGTCGCCGTTTTCTCCGACGCCGACGCCCATGCCCCTTTTGTGTCCGAAGCAAGCGAAGCGATAGCGCTGGGCGGGAACACGCCAGCTGAGTCATACCTTCGCGGCGACGCCATTATTGCGGCGGCCGTAGCGACTGGCGCCGACGCCATCCACCCCGGTTACGGCTTTCTGTCAGAGAATGCCGATTTCGCCGCAGCTTGTTCTGCCGCCAGCCTGATCTTTGTCGGACCCTCCCCTTCGGCAATTGCCAAGATGGGCGACAAACTGGCGGCCAAACAAATCGCCGAAGCGGCCGGCGTCCCAACCCTTCGCAGCATCCAGGTCGGCTCGAACGACCTGGCGCACGCCACCGCCCAAGCTGAGTCGATCGGCTACCCGATCCTCGTCAAAGCGTCGGCCGGTGGGGGCGGCAAGGGTATGCGGATCGTGCCGTCGCCAGAACTCCTGGGCGATTCGATCGCGAGCGCCGTACGAGAAGCAGAGGCGGCTTTCGGCGACGGAACCGTTTTTCTGGAGAAATACCTTGAGGCCCCCCGTCACATCGAAATTCAGGTGTTCGGCGACATCCACGGAACCCTGACTCACTTGTTCGAACGAGAATGCTCCATCCAGCGGCGCCACCAGAAAATCATCGAGGAAAGCCCATCAACGGTTCTCACCGCCACTCAACGAGCCGAGATGGGTGCAGCGGCGCTTAAGGTCTGCAAAGCCGTGGAATACGTCGGCGCCGGAACCGTGGAGTTCTTGTTCAGCGACAACCACTTCTACTTCCTCGAGATGAACACCCGACTGCAAGTCGAACATCCAGTAACCGAGCTCGTCACCGGTTTGGATCTGGTCCGAATGCAGATCGAGGTTGCGGAGGGGTCCCCACTCGCGCCTGAAGCCGTCACTCCGGCGATGAATGGCCATGCCATCGAAGCGAGGGTTTACGCAGAGGATCCCCGAAACGCATACCTGCCATCGACCGGACGGATCGAACGATTCCAGATTGCAGGCGCCAGAGTCGACAGTGCCGTCGAAGTGGGCAGCGAAGTTTCGGTCTATTACGACCCGATGATCGCCAAAGTCGTGGTGCATGGACAATCGCGCCGTGATGCCATTCGACTTCTGACGCGCTCGCTAGAGAGCGCGTCCATCCACGGTGTCACCACCAACCGTGACCTCCTGGTGGGAATCCTCACCCACCCCGAGTTCGATGCCGGTTCAACCGACACCACGTTCCTCGAACGGAACCCGGCCAGCGTGCTCGCCGTTCCCCGTGCCGATGCAGATGTCACGCGCCGACACGCGGTGGCAGCGGCGCTGGTTGGACAACACCGAAGACGATCCGAGGCCAACGTACTATCGAACGTTCCGTCGGGTTGGCGCAACAGTCCCTCGCAGCCTCAACATATCTCCTATCTGACCGAACACGGGGAGATGCACGTTTCGTACTTGTTCACCAGAAATACCCTCGATGTCACCGTTGACGGCCTACCAAAGGAGACGAGCATTCACGCCCTCGGAGCCAGTCATGCCGACCTTCAATTTGGATCACAGCGCCTCCGTTACACGGTGGCGACGAGTGGTAACCGCTGGTTCGTCGATGGTCATGACGGTTCTTCCTCGTTGGTCGAGATACCGAGGTTTCCGAAGGCCGAAGTTGCACTGGCGTCCGGGTCAATGATCTCCCCGATGCCAGGCAAAGTCATTCGCGTCGACGTCGGCGTCGGCGACCAGGTCAAAGCCGGGACCAGCCTGGTCATCATCGAGGCGATGAAGATGGAACACACCGTTGCGTCCCCAGCAGATGGCACCGTGGCATCGGTGAACGTGGTAACGGGAGAGCAGGTACAGGCCGATCAGGTACTGGTCGTCATCGACGCCGACTAATCGTCGTCCTGGCCCTCGGCCAACTCGGCGGCCCTCGCATGATGGGCGTCCTGGTGCCGTCGAAAAACCGACAAGCTTGGCAACGGGCGTACTCGATCCATTCCGACGACCGGGCGGCGGTGCGAGCTGGTGATGAGCACCACCCCGACAGCAATAAAGAAGACTGCCAGCAGTCCTCCGAAAGTTGCATCGGTGCCGGCGGCTTTGACACAACGATCCGTTGCAATCGATCCCTCGATGGACTCGTCAAGGTTGCCCGTTAGGACTTCGTAGATGGTCCCACAGTGGTCAACCCGATCCACGACCGAACCATCATCGAGATACTGCTGGAACAGCACGATGTCGACAGGATTGGCAAAGAGTGCCCATCCAGCGATGAGCAGGGTTGCGGCGACCACCAAGCGACCCAGCATTCCGGACATATCCTTGAGGGTATCAAAGCTCATGCATAACATCCAACTGTTTATGGACCGTCCTCGCGCACATCGAAAAGCCGTTTTGATGCTGGTGGCAATCGCCGTTACCGCCGCCTTCGTCGTTGCGCAACTGGGAACAGAAGCAACCCGGGCGACCCCCGAGCCAAGTCCGAACGAGACCCCGAGCACCATCCAAACCATCACTTCTTCGACAACGCCGGACCTGACGATGGCCATGCCGTCCGCAGACGACGGGCCCCCGGCACCCACAGTTGATGCATCCTGTGCGACCGGGACGCCCCACCAGCCGACCGGGAACCTGGTTGTCGTGCCAGGCGCCACGACGCCGTCATCCGACGGGCCAATCAAGACGTATATCGTCGAAGTCGAGGAGGGGCTTGGTATTGACGCGGCATGTTTCGCCGATCGGGTTCATCGAACCCTCGCCGATCCACGGTCATGGGGCGGACGAGAAGGATTTGCCGTGCAAAGAGTCGATGTCGGTGAGCCGTCGTTTCGGGTAACACTGGCTTCGCCGGCCACGGTCGACGAGCGGTGCCAACCTCTCGTCACGGCTGGTATTTACTCCTGCTGGGACAGCCATCGAGCCATGATCAACGTCTGGCGATGGGAAACCGGAACTGCCGACTATGCAGGAGACCTGTGGGGCTATCAAATCTACGTCATCAACCACGAGGTCGGCCACGGCTTGAAACACGGTCATGTGAACTGCACCGGTTCCGGGGACCTTGCACCCGTCATGATGCAACAAACCAAAGGCCTCGACGGATGCTGGAAGAACGGCTGGCCACTGGATGCCGAGATCGACGGTCCCCTGAAAGACGAGCAACCTAGCGATCAGCCGGCAGGCGACGCCGCAGTCCGTCCCATGTCGTAGCCGACGGACACGTCCACCGTGGAGAGTGCATTTCGCCTATGGGGACGGTCCATGCGAATTTCACCAACGGTTCCACGCGTCGTTATCATCTCGAAACATGACTCCCATCAGCATTGAGTTCTGCCGGGCCTGAAACTACACCCCCCGTGCCGTGAGCATGGTCGAGGCAATCTTCGAAGAGTTCGGGCAACAGTATGACATCCACTTGATACCGTCACGTGGTGGCCTGTTTGAGGTCAAAGTCGACGGCGAGTTGGTGTATTCGAAACTGGAAACGGATCGCCACGCCGATTACGAAGCCGATATCGCCCCGTATCTCCGCACGTAGTGCGAGAGATACGCAATCTCCGCACGTAGTGCGAGAGATACGCTCGTCGCCAAATTCGCGCCTTGCCAGGCGAGCCAAAGAGTAAATCGTCACTAGCCGGGTCGCCCCGAAAGCGGGACGATTACTACTCATGAGGACGCTGGGGAGTCCCGGGTTCTCGTAAAGGTGCCTAGCTCTCCTCAGCTTGCAGAAGGAGACGCAGCATGGTCCTTCTCGATAGGCAACCCGAAGTTGTACAACCACCAGAGGGGCGTCAAGCCAGTCCGTTTTGGGTCCAACGAGGATTCTGGGCCGTAATGGTGTTGGCGGCAGCAATTGGCGCAATCGTCCTGTTGGTCATAAACGCACAGGATCCAACGCCGGTCGTCGACGAGCCAGCCACTGTCTATGAAATGCTCCCGGAGTATGAGGTGGACACACCGGCCAACCCGGCCGTCGCCGCGACCACTGGCGGTCCGGTCACCGTCGTTGAGCGATTCGTTGGAGAAGACGCCAATCTCGACCCGGATCCACCAGCTTGGTGGATGCCTGAATACGAAGTCGATTCGTCCGCCGTTGGAGCAACGGGAACGTTCACGCCGTATCAGAGCTGCCCATGCCCTGGTGCGGCCAATGTCGGCCCTTCCAACTAGGAGCTACGACCAGGTCGGGCGCCCGTTACTGGGCGCCCGACTGCTAGGCAAGGAAATCAAGGAGCACGTCTGCATACAGTTCGGGCTCGAGCAAAAACGAGTCGTGACCTTTATGGGACGAAACGATGATTCGACGAGCGGGGACTCCGGCTTCACGTAGCGCATCGAGCATGACGGCCTGGTCCTCCGGGTAGTAACAAACGTCGGAATCAATCGTGAAGAGCAGATAGCGGTGGGGTCGGGATCGTTTGAGCAAGGTTGTCATATCTGATGCGCCGGCTTCTTCGAGCAGATCAAAGTGCTGCCAGGCAGTCATCAGCCGAATGTAGGTATTGGCATCGAATCTTTCCAGAAACTTCTGACCCTGGTGCCACATGTACGACTCCAGCGGCGAACGGATCTGATACCCCGCAGGGCCGGTGCCCTCGTTGACCTCGCCCCGAGCACGAAACTCCATCGCCTCAAGCGACACAAAAGTTTTATGGCCGATCATTCTCGCCAGAGCCAGGCCCTGGTCGGGTTTGGGCCGCCCGTAATAGTCGCCCCCGTTGAAATTCGGATCGTTCAAAATGGCGTTGGTTTGCTCGAAGTTGTAGAGAAACTGCAGGGAGGAAGTGAACAAGCCCGAGGCCACCGGCACTACGCGCTCGACCCGGTCCGGGTAGCGCGTCGCCAGGCTCACGCACATCATTCCACCGACCGAAGGCCCGATCACCGTGTGGAGTTTCTCGATCCCGAGGTGGTCAAGCAACAGCATCTGGACGTCGACTATGTCCGAAAACGTCACCTCGGGAAAGCCACCACCGTACGGCAGTCCCGTCGCAGGGTTGATCGAAGTTGGACCGGTTGAGCCATAGCAACCCCCGAGGTAGTTGACGCAGACAACCATGAACCGGTCGGTGTCGATCGTGCGACCCGGTCCCATCCAGCCCGGCCACCAACCCACCTGGCATTCGTCGCTCCATAGCTCTACTCCAGGAACGGACGGGTTGATACCGGACGGATTCTGCGATCCGGTCAGGGCGTGGAAGAGCAGTATTACGTTGGATCGATCTGCGTTGAGTGTCCCATACGTTTGGTACGCAAGTCGAACCTCCGGCAGCGTTTCGCCGTTCTGCAACTTGTACGGCAGCAGCTCGGGTGGGAGGTCGTAGAACTCCGTAGAGCTCGGGAGCGTATCTGGATCGATCATGAGAGACAACAGCCTAGGCGGGAGGTCCGATCGGCCTCCCGCCTGGTTCCGCGATCACACGGTTGCGAGTTGTCTCGCAGCCGCAAGCGCCTGGGCTATGTCCTCCTTGATATCGTCGATGTGTTCGATGCCGACCGACACTCTCACCAGATCTGCTCGCACCCCAGCGGCCAATTGCTCGGCATCGGTCAGCTGCTGGTGAGTCGTTGATGCAGGATGAATTACGAGGGTTTTGGCATCTCCGACGTTGGCGAGATGGCTGGCCAGACGAACACTATCGATGAACGCCTTGGCAGCTTCATAACCCCCTGCCACCCCAAAACTGAGCACCGCTCCGTATCCGTTGGTCAGGTACTTGGTGGCTGTGGCGTGGGAACGGTGCTTATCGAGTCCTGGGTAGTTGACCCAGGCGACGTCACCGCGAGCGTCCAACCACCTGGCCAGTTCCAAAGCGTTGTCGGCATGGCGCTGAACCCGCAACGATAGGGTTTCGAGTCCCTGAATGAGCAAGAAGGAGTTAAATGGCGATTGAGCCGCTCCAAAGTCACGCAGACCTTCCACTCTCGCCCGAATCGCGAACGCGATATTGCCGAACGGTCCGTCTGGCCCGAAGACCTCGGAGAACACCAGGCCGTGGTACCCGGGCGACGGTTCGGTAAACAGCGGAAACTTCTCGTTGCGCCAGTCAAAGTTGCCGGAGTCGACAATCACGCCGCCAATCGACGTACCGTGGCCGCCGATCCACTTCGTTGCCGAGGCCACGATGATGTCAGCACCATGGGCGATCGGTTTGGCGATGAAGCCGGCGCAACCGAAGGTGTTGTCAACGATCAGGGGGATGCCATTTCGGTGGGCAACCTCGGCGAGCGCTTCGAAGTCCGGCACTATGTACTCGGGGTTGGCGATGGACTCGACGTAGAGCGCCTTGGTCTTGTCGGTTATCGCCGCCTCGAAGTCGGCAGGGTTCACGCCTTCCACAAACCGCACGTTGATACCAAGCCTTGGCAAGGCGACTTTGAACTGGTTGTACGTACCTCCATACAAGTAGCTGGACGAGACGATCTCATCGCCGGCTTGCGCCAAGGTGGTTATGGCCAATAGCTGTGCGGCCTGCCCCGAGGAGGTTGCAACGGCCGCAACGCCACCTTCGAGGGCGGCGACCCGCTTCTCGAAGACGTCCGTCGTCGGGTTCATGATCCTGGTGTAGATGTTGCCAAATTCCTGGAGCCCGAATAACCGGGCTGCGTGGTCGGAGTCGTCGAAGGTGTAAGACGTTGTTTGATAAATCGGTACCGCCCTGGCGTTGGTACCGGGAGTCGGTTCTTGTCCGGCGTGGACTTGTAGAGTTTCGTAGCGGTAGTCGCTCATAAGATCAGGTTCCTTATTCGTCGCTTCAGGTGGATGCTCGCCAGTGGCTGTTCTCTCTCAGGTGGCGGCACACATCACACGGAAGAAACCACCCGAGAGCACGGCATGGAGCAACAGAGCTTCGGCGTGGAGGGACTTCGGGTATCGGTCATTCGCTAACCCCTTCTCATCGATCAGGCATTGGCACCAGCCGAACTGGTTGCCGCGGTTTCAAAGGGCCTGTCCCTCCACCGCTCTTGATAAGTACCCGCGAAGTATGCCACGTCTCGGGCTTTCGTCAAGGCCGAACCTGCTCCACCTGACTTATCTGGCTAAACATTCAATGAGCGCCAACCCCTGGCCGATACATACCCCATGAACATCTGTATCAGTTGCCGCCATCCATGGGAGCCATCCGCTCCCGACGAGCGCTGCCCCGATTGTGGTGCCGAGCAAATCGCCGATGGCCCGGCGCCGGTCGACCCGTTCGCCACAGCGCCATCTCGTGGAGAGGTCAGCGACAACTCTGGTTTCGATGAGATACCGACCGGCGCGACACCGGAGCCGCCACCGCTTCCCCGGGCCGCAGGCGCTGCGTGGGAACCGCCGATGACCCAATCCGGCGCGTCCAGTCCGGCGCCGAGCTGGACACCGGCCCCAATCGTTGGGACCACGAGTTCTGGCATGTCGACCGGTGCCAAGATCGCCATCGGCGTCGGCATCGGCTTTATCGTTCTGATTGGCGTGGCCTTCGTCGCCGGAGTGGCGTTCTTCCGAAGCGTCGCCGGGTCGGAGGAGTTCCAAACCATCATCGACGAGGCGACTCCGGGGGGAGGAGTGACGGTCGACTATCCGGTCGGTACCTGTTTCAATCACGGCGATTCTGCCGGGCCGGTGTCATGTGCGGAACCGCACTCACATGAGGTATTCGCGCTGGCGCCGTGGTCCGGCGACACCTATCCCGACTACGAGGAAGCTTGGATCACAGTCTTCTGTGACGAGCCCTTCCGGGACTACGTTGGTATCGAGTACTTCGATTCCAAGTTGTTCTACGACGTTGCCGTACCGTCCGTGGCAGCCTGGGATTCCGGGGATCACGACATACGCTGTATCGCGTACGAACCGGGAAAGGATCTCACTGAATCGATTCGAGACGCCGCCTATTAGCCACCGTCGATCGGCGAGCCCGAGTTGGTGGCTACTCGAAGATGGCAGGCCACCTGATGGCTTCCGCCCAGCGGTTCAAGGGGCGGATCTGTCACGTCGCACAGCCCTCCCTGAGCGATCGGGCACCGGGGATGAAAGTGACAGCCGCGAGGCGGATTAAGGGGCGACGGGATTTCGCCTGCAAGAATCTGCCGATCGCGCGGCCGGTCAGGATCGGGAATGGGGATCGCCGAGAGCAGGGCTTCGGTATACGGATGTAGAGGGTTCCGGTACAGCGTGTCACGATCGGTCAATTCAACTATTCGGCCGAGGTACATGACCGCCACCCGGTCGGAGATGTGTTCGACAACCGCCAGGTTGTGAGCCACAAAGAGCAAGGTGAGACCCAGCTCGCCCTGAATCTCCTTCAAGAGATTGAGAACCTGGGCTTGCACCGACACGTCCAGGGCAGACACCGGCTCGTCGGCAACCACCAGATCGGGTTTCAGAATCAGTGCTCGGGCAATCCCGATGCGCTGCCGCTGGCCCCCCGAAAACTCGTGCGGATATCTACCGGTGTGACCAGGCTGCAAACCGACCAGTTCCAGCATCGCTTTTACCCGTTCGTGCCGCTCGTCCTTGTCCGACACACCGTGAATTCTGAGTCCTTCAGAGATCGATTCGCCGACCTGGGTTCGAGGGTCAAGGGATGAGTACGGGTCTTGGAAAACGATCTGAACTCGCTTGCGGAATGGCTTCAAGGCATTGCCGCGCAAGTGGGAGATGTCCTGATCATCAAACTGGATCGATCCCGACGTCGGCTCAAGCAGCCTGACCAGGATTCTGGCGAGAGTCGTTTTGCCGCAGCCCGACTCGCCGACGAGACCGAGGGTTTCTCCACGACGAATGTCAAGATCGACTCCGGCCACGGCGTTTACGGTGGCGACCTGCCGATGCAGCAGGCCTCCTTTGACCGGGAACTGTTTTACGAGGTCGCGAATCTCAACCAGATTTTCAGCCATCGTTTGGCTCCTCCTGGTAAAGCCAGCACCGGACGTTGTGACCGGGAGACACCTCAAGGAGTTGCGGTTTGACCCTGGTGCAGATTTCCAGGCCGTTCTGAACTCGCGCCACACACCGTGATGCGAATCGACAACCGCTCGGTAAGTCAATCAGAGACGGCACCACACCCGGGATGGTGTCAAGACGTTCCTTCAGGTGCCCGAGCACGGGAATGGATCCGACGAGGCCCTGGGTATAGGGATGCAACGGCTCGCTGAATACGCGCCGCACATTCGTCTGCTCCACAACCTCGCCTGCGTACATAACCGCGACCTCATGGGCCATTTCGGCCACCACGCCGAGATCGTGGGTGATGAGCACCACGGCCGTATTCGACGACTTCTGAAGGTCCCGCATGAGGTCAAGGATCTGTGCCTGGATCGTTACATCGAGCGCGGTGGTCGGTTCGTCGGCGATCAGCAGCTCGGGCTCACAGGCCAACGCCATTGCGATCATGATTCGTTGGGCCATCCCACCTGACAACTCGTGGGGATAGGCGGCCGCCCTCCGCTTCGGGTCGGGGATTCCGACTTTGGCCAGCATTTCGACGACTTTCTCTTCCTCTACGTCTTTGGCCCAATCACGGTGGAGCTCAAAGACTTCTTTGATCTGCGCCCCAGCCCGGTAGACCGGATTGAGCGCAGACCCGGGTTGTTGGAAAATCATCGAAATGTGATCGCCACGCAGCTCTCGCAGCTGCTTCTTCTTCATGGAAGCGAGGTTCTCCCCATTGAAGAGAATCTCCCCGGCGACGATCTCACCCGGATGGGAAATCAAACCGATAATCGAGAGTGCGGTCACGGATTTTCCGCAACCTGACTCACCAACCACCCCGAGGACCTCACCCCGGTTCACTCGTAGGTCAACCCCATCGACCGCCTTTACGACGCCATCTCTTGTATCGAAGTGGGTCTTCAGGCCGCGGATCTCAAGTAACGGTTCGGTCATCGGTTCAAGGTCGGATCGAGAGCGTCGCGCAGGCCATCGCCCATCAGGTTGAATCCGAGCACGGTGATCATGATGGCCAGCCCGGGGAAGAAGACCAGATGCGGGGCGGTGAATACCTGGTTGCGCTCGGATGCGAGCATCGAACCCCACTCGGCGGTCGGCGGCTGGGCACCGAGCCCGAGAAACGACAATCCGGCTGCTTCCAGGATGGCCGTGGCGACGCCAAGCGTCGCCAGCACCACTAGGGGGGTGAGGGCGTTCGGAAGCACCCGGCGGAGCAAGATATGCATGGGGGACGCACCGAGCGCCCGAGATGCCGAGACGTAGTCGGCTTCTTTGAGCCCGAGGACCTGGGCGCGGGTAACCCGTGCATATTGGGGAATGGTGACGATGGCAATAGCGATCAGGGCATTGCGCAGGCCAGGACCGAGCACCGCCACGATGGCGATGGCCAGCAGCAGCGACGGAAAGCCGAGGATGACATCCATAAACCGCATCGCGATGTTGTCGAACCAGCCCCCCAAATAACCGGCGACCGCGCCGATCGAGGCGCCGACGATCAACGCGAGCGTCACAGTGAAGAAGCCAAGCGTCAAGCTCACCCGGGATCCGTAGATCACCCGCGAGAACTCGTCACGGACGTTGCCGTCCAGCCCCAGAATGTGCTGCGGGCTGGCCTGGTCGCACCCGAGCATGTGAATGCATGGGGGCCCGTAGCGGCTGACATCTTCCTTGCCGATCAGAATCTCGGTCGGTCCGTATGGGGCGAGGAGTGGGGCGAAGATCGCCACGAGAATGAGAAACACGACGATGCCAAGTCCGATCATCCCTGACTTTCGTCCCCGGAAGCGGCGCAGAGCCAGACGCCACTGCGTGAGGGGTTTCTCGAAAAGACGCGATGAGTCGGCGGCTTCCGCCTGTAATTGCGCGAGGGCTTCCTTGCGGCTCATCATCTTCATTCGAGGCGAATCCTTGGATCGAGATACGCATACGACAAGTCCACCAGCAGATTCACGAGGACATATCCAGCTGCGACCACCACCGTGAATCCTTGGACGATCGCGTAGTCACGTCCCTGGATCGCGTCGAATAGGGCGCGACCGACTCCGGCCAGATTGAAGACCGTTTCGGTGAGAACCGCCCCACCGAGCAAGGCGCCCAACTGGAGTCCAACGATGGTGACTACCGGCAGCAGCGCATTACGAAATGCATGCTTCCCGACAACCGACGCATCGCCAACGCCTTTGGCCCGGGCGGTCCGGATGTAGTCCTTGCCCATTACTTCGAGCAACGAACTGCGAGTGATCCTGGCAATGATCGACAACGGAATGGTCGCAAGCGCCACAGCCGGCAGGATCATGTGTTTGACCGCGTCCCAAAAGACGGGCCACTGCCCGGTGATGAGATTGTTGAACAGGTAATGGTTGGCGATGTACTCGTGCGTCTTGGCCGTCAAGCTGCCTGGTTCGAGATCCCAGCCCCAAACCTCAACATACGGAGTCGAAAACACGCCGGCACTGAGTCGCCCTGACGGAGGGAGCGCGAAGGGAGTGTCGCGAAGTAGGAGCGCGAATATGTACGCCAACATGAGACCGAGCCAAAAAACCGGCATTGAAACGCCGACGTTGGCGAGCGCCATCGTGGCGGTATCCACCGCAGAGTTATGCCGCCTGGCCGCAAGAACTCCCAGAGGAACCCCAACCAAAACCGCCAGAGCGAGCCCAATCAATGCGAGCTCGGTTGTGAGGGGGAGACGCTCGATGAGCATCTGATTCACGGGACGCGAAAATCTGATTGACTCGCCGAGATTGAACGTCGCTACGTTCTTCATATAGACACCCAGCTGCACGTAGACCGGATCGTTGAGGCCATTCGCCTCGTTGAAACGCTCGCAGGCTTCCACCGTGGCCCGCTCCCCCAACAGTGAGGTGCACGGGTCGCCCGGGATCGCCCGAATCAGGAGAAACACGACAAGCACGATCCCGAAGAGAACCGGGATGGCAAGCAAGATGCGTCGAATGATGTAGTTGATCATCGGAGCGTCAGGATAGAGGAAGGGGGAGGCCGGTGGCCTCCCCCTTCTCACATAACTGAATTACTTATCTGATTACCCGTCGGCGTTGATGAGGCCCCACAAGTAGTCGTAGTACTCGAACACACCGCTGTTACCGGTATGCAGCGGTGAAGCCGCATCCAGCCCGGCAGTGAAGGTAGCCACGACGTCGTTGGCGTCGAATGGCGATCCATCATGGAAGACCACACCCGAACGCAGGTTGCACGTCCAGCTGGTCAGCTCATCGTTGGACACACATTCGGTCGCCAACTGCGGTTGCACCGAACCATCCGGAGCGTATGAGTACAGCCCCTCAATGATCTGTCCACAAGCACGCAGTGACTCACCGTCAGTCTCATCTGAGCAGTACAGCGAAATCGGCTCGTTGCCCTGCATGAACACGATGGTGTCTTTGCCGTTATTCCACAGACTGAACTGCACGTCACCCCATGGCGGCGCGTACGCACCTTCGACCGACGCAAGGGCGGCGTAGTTCGCAGCCGAATGCGAGATCGGAACCATCGGTACGAGCTCTTTGATGGCGTTGTTCGCCTCGGCGTACAGCGGAGCCGCTTCGGCTGCGCTGGCCAGCTTTGAGGCTGCCTCCAACGGTTCGTAGATCTCCGGGTATGCGTCGCCGAACTGCGCATTCGATTCAGCAAAGTGGAAGTCCAAGAAGTTGGTTACGTGCGGATAGTCACCAGTCCAACCGAGCAAGTGAATGCCGTCATACCCACCCGCCGATGACGTCTGGATGAATTCGCCCGATTCCACGACGAACACTTCCGCGTCGATATTGAGGTTTGTCTTCAGTTGATCCTGAATGTCGGCGGCAACGTCACCTGGCGTGGGCAAATACCCACGGGTCACATCACGATAGTAAATTGCCGTTTCGAATCCGTCGGCCAACCCGGCTTCGGCGAGCAGCGCCTTGGCAGCGTCTACATCGAAGTCGTACCACGAGTCGCCTTCGCAACCGTTTTCAACCGAGCAAGGCGTGAAGTGCGATGCGGTCTCCGAACCAGCCGGATAGAAGGTGTCGATAATCCGCTGACGGTCAATGCCGAGCGCAACAGCCTTGCGAACGTTCACATCGTCCCAAGGGGCAAACGTGTTCGTGAAGCCCATGTAGAAAATGTTCGGTTCTGGCTTGTCGAGCAGCACCAGGTTCGGATCGGCCTCGATGGTGGCGAGATCTTCGGTACCCGGGAAGGTGATTCCATCAACCTGACCGGACTGGAGTTCCAGCAAGCGGCCGGCGCTTTCAGTCGCCCAACGGAGCACTGCGGTGGCCGATGGTGCCATCTCGCCGTAGTAGGCGTCGTTGCGTGAGAACACAACCGAGTCGCCACGGACCCATTCCTGCAACGCATACGGACCGGTCCCGATCGGGTTGTCTAGCGGCGCGCCGGCCGTAGCTTCAAGGTGCTCGGAAGGCTGGATACCGAACACACCAAAAGCGAGCTTCGGCAAGAAGGCCGGGTCTGGCGAGCACAAGTCGAACTGAACGGTGAGCTCGTCAACCGCAGTGATCGTGGCGACCTTGCCGCCGTAATCACAGCCGCCTGCATCAAGGACCTCACCCACAAAGTCAGGTGATGGCTCGGCGGGTTCCGTTGTATCGGGCGTCGAGGCAACCGTGGTGGTGGTAGTGGTCGTGGCTTCGCCCGCAGCTGCGGTGGTATCTGTTGTACCACTTCCGCAGGCTGCCGCGATCAGCGCAAGGGCCAACAGCAACGAAAACAGTGATAGGTGTCTCTTCATTGTTCCTCCATGTGAACGCTCGCAAAAGGAGCATGGCATCAAACTAGTCGTTCAACCGGCCAGTGCGCATCCGAATCGTCCTGACAAAAGCACGTGTTCACCCAGGACGGGAGCCTTCCACGCTGATCGTGCCAGTCACGTCGAACTGAGGAACTCCATCACAAGTGTGGTGATCTCTTCCGGGGCTTCGGCCAGCATCGAGTGGCCGACCTGCGGCAAGACCACCACTACGGAATCACCAACCGCAGATGCGACCTGCTGACCCGACGCTGCCGGCGTCATCTTGTCGTCACCGCCGAGAAGAAACAGGGCAGGAACACTCACCTTCTCAGCTGCGTCAAGGATCGATCCGCGGTTCATACACGCCAGAAACCCGGCGTACAGCACCCCGGGAGCTGCCCGTTCGACTACCCGCTTCGAGCCACCGACCATCCACGACCCGGGTTGACGGTGACCACCCCGGTGCCCATGACTTGAATGTGACCAGCCGACCATGAGGTCGATCGCCAACTGCTCGCCGGCCTCGGCGGCGGCCAGCATCTGGGGGTGAACCGGCATCTCAACCGAGACCCCAACCAGAACGAGTTTGTCGACCACGTCGGGGTGGTCCGCCGCACACTGGATAGCGACAAACGAACCCATCGAGTGGCCGACCAGTGTTGCCGAAGGAGCCCCCACAGCCCGGATAACGTCGGCAACCCAATCAGACATCTCCTCGACGGTCGCCAAGGGTGGCCCTTCAGAGCCCCCATGACCCGGAAAGTCGAGCGCCAGAACCGAAAAACCGTGATGAGCGAGGTAGCGGGTTTGCAGAACCCAGATCGTGCGATCCTGCCCGGCCCCGTGTAACAACACGAGAAGCGGCTTCGCAGGATCTATCGGGCGGCCGCCGGTGGCCGCGAACACTCGCTTATCGCCGACGGTTATGTCCATGCCTACGTCTTTTGGGAGGCTCGTAGCGCGCGCCGCAAGTCACCGATAAGGTCATCGATCGATTCCATCCCGACCGACAGGCGGATGAGGTCCTCGCTGATGCCGGCGGCTTCCAGATCCTTGGCGGACATCTGCTGGTGAGTTGTCGATCCCGGGTGGATCACCAGGGATTTGGCGTCGCCCACATTGGCCAGATGCGAGAAGACACTGACGGCTTCAATGAACTTTCGCCCTGCCTCACGACCACCTTTGATGCCGAATGAGAAGATCGCGCCCGGTCCTTTCGGGAGCATCAGTTGGGCACGAGCGTGATCGGGATGGGACTCGAGGGTTGGGTACGAAACCCATTCGACTTCCGGAGCATCAACAAGGAATTCGGCCACGGCTCGGGCGTTGGCGACGTGGCGTTCCATTCGGATGGGAAGCGTTTCGAGCCCAAGCAACATGTAGAAGGCATTCTGGGGACTCATCGCGGCGCCAAAGTCACGCAACCCTTCGGCTCTCGCCCGCGAGATGAACGCAGCTGGTCCGTACTCCTCGGAGAAGTCGATACCGTGATACCCCTCGTACGGTTCGGTCAGGGTGGGGAATTTCCCCGACTTCTCCCAGTCAAAAGTACCCCCGTCCACGATCACTCCACCGATCGCCACGCCGTGGCCGCCAATAAATTTGGTAGCGGAGTTCATGACGATGTCGGCTCCCCATTCGATCGGCCGACAAAGATACGGCGAAGCGAAAGTGTTATCGACCATGAGCGGCAGACCCCGAGTGTGGGCCAGATCTGCCACGGCGCGCATGTCCATGATCTCCAGTCCCGGATTGCCGAGGGTTTCGCCGTAGACCAGCCTGGTGTCGTCGGTGATGGCGGCAGCGAACTCATCCGGGTTGCGAGGGTTGACGAATGTGGTCGTAATCCCGAAGCGCGGCAGGGTGAGGTTGAACATGTTGTGCGACCCGCCATAGATCGAGCCAGAAGCCACGATATGTCCGCCCTGTCCCATGAGAGTGGCAACTGCGAGGAATAGGGCAGCCTGGCCGGACGCAGTTGCCACTGCCCCGACTCCCCCTTCTAGCGCCGCCATCCGCTCTTCAAACGCCGCCACAGTCGGATTCGAGATCCGGGAATAGATGTGACCGGGGGTCTCGAGGTTGAACAAAGACGCGGCGTGGTCGACGGAATCGAACAAGTACGACGTTGTCATATAGATGGGCTGAGCCCTGGCCCCATACGTCGCATCGGGCCGCTGCCCGGCATGCAACGCGAGCGTTTCGAACCCAAGCCCTTCCGGTGTGATCATTGGGTGAGGCTATCACTAGACCCAGGAACGGACCTGACAACGAGCGAGTCTTAGTCCTCTGGTCATGCCGACCCAATGAGCACATCCTCAGATTGAAGGAGGTCGTTATGGAAACGATCGACACCGTTCTCGTGGACTGCGGGTCTGATCGAACAACGCAAACCGCTCTCTTGGAGCGACTCGGCCATCATGTTGAGGTCTGTCCCGGCCCTGCGCCTGCGACACTCTGCCCGATCCTCAAAGGTGAATTCTGCGAAAAAGTGGCAGCAGCGAGCGGCGTGATCTTCGACCTGGATCTTGATCGAGCACAGCATCGGGCGATCCTCGCCAAATACCAGGATATTCTGGGTCCGGACATTCCGATCCGGGCGGTCGTGCGTCCAGAGGATGTCCAGAAATACGCCGATCTACTCGCTGGCGTACAAGTGTGGACGCACGAACCCACGGCCAGCGACATCGACGGATTCGCGGCCCTGGTGGAGTCGATCGAAGATCGCGTCGAGTTCTAGGAGGGCTTGCCGTCCGGACGCAAAGTAGGCTGCCGGGATGCCGATTCGTATCCCGTTTCCGTCCGTCATCGTCCTCGTCGGACCGTCAGGAAGCGGAAAAACCACGTGGGCCGAAGCCAACTTCAGGCCTGGCCAGGTCGTGTCGTCGGATGCCCTGCGGGCTGCGGTAGGCACCGGAGCACACGATCAGAAGGCATCGACGGACGCATTCGCCGTCCTCGAATCAATTGTCGATATGCGCCTCAAACGAGGACTCGTCACCGTGATAGACACGCTCGGCCTCAACGCCGAGGACCGTCGGCGGTGGCGCCAAAAAGCCTCGGACGCCGGAATGGCATCCATTGCCGTTGCCTTTGATACCGAGGCCAAGATATGCCGGGACCGCAACAAACGACGCAGTCGGAGCATCCCTGCGAAGGTGCTCGAGGGCCAGATCACCCGGTACGCCGAAACACGACCGGCCCTTGATGACGAAGGCTTCGCGGCGGTTTATTCTCCAGATGCCGTCGTACCTGTCGCGTTGGGGAGTTGGTCTGCTGACGAGGTCACGCCTGCCCGCCGCCTCCGCTTTGGGCTTCAAGTGTCGAACTTCGAGTGGGGCGACGTGTCGACTCCTGACTCGCTGGCGGCCATCGCGCGCAGGGCCGAAGCGGCCGGCTTCGAGAGCTTGTGGGTGATGGACCACTTACGGCAGATTCCCCAGGTCGGTCCTGCCTGGAACGACATGCTGGAGGCGTACACGACCCTTGCCTGGCTGGCAGGCGTCACCGAGACGATCCGGCTCGGCACGCTGGTAACCGGCCTGACCTATCGCAATGTCGGATTGCTCGCCAAGATCGTCGCCACCCTCGATGTGTTGTCCAACGGCCGAGCGATATGTGGCATCGGCGCGGGTTGGTTCAAACAAGAACACGAAGCGTTCGGGTATGTATACCCGCCCGACAAGGAACGCCTTGATCTGCTCGAAGACGCCCTCCAGGCGCTACCCATCCTGTGGGGAGCCGGAGCGAAGTCGTTTGAGGGCAAGGTCATCAGCATCCCTGAGGCTTTGGCCTATCCGCGACCTGTCCAGAAACGTTTACCGATCCTGGTCGGTGGCAGTGGCGAAAAGCGGACCCTGAAACTGGTGGCCCAATATGGTGACGCCTGCAATCTCATGGGCGGCCCCGACGACGTCCGCCATAAGCTCGCCGTGCTCCAAACGCATTGTGAAGCCGTCGGGCGCGATCGCGGTGAGATCGAAGTCACCCACCTCTCGCCGACCTTCGTCTACACGACCAAGCCCGAGCTAGAAGCCGAAGCCGCGGCCATGGGGATGGACATCGATGTCTTGCTGGGGCCGTTCTCCGGTGGAACCGTTGCTGACAACGTCTCTCGCTTCAGCGGCTTGTCCGAGGCAGGCGTCGACCTTGCGATAGTGGCCATCGCCAATCTTCACCGCCCGGGATCCCTTGAAACATTCGGAGAAGTGATCGACGCGTTCTCGGTTTGATCAGCCGCCCGGGTCGGATCAGCCGGCGATCTCGAAGCTCACCCGACGATTGGCTGCTCGCCCCTCTTCTGTGCTGTTGGTCGCGATCGGCTCGGTATCTCCGTATCCGATCGATTCCAGCTCGTTGGTAACTCCGGCCGTTACCAAATAGACAACCACTGCCTCGGCTCTCGCTTTACTCAACGCCAGGTTGTAGTCCGGTTCCCCCGTCGAGTCGGCATGGCCGGCGACCACAATCGGATACTGGGGATGGTCGGCCAGGTACCGGGCGATCGAATCGAGACGCTGAACGGCGTCCGGCTCGAGTTCGGCGCTGTTGTAGGCAAACAGCAGATCGGTGCTGACGGAGAAGTCGGCGAGCTGAGTCTGGACGTCGGCTCGCTCGGGATCCAGGACTGGCGGGAGTTCGCCATTGACAATCCAGAAGACGCCGATGAGGACGGCAGTAGCGATGATGAGTGCGAGAACGAGAACGACCAAACCGACTGCCCGCTTCTTTATCCAGCCGGCGGATGTTTGATATCTCATGGCTGGCGACGGAAGGTCACGATGGCGTTGTCGCCTTGCCACTGCATACGGATGTCACTGGAGAAGTGCACAACCACTCCGATTAGGGCCTCGAAAACTATGTCCTCCAACGACATGAATTCTTCCACAGGAATCCCTTCGGTGGAACACGCTGCAGCGCTCTGAACGGCATCGTCTGCCACGAGCATGCTGCCATCAAAGTCATAAGAGCCGGAGATGTCGTTACACGGTCCGCTGCCTTCGAAGCTGCCGTCCGGACCGAACTCAAACCAGGCGGCGACACCCAGTGGGTTGCGCGCAGCTACCTCAGGCTCGAGATCGAGGAACACCCCGTCGACCGCGACCGAATCCAACAACCAGACTCCTTCGATCCGAGCAGAATCTGTACCACTGCAAGCCACGGATGTGACAATGAAGGCAGCAGTCGCAGCCAATCGGCTAGCCCGCCCGATGAGAACTAACCAGGGCTAATTCGACCGGGATTCCGTTCAATCGCGCGTTGCCAGAAAGCGGATCGATGTCCGTGCGGTTCGACAGGACGTTGGAGTTAACCCCAGGACGCCTCGCCGCCACCGTCAGCCGCGCCTCGGGATCGTCGTGGCCCCAGCCATGGGGCAAGGAAACCACTCCTGGCATGATGTCCTCGGAAAGCTCGACAGGGGCGTCGACTTGTCCGGCCTCCGACGTGACGGTTACCGATCCTCCTGGGTCGACTCCGAGTACATCGGCATCGGCCGGATTCATCATGAGGGTGCACCGCTCTTTGCCTTTGACGAGCACCTCGACGTTGTGCATCCAGGAGTTGTTGGAGCGAAGCTGCCGCCGCCCGACCAAAACGAACGGTGTCGAGGGTGTATCGAGGATGGCCGCCAACCGCGGCAGGTCAGCGACAAACTCCGACGGGGCAAGGTGGACCTGGCCATCGGGGTTGTTCGAGGCCAGCGGCAGCCGGGGTTCGAGAGGACCCAGGTCGATACCGTGCGGGTTGTCAATCAGCTTCTGGAGGCTGAGCCCGTCCGGGTTGGTGCCGAACCCGTCGCCATACGGCCCGGTCCGGAGGCGTATGTCGAGAATCCGTTGCGGACCTGTGAAGCGTGATACCTCATCCCAGGCGACGACTTGATCGGTACCAAATGCCGGGGACGCTGGATTGGTGAGTGCCTTGGCCAAGAGAGCTGCTGCCCCGGCTTCGTCCATGTGGGCGACCGGCAGGTCGTTCCCCTGGATGGCGGCCGTCAGGGCCAGCAGGATTTCCCATTCAGCAGGATGATCATCGGGCTTTTCGAACGTCGGTGGTGAATAGTTGGCGGTGTTTCGCACCATGAGCGATGTGAACGCAACATCGAAATGGGACCGCTCGAGAACCGACGGCGGCGGCAGTACAACGTCAGCGTGACGGGCAGTTTCGGTGAGATAGACGTCTACAGCCACCATGAACTCCAACTGGTCGAGCGCCGCCTCGACTCGTTCGGAATCGGGAATGGATCGGGCTGGATTACCCCCGACGACCAGCAACGCCCGGACCTGACCTTCGCCAGGGGTTTGGATCTCCTCCACCAGGGCAGCAGAAGGCATCTCGCCCCTGACTTCGGGGTGGCCGCCAACCCGCGATCGGTAGCGACCGGTCTGGAATCCTCGACCGCCGGGAGCCGCCTGGGGAGTGACGATGGCGGCCATCGGGAACATGGCACCACCAGGAGAATCAAGGTTGCCGGTAACGGCATTGAGGAGATCGACCAACCAGGACGCCAATGTTCCGTACTCGGTGGTGTGCGTACCCATCCGCCCGTATGCGACGGCACTCGGAGCCGTGGCGAATTCGACTGCAATGCGGCGGGTGGTCTCGGCAGGAATGGTCGTTGCGGCTGCTACCGATTCGGCCGTGAACCCGGCCAATGCCTCTTTGGCGTCGGCCAATCCGATCATGAAATCCGGCAGCTCGACATCCCCTGCCTCAAGAACAGTCGTGATCAGCGCAGCCACCCAGGCGGCGTCTGTCCCAGGCCGAATGAAGAGATGCTCGTCAGAGGCTTTGGCGGTCTTCGACTTCCGGGGATCGACCGTGACAATCTTCCCACCCCGTTCTTGAATCGCCGCCATCCGACCCGGCCAGTCGGGCGCCGTGGCCAGTGACCCATTTGACTCGTAGGGATCGGCGCCGAGCATGAGGAGATAGTCGGTGCGGTCGATGTCAGGAACCGGTATTAAATCCGGACTACCGAACATGGCACCGCACGAAACGTGTTTGGGCATCTGATCGACGGTCGAAGCGGAGAAAACGTTCGGACTGCCAAGGGCCTTCAACAGCGGACGCAGGTAAAGACTACCGGCGAGGTTGTGGACGTTGGGATTCCCCACGTAGGCGGCCGTGGCCGATGCGCCGTGGGCGTCGATGATTGCGCGCAGCCCTGCGCCGGCCGCAGCTATGGCCTCATCCCAGCTCACCTCTACGAACTCGCTGTTCTTCTTGATCAGCGGCGCCCTCAGTCGGTCCGGATCCTCATGCAGTCGCCCGAGGGTCGTACCTTTCGGGCAGATGAAGCCGTGCGAGAAGACATCCTCTTTGTCGCCCCGAATAACCTTGACCGAGCCGTCCTCAATGGTCAGCTCGAGACCGCAGGTGGCCTCACAGAGTGGGCAGGTCCGAATCGACATCGTCGTCATACGTCAACGGTAGCGCTCGTCAGCCCCAGACGTGCTGGAACGACGTTCCAACCCAGGGTTCCAGCTAACGCTCCGGTTCGTTCTCGGGGCCACAGCTATCGGAATCCGCGCACACGAACCCAGGGTTTAACCCAGGGTTCCAGCGATCGGGAGGGTTGGTAGGGTGGCGGGATGGAATTTGGCGTCAATATCTTCCCGACCGATACGACGATGCAGCCGATGGAGCTTGCCACACGCACCGAAGCACTCGGCTTCGAGTCGCTGTGGTTCCCCGAGCACAGCCACATCCCCACGGATCGCACCACGCCTTGGGGCGGCCGGGAGGGAGCACCACCCCTACCCGAGCAGTACTGGCGTACCCACGATCAGTTTGTTGCGCTCACCGCAGCCGCGGCGGTCACTACCACCCTGAAGCTCGGAACGGGCATCACCCTCGTTGCCCAGCGCGACCCGATATGGCTGGCGAAGGAAGTCGCTTCGCTCGACATGATCTCCAACGGACGCCTTCTATTCGGCATCGGATACGGCTGGAACAAGGAAGAGATGGCCCACCACGGAGTGCAGTACGCCGAACGACGGGCGGCGGTCCGAGAGAAGGTCCTCGCCATGAAAGAGCTGTGGACCAAAGACGAAGCAGCCTTCGCGGGTGACCACGTCAACTTCTCGTCGAGCTGGTCGTGGCCCAAGCCAATCACCAAGCCTCACCCACCGGTGATTCTCGGTTCGTCGGGCGGACCGAAAACCTTCGAGCACATTATTGAATTTTGTGATGGTTGGATGCCGATCGCCGGTCGCACTCCTGTCCTCGAACAGGTAACCCACCTCCGCAGAGCGGCCGAGGACGCCGGACGCGACCCAGCGACGATCGAGCTTGGCGTCTTCCAAATCCGGCCAGAGGCCCAACACATCGACCCCCTTATTGAGGCAGGGTTCGCTCGAGCGTTGTTCGGGCTGCCGCAGGGAGAAGCCGTCGAAGTTGCCGAACATCTGGAATATCTTGCAGAGTTCGTGCGACCGTATCGCTAGCCTGCCCGGCACATGAGTGTTTTTGACGACCTGCTTGCCGACCATGACTCGACCATCGCGGTCGTGGGAGCCACTGACGACCCATTCAAGTTCGGTGGCAAGATCTACCGCGACCTGAAGCGCAAGGGTTATCGCGTCTTTCCCGTGAACCCGACCCGCCAGACTGTCGACGGCGACTCGGCGTATGCGACGTTGGCAGATTTGCCCTCCCCGCCCGACATCATCGATGTCGTGGTCCCGGCTGATGTTGGCATCTTGATCGCTGAACAAGCGAACGAGCTCGGTTACAAACGCATCTGGTATCAGCCAGGCAGCGAGAGCTCGGCCATCATCGATTTCCTCGACGCAAACGAGTTCGAGTATCTGGCAGGCCCCTGCATCATGGTGCGCAGCAAGGCTCCTGCGCGCTAACCACTTCCGCGTCCGCGGACAAGATCCGACCCGAAACCGGCGTGCAGGCGGTTCCATTTCGGGCCAAACCCTCCTAAGATCGGCTGGTGAGCCCAGATGGTGACCGCATCGTTCTCGAGGACCAGAGCGAGCGTCCCGCGGCCAAGGTCGGAACACTCGTCGCTGCCGCAGTAGCCGTCATCGCGGCGATGGCGCTCCTTGGTTCGGTCGGTTCACCGGTCGACGTGCCATCCGATTCCCTGCCCGACATCACCGCGCCACCCCAGCAGCCGCTGGCGATCATGCCCGACCTGGTCGGCCACGACCTCATCGAAGTAGTCGATCTCTTGCGCGACGCCGGGCTCGACTCGACCATCGTCAGCCAGGCCAAGTGGTTGGCCAACCCGGACATCCC
>JAOUMT010000120.1 GCA_029881355.1 Acidimicrobiia bacterium | reverse complement strand
TCAACGCGCGACAGCACGTGCGGTTCGGTGTCGGTGATCAGAATCATGTCTTCGATTCGAACGCCACCACCACCGCGAACATCCGGGACCCAGACCAACGGTTCTACGGCAAACACCTGGTTGGGCCGAAACTCATAGACGGTCGCCCCTGGCAAGGTCTCGCCAATGTATGGCGGTTCGTTGGCGCCCATCCCGATCCCGTGTCCGATAAACAGGCTGAATAGGTGATCGGCCAACCCGTAATCGCCAACCTTGTTGATTATGGCTTCGGCACAGTCCTGATTGGTGTTGCCTGGCCTCATCTTGTCGATGCCCGCCATCAGCCCTTCGTAAACCGCGGTGTAGATCTTCTTCTGGTCGGGTGAGGGCTTGCCGACAATCGTGGTCCGACCGATGTCTGCGAAATAGCCGTTCCACATGGCACCGATGTCTATGAAGACGAGATCTCCATTGCGGACGATCTTGTCCGTTGCGAGGCGGTGAGGAGGCGACATGTGTTCCCCCGAAGCCACAAACGGCGTTATGACATGAGCCATTTCGCCGCCAAGGTAGAAGAGGGTTTGCATCGCGTCGCCGGCGATTTCGAGTTCACGACGACCAACCTTCGTGCCATCGAGAGCTCGCTGCGTGACCGAGTCGCCGATTGCACACGCTTCCTCGATGATCGCTACTTCGAGATCCGACTTGATCCAACGGGCTTTCTGCATGACCTCGTCGCCATCGGCCAGCTCCAAATCAGGAAGATGCCGACGAAGTGCCTGAATGAAACTGATGTTGGCCTGATCGACGGCCAACTTGCCAGACGTAAGTCTGTGGTTGGCCAGGATGGGCGAAAGAATATCTCTCACAAACCCGTCGACGAGTTCCCGCTGCTCCATGATGGGGACAGCATGGGCTTCACCGATCCAGGACATACCCACCCGGGCTTTGTCGATTTCGCCCCCGGATCCCAACAGGATCGGGTCCTCGCCCGGAACGAGAATCGCCCCGTTGAGCGACGTGGTCTTGCCGGCAATGAGCTGGGCGCGCAACGCAGTTAGATACCGAACGTTCTCGTCTTTCCAGACGAGCAGACCGTCGGCATCGGAGTCCGCTAGGGCCTGATGAGAGCGTTCCACGCGTTGGCGGCGGAGTTCGGCAAAGTCGTAACGATCTTCCCAATCGACCGCGAATGGTCCTTTGGCGTATCTGCTCATGGCGCTCGGAACCGCCTTGCCGGTCAGCTACCTGGCGGGTTGTTGATGACTCGATCCGGGGCAATCTTGACCATGACCCGCTCGCTCTGAATCGGATTCGGATAGTCGTCAACCCCGAGATACTTCTTGGCAAGGCTATCGATATGGTCCCTGGCGACGTCGCCGGTCACCGTCTCGACAACTTTGCCGCGAACCTCGGACCAACTCCACGGGTTACCCGTCTCTTGAATGAGTACGGTGACGGTCGGGTTCCGCTGCATGTTCTTGAACTTGGCGCGATGCACTTCCGTGTTGATGAGGATGTGACCCTCGTCATCGATTCCGCACCACATCGGATGGCTCTGGATTGACCCGTCCTTGTTCAACGTGCTGAGCACGGCAAAGTGTTTTCCCGATGCCAGGGTGCGCGGTTTTCCATCCAACATGTATTCGATCTCCTCATCGTTCTGTGCATCCGAGACTAACGACCCGAACGCCCCAACGTCGGGTACCCACACCACCCCAACGTACCGGCTCCTCCAGGAATCGTTCGATCCTGCAATCGTTTGCTAGCGTCCGACAACGTCGATGGGAGATCAGTTGTTGGAGCCTGGGGTCGGATGGGCGTTGGTCTCCGCATTGGGCTTCGGATTCACGCAGCTGATGAACCGCAAGGCGAATCTGCTCACCGACGCATTCCGGACCGCGTTTGGCCTGCTCGTTTGCGTTGAGCTCATCCTGATTGGCCGGCTGTTTGTGACCGGCGACTTCCGCCTCCTGGCAGACGCCCCCCTCGCTTCATTGGCGTTCTTCGCTGCCAGCACGTCCATTCACTATGGCGTCGGATGGACGCTCCTTGCTCTCAGTCAACAAAAGATCGGCGTGGCTCGTACCGGCGCATTCGTTTCGGTTGCTCCGGTAGTCGCCGTCCTGTTGGCGATCCCCATACTCGGCGAATCGCTATCCCCGATCAGCCTCCTGGGGGTTCTGGCCAGCGCGGCCGGGGTGGCGATCATCTCGATCAGCCGCGCCCCCGGCGGAGGCGCCTGGACCAGCCCCTGGTTGGCACTGATGGTCGCCAGCCTGTGGGGCACGTCGCCGATGCTCATTCGTAAGGGCTTGGAAGGATTCAATGAGCCGCTCATCGGCTTGACCGTCGGCCTGGGCGCGGCCCTCACGCTACATGCCATCGGCCTGAGCGTTGCGGGGGTATGGAAGCGACCGGCGTTGCCGAGAGCGGCCTACGGATGGATGATGCTTGGTGGCCTAACCGGAGCGATCGGTATCGGCGCCCAGTGGGTGTCGTTTGGTCTCACCACCATTGCCATTGCCATCACCGTCCAGCAACTGGCCACGCTGGTCATCATCGCACTGGCTCCAGTCATTTTCGACGCCAAGTTCGAACGACTGACGAGACCGCTGATCATTGGCACCTTGTCGATGTTGAGCGGATCGGCAATCGTGGTCTGGCTCGGTTGACCCCTTGATTCGTCCCCCGTCACCACCTAGCGTCGGGGTCATGCCGAGACGGGTCGACGAAGAACTCAACACATGAGGGCGGCGATGATGTACGGGCAGGGCGACCTTCGAATGGAGGACGTCCCGGCACCTGAACCGGGTCCCGGCGAGCTCATGATCAGGGTAACGGCCGCTGGCATCTGCGGCACCGACTTCGGCGAGTTCACGTACGGACCCAAGTTGTTTTCGATCGACGAACCACATCGAGTTACCGGGCACGTGGGCCCGGTTATCCCTGGTCACGAGTTCGGCGGTCGCGTCGTTGGGGTCGGGCCAGGCGTTACGGGCTTTTCCCCGGGCGACCTGGTGGCGAGTGGAGCCGGCGTGTCCTGCGGCACCTGTCCGGCTTGTCTGAGCGGGTCGACGAACCGCTGTGTCGACTACTGGACCGTTGGTCTCAACCGCCACGGAGCCCTGGCTGAATTCGTAACGGTTCCGGCGTCGTGCTGTTTGGAGGTGGCGTCGCTCGGTTTGGACGAAGCGACGGTGTCCCTGCCCCAACCGATGGCCGTCGCGGTACACGCCATGCGCCGGGGCCGCCCCGAGCCAGGCGCCGCGGTCACCGTCGTCGGAGCGGGAGGTATCGGGACCTTTATCGTGTATGCACTCCTCGCCGGGGGCCACCCCGTGACGGTCATCGATATCGACCGGGCGAAGCTTGCCATCCCGGCCGCGTTGGGAGCCAAGACCACCACGAACCCCAACGAGCTACAACCGGTGCCGGTGACCTACGAGGCGAGCGGAAGCATCCCTGGGTTGCGCACCGCGTTGGAGGCAACGGCCGACGGCGGCAGAACGGTCGTCGTTGGACTTCAGAAGACGGACACCGCACTCGACCTGCACCATCTCAGCATCACGGAACGCGAACTGGTCGGCACCAACGCCCACCGATTCGGGGAGGATTTCGAGATGGCGGCCCGTCTGGTTGGCGCGCGTGACGGCGACTGGTCAGACTTCATGGGTAACCCACACCCACTTGAGGATCTGACTGGAGTGGTGCTTCCGGCCATGGCAGACGGGTCTTCCACCCAGATCAAGCACGTCTTCAACCCCGGCCTTTAGCTCAGCCAGGTATGACCGGAGTGAGGACGTATGCGGGCCGATCGGGTCCAAGATGAATCATCGTTTCCCCGCCAAATACGTCAGCCGGTCGGTCGCGCGGATCGTCGTGTAGGAATGGGCCGCATCCGGTGAAAGCATTCTTGAAATTCGACAGCTTGGCTTCCGCCATATCCCCCTCGTAGGCATAGTCCGTACCTTTGATCTGAAGACCGACCGAATATCCAACGGGAACGACAATCGACGTCGGCCAAATCTCAATGTCCAACTCATACACCTCGCCGGGCATAAGGGGCTGGAGCTCATCATGGGAGTGATACGGTCGGTAAGGTTCGGACAAGACCGGATCGAGTTTTCGGTGCGAGGCCCGCAACCACCCTTGAGCGATCGGCGTCAAGGGGTCCAAAGCTCCCTGAAACGTCACTTCCTGTCCATCGGGATCGAACACCCGAAAGATCAAGAACAGGTCAGCATCGGTCGTCGAGGACGAGACCCACAGCTTCGAAGCAAGCGGACCGGTGAACTCGGTCGGCACGTCCAGCGGCTGTGACCGAAACATCACCCCACCATCCAGCGCCGCAAAGCCGACCATACCGGATTCGGCCGGCGGCTCGCTCGACAACGAAAAATCCGAATGCAGGTAAAGCTTCGTCCACTCTGTGCTCGGAAGTGGCCAGTCCGGTTCCATCCGTTTGACGAATCTCTCACCAGGATGGCGCACCAGTAACTGAACAGCAGGACGCTCTGACCAGCCGTTGGCCTCACCTTTGAGGAAGTGGTCGAAGAAAGCCAGTTGCTGCTCGCGGCCATAGTCGGTGTAGAACTCGGTCCAATGTTCGATGCCGTGCACTTCGAGCCACTTGTTCTTTGAAGCCGCCCTGACATACCCCTCAAAGTTGCCGCGCGCATGCAGACCCTGCCCGCCCCAGTTGGCTGCCGAAAACACCGGCACCTCCACGTTGTCCCAAATGGGCGATCGAGCTTTGTGGTAATCGTCGTCGAGCGGATGGGCGACGATCTCGGCTCCGAAATCGGAACGATTCGCGGCCAACTCCTCGTCCGATAAGTCCTCGTCACCACAGATGTTCACACCGGTGTTGGGGTTGACCCCGCCCCGGCTCGCCTGGCCGTACTGCACGGTTTTGACCTGCATGTCGTACCAGTTCTCCCAGAACGTGCAAACGATGCCGCCGTGGTGGGTCATATCCCGATACCAATCGGCCGCTCCTTCCCAGGTACAGATCGCCGCCAGATGGGGAGGTTGCAGGGAAGCCACATGCCAGGCGTTGATGGCGTAGTAGGAGATGCCGTTGAGCCCAACCTTTCCGTTCGACCAGGGCTGGACTCCGGCCCATTCGATACAGTCGTAGAAATCCTTCGTCTCGCGGGGCGAGAAATGATCGACAAATCCGGGGGATCGGCCCGTGCCGCGCGAGTCGACCCGAACACAGGCGTACCCTTCCGGGACCCACTTTTCCGGGTCGACGACTTCCCAGTTCTGGTATTTGTTCGTCGAGTTCGCTGTGACGTCGGGATGCTGTTCGGCCATGCGGCTCCAGGCACTTGGATACCCGACCTGGAACGGCAGCCCCTTGGCATAGGGACCGTACGACAGGATCACCGGATGCGGTAGGTCGTCCATCGGTCGGTATACATCTGCCCGAACCACAACCCCATCGTCCATCGTGATCGGGACGTCCCAATCGATACGCATACCGTCCCGATCTTCAGTCCCCATGTCAATCGCCTCCACACACAATCAGCTCGGTTGGATACTTCTGAATCACATCGACGCCATCGGCAGTCAATTGCATGACATTGCCAACCTGAACACCGGCCGACCCATCGATGACATTTGGTTGAACGACAAGAAGGGTGCCGTCAGGATACGCAAAGTCGTCGGGGTGAGTGGCGCCACGGTTTGCCCTGGTACGAACAATCGGAGGAAGGTAGGCGCCTCCAAATCCGTGGACGAGGTCGTCCCAGACGTCGAACCCCGAGCGGGAAATGATCTCGGCAGCATCGAGCACCTCACCAATGGTGGCACCCGCCTTCAAGACGCCAACGATATCTTCGTAGGCCTGTACGGCAAGCTCGTGCAGAGTCCGGTAACGCTCGTTGGGTCCGGACCCGATCGTGAACGTGCGTAGAATCTGGCCGGAGTATCCCCAGAAGGTGGTGGAGATCTCCGTCACGAACACATCGCCGGCCTCGATGACCCGGTCTGGATGGTATTGATGAGGAACACAGATGTCGGGTTGATCCATCTGCGTCGTGAGACTGAAGTGGATGAGGTTGGTTCCTTGATGCCCGAGGTAGACGTCTTCGACGATCCTGGCCACCTCGGTTTCGTTGATGCCCGGCCGTAACTGGCGGGCCAGGGCCTCAATGGCGGCGTCACCCATCGCCGAAGCTATACGTACGAACGTCATCTCGTCGTCGGTCTTGGCTAACCGGAACTGCTGATAGGCGCGATTGAGATCCACGAACGTGGCATCCGGGAGTCCCGCCATCAAGATGTTGTAGTCACCGTGCGGTATGACACCGATCAACCCGATCCGTCTGGTGCCACCAAGCAACTTGACGACTTCCTCCGACTGATCGGCAGGTGTGTCACCACCGTAGCGAACGTCATCGATGACCGAAATCCGCTCGGCGTCCGGCAGGTGGTTCCAGAGACGGACCAGCAGCAGCGGATCGTCACGGAAGAGGACGTACGACTGAACCTGGGACGGCCAGTTCGAAAAAAACTGCACCGAAGTTTCCAGCGGGCCGGTCGCTCCGCCGACCAGCACCGCGTCGAGGTCGTGTTCGGCTTTCACCGATTCGACCCACCGGTACCGGCGGTCCATCTCCCCCTGCGGATAGCGCGGAAACCCGTTCGCCTGCTCGAACGCGTCCGGTTCCCAATAGGGAGGGCCAAAACTCCTCACGTTTGAGATCGCTCAATTAGCCCGAATACCATCTCAGGAGTGATCGGGTAACGGTCGATAACCGCCCCGTACGGAGCCAGGGCGTCCTCGACTGCAGATACGACTGCGGCGGCCGCCGGTATGGTGCCACCTTCGCCGGCGCCTTTCACCCCGAGAGGATTGAACGGCGACGGCGTTACCGAGTGAATCTTGGTGATGTGGGGCATTTCTACCGCTGACATGATCCGGTAGTCCATGAACGTCGTGGATACCGGTTGGCCATCGGCCGAGAACACGACCCGTTCCGACAGAGCGTTTCCGAGGCCATGGGCGACTCCCCCGTCGATCTGGCCGTCGACGATCATCGGATTGATGACAATCCCACAGTCATGAGCGACCACGTATCGAACGACGTCAACGAACCCGGTGTCCGAATCGATCTCTACTTCGGCGACATGGGTTCCGAACGCAAAGCCTGGTTTGTGCATTTGGAAGGCCCGGTCGGCGGCCAAACCCGGCAGCTGCTGGCCACCGGGGAGCGGTGTTGCGCCTCTTCCCTGCATGGACTTGGCCAAAGCGCCAAGAGATATCTCGGCGCCGGGCTGACCAACCACTCGAACGTAGCCATCCTCAAGGATCAGGTCGGCCTCGGACGCTTCGAGGTGCTCGGCGGCGAGAGTTCTGGCAAGATCGGCCACGGCTCGGGCGGCCAGGTGTACCGACGAGCCGGCGGTGACCGCCGTGCGACTGGCCACAGTCGAAATCCCGTAACCATAGTGTTCGGTGTCGCCACCGCGAACCCGCACCCGGGAGGGGTCGACCCCCAGTTCTGAGCTGACGAGTTGAGCAAACACCGTTGAGTGACCCTGACCCTGCGTGGCCGCTCCCGTGTCGACGACCACATGACCCGATGGCAGCACCTCGACGCGGGCTCCCTCGAACGGTCCAAGTCCGGTGTCTTCGGTATACGAGGCGATTCCCAGGCCACGCAATCGACCTTTTGCCTCGCTCAGGGCACGACGCTCCTGGAACCCATCGGAGGCGGCCAGCGCGTTGTCCAATGCGAGTTCATAATCCCCGCTGTCGATCGTGACGCGATTTCCGTCGCGCGATCTGAGCTCACGCTCGTATGGAAATGCGCCGGCTGGAATGAAGTTGCGTCGCCGGGCCTCCGCTCGATCGACGCCGATCTCGCGGGCGATGGCGTCGACTACCCGCTCAATTGCGAAGGTGGCGTAGGGGCGCCCGGCTCCCCGGATCGGACTGGTCGGAGTTTTGTTGGTGTAAACGACCTGGAGTTCGATGTCCATCGTCGGGACGACATACGGCCCCGGCGTCAGTTGAAGGCCGGTCGACGGAAGAACCAACCCGTAGGGAACGTAAGCACCGTTATCGTGAATGATCCGCCCTCGCAACCCAAGGATTCGGCCTTCGTCGGTGATGGCGACTTCATACAACTGCGACTGGTCGCGCTGTTGCGTCGTTGCGACGAAGTGTTCACGGCGCGTTTCGATCCACTTGATCGCGATGCCGAGCTTAAGCGCGAGCGCCGCCACGACGTACTCCTCGGCGTAGACGTTGCCCTTGGGACCGAACCCGCCCCCCACGTCGGGGGCCACCACCCGGACACTGTCGAGCTCCAATCCCAGAAACTCCGCAAGGTGCAAACGGAGCGGAAACGGTGATTGTGTCGAGGACCATACGACCAACTGGCCGAACGTGTTATCGGTCATGGCCAGGACGCCCCGGGGTTCCATCGACGCGCCAGCTCCGCGATGCTGGTGGCTATCCACACGGATCACGCGGTCGGCTGCGGCGAACGCCTCATCGACGTCACCATATTTGGCGTGCATGGTTGCTACAAGATTCGAGTCGACCCCCGTGTGCGCCGCCGGCGCTCCCGGTTCGAGAGCCGTGCGATAGTCAACCACGGCCGGCAGAGGCTCATAATCGACGAACACGGTCTCGGCCGCGTCCACTGCCTGGCGACCGGTCGCTGCGACTACTACAACAACCGCTTCTCCGACGTAGGCCACCTCGTCGACTGCGAGCGCAAACTCTTGCTTCGAATCTTTCAACAATGGTGAGGGGAACAGATTGGGCATCGGCGCAGCAAATCCAAGGTCCGTCCCGGCGAATACGCCGAGTACTCCGGGCATCGACCGGGCCTCTTCGGCGTCGACGGCAAGAATCCGGGCGTGAGCCTCGGGGGATCTTACGAACACCGCATGAGCAGCATCGTCGGGGCCGAGA
>JAOUMT010000119.1 GCA_029881355.1 Acidimicrobiia bacterium | reverse complement strand
GTCCTACCAGTGTCCGTGGCCCGCCAAGTCGGGGATCCCTCCGACGCGATCTGGATCACCACCCTGGGCGGCTCATGGGTCGTCATCGGCGCAGCAATCCGCGGTTTTGCTGGTTCGGTCGCTCCGTGCAGACGTCCTGAGGTGATCGGCCGAGTTGAACCAGGGGCTACCTCGGGCATCTTCGTGAATCTCGAACGCGCGGTTGAGCGGGCAGTGGACGACCGGTTTAGTTAGTCGGTGCGTCCGTCGGCGAGGGTGACAAACGCCAGGTCTTCGCCGGGCAATGCAGGGCTGGCGGCGATGATCCGGTGGTGGCCCGCTTCGCCCGAAACGAGCGTCCAAGAAACTCCGCCGGATTCGGCCTCGATTCGTTGGTAATCGTCGGTCTGTGTCGCCGTCCAATCGTCGTAGAAGGCCACCACACCCGCATAGTCAGCGGCCGGGAACGTGATGATATACGCACGCAGCTCGTCCGAGTCTGACGTCAGCGCCGCGTTCCCAACACCGGGACCGGGCACGGGAAAATCACCTAGCGACTCTGCGGTCACCGACCCCGCCTGCTGATCGCCGCTACCACCGGCGAGCTCGGCGGCGTCGGAGGAGCCGTCGGAGCTGCCACACGCTCCTAGAGCGGCCGCGAGTACCACCACACATATGGAGTGAACCGTTCGGTTGATCATTTTCATAACTTTATCAGCAGTCCGAAAACGAGGATTGTGGGAGCGCCACCCACTCATGAGGCGATCTTCCCCTAGCGTTGGCGTATGGACCGAATTGTCATCGGAGGCGGGATCCTCGAAGTTGCCGTTCGGGGCGCCGGTGAGCCGGTTGTCCTGATTCAGACGGCTCTTACCGCCGACGAACTGTTCCCGCTCGCCGATCATCTCGCCCTGGTTGACGGCCTCCAGCCGATTGCCTACCACCGACGCGGGTACGCCGGGAGTAGCCCGACAAAGCGACCGGGTTCGATACGTCGTGACGCCGAGGACTGTCTTGAGCTGCTGGAAGGGCTGGCGATTGAATCAGCGCACGTGGTTGGCGTTTCGTACAGTGCGGCCGTCGCTTTGGAGGTGGCCACCCTCGATTCGCGGCGAGTGAGGACCGTCAGCGTCATCGAACCGCCTCCGGTCCACATCCCAGGAGCCGCCGAATTCGTCGCAGCCAACGAGTCACTGGTTGACCTCTACGAGACCCGTGGACCTGCGTTCGCCCTTGACAGGTTCATGAATGAGCTGATGGGTTCAGACTGGCGGACCGAGCTTGAACTCGTGCTGCCCGGTTCTGTCCAACAGGTCGAACGAGACGCGGCTACGTTCTTTGGAACCGATATCCCGGCGATACTTGGGTGGGACTTCTCAATCGAAAAGGCCCGCACAGTTACGCAGCCGAAGCTCTACATCGGTGGCGAAATGAGCGGACCATGGTTTGCCCAGGTTCGTGATCTCATGGTCGATTGGCTCGGCCATCCGCCGGCCGTGGTCATCTCCGGTGCCGATCACAATTTGGCCATTACCCATCCTGGAGAGATAGCCCGGCATCTTGTCGACTTCTTCAGTGGGTTCGACTGAGGTGGTCCGCCGGCCGGGGTTCGCTCCGGAACTATCCTGAAGCAGAGGCGGCCAATAGGGAGTTGGAATGTCCACGATCAAAGACGATCTACACCGGTACTTGAAGGCCGGCCGTGCAGCGGTGCTGTGGAAGCTAGAAGGACTCTCCGAGTACGACGTCCGGCGCCCGCTCGTGCCCACCGGCACGAATCTTCTCGGTCTCGTCAAGCACCTGGCCTCTGTCGAACTCGGCTACTTCGGGGACACCTTCGGCCGGCCGCATGGTGAGGAGTTGGCCTGGTTCAGCGAAAACGCCGAAGCGAACGCAGACATGTGGGCTACCTCCGATGAATCAAGCGCCGACATCGTCGGTTTTTATGAACGGGCGGCCAGCCACTCGGACTCGACGATTGATGAACTGGACCTCGATTCACCTGGTCGGGTCCCATGGTGGGGAGAAAAAGGCGACGTAACGCTCCATCTGATTCTGATACACGTCGCCACCGAGACGCACCGCCATGCCGGTCACGCCGACATTGTGCGCGAGTTGATCGATGGAGCTGCCGGTTTGCGGCAAACCAACGACAACCTTCCAGACCGCGATGCCAACTGGTGGGCCGCATACCGCACCACGCTCGAGCGAACCGCAGCAGAATTCGACGGATGATCTCTGCTCGTCGTCTCTGTCGTCGAAGCCGTTGGTAGGGTCTCGTACATCGCCGGAGCAATTCGGTGCAGGGTGGCTGTGAAGAAGTGCTAGAGGATCGAGGACTGAATGCAACCGGTGAAAGCCCCAACCCTTTCTGCTCATGGCGCCGAGATGCCTTCGGTCGGCTACGGGACGATGCTTTATCCCGAACCTGCCCGTGCGGTTGAGTTGATCGTCCATGCACTGAACGCCGGCTACCGGCACATCGACACGGCCCGCAAGTACGGGTCAGAACAGTGGGTAGGCGAAGCCATCCGTGCATCTGGTGTCCCAAGGGATGAGTTGTGGGTCAGCACCAAGGTCACCGAAGAGAATGCCAAAGCCGACGACTTTGCCCGTTCCGTCGATACGAGCCTGAAAACGCTTGGGCTCGACTACGTCGACCAACTGCTCATCCATTGGCCCCAGCCCGCCGTTCCCCTTGAAGAGACACTCGGGGCGCTCGCCAAAGCCAAGACCGACGGGCTGACCCGTCACGTCGGCGTTTCGAACTTCACGGTGGCCCTGGTTGACGAGGCAGTGGCGAAATGCTCCGAGCCGATCATCACCAACCAGATCGAATATCACGCTTATATCCGCCAGGACAAGGTGCTGGCCGCCTGCGCCAGACATGGGGTGATCGTCACGTGTCACGTTCCGCTGGCCCGAGGCCAACTGCTGAACGATCCGGTGATCAACGAAATCGCCGCCGCGCACGACAAGACCGCCGCCCAGGTGGCTCTGCGGTTTCTTGTGCAGCAGCCCCAGGTGGCCGTCGTCCCACGCGCCCTTGAGTTCAGTGAGATCGACGAGGACATCGACCTGTTCGACTTCGAACTCAGCGACGAAGAGATGAGTCGGATTGGGGCGCTACGCGACCGGAATCTTCGTGTGGTGAACCCTCCGGTTCGTAGTCCGCAATGGGATGAAGGCTAAGACCAGGCCGGCGTGCGACCGCTCAGTTCACGAACATTTCGCGGCGCTGGTCATTTGTCGGGTTTGGAGGTGTCGTTGAGGTTGACAGCCTTGCGAATGAGCGCCTTGAAGGCTGAGACATCGACCTTCTCACCTTCGGCAGTGTCGATGGCTCGGCCGGCTTTGCCTTCAAGACTTGAATTGAAGATGCCGGTCGGATCCTTCAGCGAGGCACCTTTGAAGAAGGTCAGCTTCACCACGTTCTTGTAGGTCTCGCCGGTGCAAATCATGCCGTTTTGGGACCAAACCGGCGTGCCGGGGGAGGAAGCCTTGGCCCATTTCCACTCCTCGATCACCTCCGGGACCTCTACGATGATGGGCTGGTGCATTCGGCTCGCCGCCTGGGCCTGAGCGGGCCGGCGATCGCTTTGCGGGTCACATGAATTCGGTATCGAAGTACGTGGTGTCAAAGGCGCTGACGCAGGACGCACTGACTTGGAGCAACTCCACGATTCTGGCAGCCGACGACGTGGTACCCGCATTGGCCGATCTCAAAGAGACAATCGCATGTGACATCCACATCATGGGGAGTTCGCAACTCGTTCGGTATCTGGTCGGTCATGATCTGATCGATCAGTTCAACCTGATGATTCATCTCATCATTCTCGGGGGTGGGAATCGGCGATTTCCCGACGACGGATCAGCAGCAATCTCAGCCTCCGTGACCTGAAATTGGCCTCCGCTCGTGTGCTGATAGCCACCTACGCCAGCGACTAGACGAACCCGGTCTGAACTGCGCTGGCGGGACGGGAAGAACCCGCCATCCGGCCTGATAGCTTCGAAGGGGAGCCGGAAGGCCACCGTCGAGGAGGCATCGTGAAAGTTCAGAACAAGGTCGTCGTCGTGACCGGCGGCGGCAATGGGATAGGTCGCCAGTTGGTGTTGGAGTTGCTACGCCGGCGGGCGAAAGTGGCTGCGGTTGACATCCGTGAGGAGAGTTTGGACGAGACCGCCGAACTGGCCGCCGCAGCCGATCGGCTCGCCACGTTTGCAGTTGACATAACTGACCGAAACGCCGTCGAAGCGCTCCCGGCCGCGGTGACCGAATCACTCGGTGAGGCGGATGCGGTGATCAATGTTGCCGGGATCATTCAGCCGTTTGTGCCCCTCAACGACCTCGCTTACGACGATATCGAGCGGGTCGTCAACGTCAATCTGTATGGCACCATTCACATGGTCAAGGCGTTCCTGCCGGGCCTGATCAAACGTCCGGTCGCCCACTTTGCGAATGTGTCGAGCATGGGCGGGTTCTTGCCCGTTCCGGGACAGACCATTTACGGTGCCACGAAGGCGGCCGTGAAACTGCTGACCGAGGGTCTATACGCCGAGTTGATGGACACGAATGTGGGCGTCTCGGCCATTATGCCGGGTGCTGTATCGACTGAGATTACGAACAACTCCGGCGTCGAGATGCCGTCATCGTCCTCAGCCCAGGAGTCGCGACTGCCAACCACTTCGCCCGAAGACGCCGCTCAAATCATCATCGATGGTATCGAGAGCGACAAGCTCCACATCTACGTCGGGAAGGACTCGCGCATTCTCAACCTCTTGAGCCGGGCAGCCCCCAAGCAGTCAACCCACCTGATTCAGCGCCAGATGAAGAGCTTGCTGTCTTGATGACGGGGCGGCAGCAATCCGGCGTTAGCTGGAACCCTGGGTTCGTACCCCCGGATTCCGGTAGGCAGAGCCCTGAGAAGGTGAGGTTATACCGCGAGTTTGGCGCGCCGCGAGGTGTCGGATTGACCCATGGATGATTGAAGGCTTACGCGGAAGGTTGATCCTTGAGCGGGACCGTCGGAGTATGCGGAGATCGTTCCATCCATCGCTTCGACCAGGGATCGGCTGATCGCCAAACCAAGGCCGCTGCTATCGCGTCGTCCGGCGCCATTTTCCCCTGAGTCATAGGCACCAAAGATGCTCTCAAGGTTTTCCGGACTGATCCCGGCGCCGTGGTCTTGGACCTCGATGCCCGGCGCACCGTCAGCGTCTACCGCCCGAACTTCGATCGTTCCCGATTCGGAGAACTTGATCGCGTTGGCGACGAGATTGGTAAGAATCTGCCCGAGGCGAACAGGATCGGCCCAGCATTCGACGTTGTTCGGTGCATACGCTGTGAGGGTCAGACCCTTCTGCCGAGCCAGCGGAGTCATCCGCTTGACAACTTCGTGGATCGCGTCATCGACTGCCACTGTTGCCATTTCAATGGCAATTCCACTCGTTTCGAGCTTGGCAGCATCAAGCAAATCATTGACCATCCCAATCATGGCTGAGGCGGCACCGTAGATCTCGGCGAGGTAGCCGGTGAGCTCGGGTTGCTTTGGAGTCACGTCTTCGGCCAGGTCGGTGTATCCAACGATGGCGGTAAGCGGGGATCGCAGTTCGTGCGTTACGGCTGCATAGAACGCCCGTCGCGATTCAAGTGACTCGGCGAGTTCCAGGTTCGCTGAATGTAGTTCAGCGGTCCATCGTTCGGCGATTTCGCGTGCCTCGGCTTCCGTTCGTGCTTTGGCTGCGGCGAGACGGGTGTGAAGGATTCCGATCAGTGCTCCGGTGATCCCCAAAACGGTCGGGGCGAGGTCGACGATCCACATAGTCGAATTGACTGCATGCAGCTCGCCGAACGACATCGCTCCTGCTTCTGCGACGGCGACTCGCCAGGCGATGAGCGGGAAGAACGCACCAAACAAGGCACCGGCGAACGTCCATCGCGCGACATAAAGTCGACGCTTGGGAGCGGGTTGTTGATCCATGGTGTTTCATCGGCAAGCGCAAGCCATTTCCTAAGCGAATCGTCATTCTCGTCGGGGTTGGCTCTGATTCCGCGCGAGTAAGCTTCGAAATGAGGCGATGACCAGTTCAGATGAGGTAACCAACTGGCTACTCGACGGCGACCCGTCAGTGGTCTGGCAGGCCCAGCGAGACCTTCTTGATATTTCTCCAACAACGTGGGAAGCCACCCAAGCCCGGGTCGCCACTCGTGGTTGGGGCGCACAACTCCTTGCGGAACGCGGTGCCGACGACCGTTGGGCCGGAGGTCTGTACTCGCCGAAATGGACCTCGACGACGTACACCTTGCTTCAGTTGTGGAGGATGGGACTGCCGCGTGACAACCCCGACGCGGTGGCATCAACCAAGCTCCTGATGGATAAGCCGGTCTGGGTCTTTGGTAGCAGCGCCAGACCAAACCGTGATGAGTGTGTCGCCGGGTTTGGACTGGCATTGTCAAGTTGGTTCACCATCGCCGACGATCGTCGGGAACGGCTAGTCGGCGAGGTTCTTGAACGCCAGCTCGCCGATGGAGGGTGGAACTGCCGGGCCAAGCTTGAGCAGGAACAGAAACACAGTTCGTTTCACACCACCATCAACGTCCTCGAAGGCCTCCGCGAGTATTGCCTGAGCGAGGGAGGCCAATCAGGTGCGGTCGAGACAGCCGAAGCCCGAGCTCGTGAGTTCTTCTGTTCCCACCATCTCTACCGATCCCACCGGACCGGCAAGATCCCTGACGAACGGATGACCCGGTTGCCGTTTCCGCCCCGGTGGCACCATGACATCTTGCGTGGCTTGGACTACTTCCGGGCCGCGTCGGCTGAGCGCGACCCGCGCCTGGAAGAAGCGATCTCACTCGTCCAGGGCTATCAGCGCAAGGACGGAAGGTGGCCCTTGCACGCCGGCTATTCGGGCAAAGTGTGGTTCACCATGGAGTCGGGGAGGAACCCGAGCCGATGGAATACGCTACGGGCCCGCCGGGTCATGCGGTGGTGGACTCAAACCTGAACGGGGTCCCGAGAGATCCGATTCGTTCTTGCAGTAGCGGGCCGCCGGTGGTCCGTTTCAGGACTTTCCCAGCGGCCTCTGTCGACTACTTCTCGGTCGCCCGGACCGGTATCGTCTTTGCGGTCACGGCCTTGGCCTCAGGAAGCGGGACGGTGACGTTGAGAATTCCGGCCGTGTAGGACGCCTCAATGGCATCGGGATCGACACCATCAGGTAGCAGAATCCGTCGCTGGAAGCTGCCAAAGCTTCTTTCGGTGATATGTGCACCCTCTTCGGTGTAGTCACGATCAGAGTGGGTCTCGCCCGAGATATCGAGCATGTCTTCTTCGACCTTGATCTCAACGTCCCTTTCGATATCGACTCCTGGCAGTTCCATCTCGACGACGAGCTTGCCGTCTGCCTCGAAGACGTCGACGGCCGGGCGTCGGTGGGGAGTTGCATCACTGAACAAACGCTCGAAGCGTTCCAGGGCGGAGCGGATGTCGGACTCGGTCGATAGCCATGGGGACCATAGCGTTGGCTTCATGTCGGCTCCTTTCATATCTGCCAGTCCAGGAGCTGTCCTGAACGGCAGCCATAGGATCGCGCCGCGAGCGCTGTCAACGTAGAGGACATAGCCCCGATCCCTCTTCCTGCCCGTCGGCAGGGTCTAGTCAACATGGAGTGATTGGCATCGGGGTGCTGGAAACAGACTGCGAGCGACCCGGGTTTTGCCATCGCATGACGATGATTGCTGGGAATCCCAGATTCTCTACGCCATCCTCTGTGTCGCCTGTGGTCGGCTTCTATGTCGCCGGGCAACCGCACGAGCCACCACGTACGTCCCGGCGGCGAGGGCTAGCGCACCGCCGGATAGCGCGGCCCAGGCCCAGGTCGGACGTGTTGCTTGGGAGACTGGCGGGGCCGTGGTTGGTGGCGTCGCGTCTGGACGGTATTCATTGAGCGAAACAGCGAACGGTTGCGTGTTCGAGCACTGATTGTCGAGCAGCACTCCGTCCTCGGAACCATGCGAGACGACCAGATAGGTCGTCCCGAGCTCGAACGATCGGTCGACGGAAGTAACGACGTCCTCACCTTTTGACCGGGCAGCTTGGAGTTCGGCGAGGGAAGGGCCACCGACCACAATGACCATTGAGCTTGTTTCCCCTTTCCACACTTCCCCGACGTTGAACGTGGCGACTCGGCCGTCGAAATCGGTTTCTGTGACGGTTCCGACGAACACGGTCCGAGCATTGGCTATCGCTGCTTGAAGTGGGACGGCTTCGGCGCAAGATGCTTGGGCAGGCAGGGTTCCGAGGGCGGAGACCAACATTACGAGGGAGGCGAGGATGACGGCTCGGTTGCGTGTGGATGGCATGGCGGCTCCTTTCAGATTCTGGTCGTCTCCGGTTGGACGCCCTTGCACGTGGACCGGTTCCCGAGCTGGGTGGGTCCGGCGTAACGAAGGATCTCGTACCGCACTCGCCTGGTAATTTTCCGGGGTGACGTATCCCGAACCTTTCCAAGAGCCGTTGAATCTTGCCGCTGACTCTGTGCGAACGTTCGGCGGCTACGACCACCAAACCGATCATCCTGGGTCGTCCTTGTTGACCGGAGATCCTGGCCCGGGTGTCGTCCGGGTCGGCCAGGTTTACGTTCATTCACGGGTTCCGGTCGACGTGTCCGGTCGGCAGATGGTCATGCTGCACGGCGCGAACCGCACGGGAGCGACGTTTGAGACAACTCCGGACGGTCGGGAAGGTTGGGCGACCTGGTTCGTTCGGCGGGGTCATCCGGTCCATGTCGTTGATCAGGCAGGTCGAGGACGTTCAGGATTCGATCCCACGGGAGTCAACGCGATTCGGGCCGGAACGCCTGATGTTGAAGCTCCGAATCTGTTTTTGGGTACCAAAGAGCGGATCTGGGTGAACGCTCGAGTCGGACCGAGACACGGCGAGCCATATGC
>JAOUMT010000307.1 GCA_029881355.1 Acidimicrobiia bacterium | reverse complement strand
GCCGATGACACCGCGTACGGGTTCGTCGTGAAATGAGTGCATACCGAAGAACATACCCATCGGATGGCAGCTCTGAGCCGAAACTCGCCGCCGGCGGTGGAAGATGCCCGCCACCATGGGTTGCCTAACACGAAAGGTTGAAGTGCCAGGCGGCAGTTACAGGGTAACAAGTGGCGCCGTCGGCGGGTAGGTTGGATTCTGGTCGAACGAAAGGAGGCGCCGTGCCAGGCGGATCGAATTACCCGGGACCACCAAAAGCCCTCGCGCTGTATACCGCCGCCGTCGATCGCAGCACCAGCGGAGTATCGGTGAAAGGCGCCAAGAACCCCTACACATCGCTGAACGGGCACATGTTCAGCTTCCTCGACGGCGAGGGCACAATGGCGCTCCGGATGTCAGACGAGTTACGTGAGGCGTTCGAAGCGGACTACGAGACCGGTCCAGTGATCCAATACGGTGCCACCATGCGGGGCTACGCCTCAATACCCGACGACCTGTTGCATGACACGGACACGCTGGCAGAGTGGTTCGACAAGGCCTACGCCTGGATAGCCACCCTGGAGTCGAAGCCGACGAAGAAGTAGGCCGTTCACTCGGTTTCGGTTGGTTGGCCTTTGGCGGCTCCGGCTCGGCAGTTTTCAAGGACGGCTCGGCGGAGGATTTCGAACAGCTCTTCGGCGGGGGCGTACTTATCGAAGAAACCGAGAAAGGTGGCTCCCGACTTGCCGTTCGGGTCGGGTGACTCAGGGGTGATTTGGTCAGACATGGCTGACTCCTTTCGACGCTTGGTTGCCTGGCGGCCGCATCCCGCCCGTTTGGCGGATGGCACCTTGAGCGTCGAAAGCCCAGGTTGCCGGATCTCAGTTTGAGATCGCTCTGGATGCTTGGTCAGTGTACCCGTCAAGCCGTTTATTGCGTCCTGTCTTAATTCAAGATATTGGCGGGTTTTGTCGATAAATAGCCACAGGCTGCGTGAACCGCGCCGCTGGTCAACCCCTATCTTCTGGGAGAGGTCTGGGAGTGTCGCAAAGCAGTGTCATCGGGAGCGAAACCGCTCCAGAACTACCGATCAACTGGGCCACCGTCGTGAGCTCCAGCGTCGGGTTTTCGCCGCTCTATCAGCGCCTCGCCTCGTTGAGGGGACCGGTCTCCATGGCGGCCGTTGTTCTGGGCGTAGCGGTCGGCGTGATCCTCGAATGGCCGGCCGCGTTCGCTGTGGCTTTCCTCGGGGTCCTGCTCTGCCTTGACGTGATCCAGCGCAACCGTGGAGTGTTCGACTCGATCTCCGGGACCGTTCTCGTTGATACGACGCTGATCGCCGTAGCCATATGGTTGTTGAGGGCTCCACCAGCGGTCATCTCGATGCCTTTCGCGTACATCATCGCGACTAGTTTCCTCGTGTTGGCTCCCCGCAAGGCCATTGTTCCTGTGGCCTATGCGGTGGTGTGGATGAGCATCTTGCTTATCGGCAACCGGTTTTGGTGGCAACAAAGCGAGGGGGTGGCTGGGCTCGTCGTTTCTGTCGCGATGGGCGGTATGTTCATTGGAACCCTGCTCGTGATGTTCGGCTCGGCAGGCAAGATCCTGGCGGATGTCAAGCACTCGCTTGACCGCAAGGTGCGGTTCGAAGAGGCGATTGCGGCCAGTTCGCGGGCTTTCGCGACCAGTGACGACGACGATCCTGTCCACTTGGCGCTCGAAGCGCTCCTGAAGGCAACCGAAGCCACGGCGGTCTTCGTGGAGCGTAACGTCCAGCACCCTGACCTCGGCCTTTGTTCAACGTTGATCGCCGAGGTGCTGGCCGACGGCGAGGACGCCGACCCCGAGGACACTTGGACCATGGTTCCGTGGCATGAAATGCCGGTGTCATTCGCCAGCCTGTCAGCAGGGAACGCGGTCGCGTTCAAAGTCGCCGACTTGCCCGACATAGAACGGGCTCGCTACGACGGAAGCGGTGTCCTATCCGAACTCGATATTCCGATACTCGTTCGCGGCGAATGGGTGGGTCTTATCGGGTTCAGCGACGTCGTCACCAATCGCACATGGGACACGCGGGAAATCGAGCTCCTATCCACTGCCGCTGAGCTGGTTGGTGCGTATTGGGAGAGAATCGAAGGACGGGAACAACTCGAACAGGCCGTCGACCGTCTCGAACGACGGCATCGGCTCGAACAGGCTCTGGCTCAAGCTTCATCTGCCCTGCTCGCATCGGAGGGCTCGGCAGTGGAGGAGGCTTTGGATGCGCTCCTGGTAGCCACCGAGGCGGACGTCGTGTTTCTCGACGAGAACTACGTTGATCCACAGTTGGGTCTGGCTACCACCGTTACTCATTTT
>JAOUMT010000118.1 GCA_029881355.1 Acidimicrobiia bacterium | reverse complement strand
GGTCCTGCGGGGTGAACCTCTTGAGGCCGTCGATCTCAAGATGGTCCGCCGCCACGTAGAACTTACGTTTTCCGCTCGGTGCAAGGAAATGCCCGGATGCTTCGTCGTAGGTGCCGTCGGTGAGGAATTGGAGCGTGAGGAACGGATGGGTCGTGCCGCCTTTGCGGAGGTTCAACTCGATGGCATGGTCCTGCCAGCCGTCCTGCGCCGTTGTCATCATGAAGTCGATGGCGAAGCGTCCGATGATGCCTCTTTCCGCGAGCAACTCGCCGACCTTGCGGGCGCTGCGGGAGATCTGGACTGCGTATTCGGGATTGGCGGGGAACCGTGATCCCATGAACACCTGGCCGTCGTCGCCGCCGAGGATCTGATCGTGCGTCGACAGCACCTCGACGTCGCCGAGGGGAGTGATGCGCATCTGCACCGATGGGCTGGGCAGGTCTTCGCCGCGAATCATGCTTTCCACGATGCCGCCCTCGATCGCCATCGTCTCGAAGTAGTCGTCGATCGTGCCGGCATGTTCGTTCAGCCTCATCGATCCGACGCGTTCCTTGACGGACCGGGAACGTTCGGCGCCATCGGGCAGGCCAGTCAGATCAACTAGTGCGTTCCCGAATCCGGAAACGCCTTCGTTGTGTTTGACGATCACCCGGTCGGTATATGGGAACTCGTTGAGCAGGTCCAGCGTTGCCGCCACAACATCGTCGATGGTGTGCAAGTCTTCGCGTCCGGCCGGGTGCGAGATGCCTGCCTGGGCGAAGAGTTTTCGTCCGGCCGACTTCGTGCCGAAGTGGACATCCTTCGGATCTGCCCCGTACATGGGGATGCCGAGTCGCATCGCTAGCTCTCGGTCAGACCACGTCGTCATGAACGGCACAAGATGGGCGCGTTCCGGATCGAGGATGAGATTTCGGATTCGGTCGATCAGCCTGGGACGGTCGAGGAGCTTGTCGGCCAGCGCCCGGTAGGTCGCCTCCATCGGAGACACAAAGAACAGTCGACTGAGCGCATGACTTCGGACGACACCCGGGATCAGATCGAGGTAATAGTCGATGATGTCGGGGTGGATTGCCTGGCCGGTGACGTAGATCATTCGAGCCCGCGGTTGGCGCAGTAGAAATAGCAGGAACAGGTATCGCTCCTCGTACGCTTGCAGCAGGCTGGCGGGCAACTCGATGTCGATATGTGCCGATGGCACGACCACGATCGTTTGCTCATCGGTATTGAGACGTTCGATCGACTTCCACAGGGGAATGAGCTTGGCCTGAAGCGCGTCGTAGGCGGCTTGGTCGTGAACGTCTATGGGGCGGGCCATCGCGTCTCAATATATCTCCCGGGCGAGAGACGTGCGGGTACCGTCGCGGCCGATGTTCGATGACGGTTGCCTTTGGTTCGACCCGACTGGCGCTCGTTGTGGGCGTCTGCGGTTTGTCGAAAGGTACGTACGATCGATTAGCGAGGCTCCCGTTGAGCCGAAACGATCCCGGTTCGGTCAGCAGGCCACCGTCGGTGACATGCAGAAGGACGAGAACTCGCCGTCGCGCTCGTCACTGAGACCGCTGGTGACCCGTGATCGAGATGACACGTCCGCTTTCTTGAGGTTGACGCACCTGTCCAGCGTGTGACACCCGCCGCGTCGAGAACAAGGTCGAAGTCGGGGACTTCTTCCGCTTCGACCGACGCTTGATACGCGACACGACCAACCTGCTCGATCGTTTCTGCTCACGCTTGCCTCGGGGAGGTCAGAGCGCTCAGAACGGTGGGTATGGTTGGCTGGATCGGCTTATTCGTGTGTTTGCCATCACACCGTTATCGATTGAAATGCAGGGAAGATAACGGCGGTGGCATAACATGATTCAGATCATGCACCCGTCCGCGCGACATCGAGCTCCTGCCCGCGTCTTTGGCTGGATCGTGAACTCGTGACCGGATTGCTCGACGGTGTCCGGGTGGTTGACCTGACCAGGGTTCTCGCCGGACCGTACGCCGGCCAGATCCTCGCCGAGATGGGTGCGGATGTCATCAAAGTCGAACCACCCGAAGGCGACATGGCCCGTGGGATTGGGCCGTTCATCGACGGCCGGTCGCTCTACTTTTCCTCCCTCAACACCGGCAAACGCAGCATGGTGTTGAACCTGACGACCGAAGACGGCTCCAACGCCCTCCACGCCTTGTTGGAGACTGCCGACATCGTCCTTGAGAACTACCGGCCCGCCGCGGTCCGGAAGCTCGGGTTGGAGCCGCAGCTGTTACTGGCCCGTCACCCGAGCCTGGTCATCGTCACGATTTCCGGATACGCCAGAAGCAGTTCCCGTGCCGCGGAAGGCTCGTTCGATCTGATCGCCCAGGCTGACAGCGGGATCATGTCCACCACCGGCGAAGTCAACGGTGCCCCGGTGCGGGCCGGCGTAGCGATTGGTGATCTGGCGGCAGGATTATGGGCAGCCCTGGGAGGAGTGGCCGCCTACTCCGCCCGCCTGCGAGATGGTCGGGGTCGCCACGTCGAAGTACCACTCCTCGATTCGGCGATGTCGTTGCTCACGTACCTGGCAACATCGGCGATGGGAACCGGAAGTGACCCGGCCCCGGTGGGCTCGGGACACCACAACATCGTCCCCTATCGCGCCTTCGCCACCCGGGACGGCTGGGTCGTGATCGCCGTTATCGGCGACAAGTTCTGGCCAATGCTCTGCGAGGCGCTTGGCCTAGACCATCTTGGGAGCGACGAGCGCCTGCGCACGAATCAGCAGCGCACCGAGGCCAGAGAAGAGATCGATGACGCAGTCGAAGAAGCCGTCGGCCGCCTCACGACCCCCGAGGCGCTGGAGCGTCTCCGCGAAGCCGGCGTGCCGCACGGCCCGCTCAACACGGTTCTTCAGGCAGTCTCCACGCCGTATGTCCAGGAGACGGGAATGGTGGCCGAAGTCGAGACACCTGAGGGCAGCTATCGAGTGGTGCAGGGCCCACTGCGATCCGGACCGCCGACGCGGCATGCACCGGCGCTCGGTGAGCACACGGACGAGATCCTCGCCGAGATACTTGGCATCCCGAAGGCGTAGATCCACTGTCACCGCAAGCGCCGGTGTCCGGAGTTTCGCACCCGAGTTGGGTGTCCAACACCCTTGGGCTGGGAACCGGTTCGTAGCTGGATTGACCCAATCAACTCGGGCGTCGCCAAGTCAGCAGTGCTAGCGTCAGCGCATCGTCTGATTGCAGAGGCAATCCCCATTGAACCATGTAGATGTTGTCGTCGTTGGTGGCGGACAGGCAGGGTTGAGTATCGGCTATTACCTGCGAGCCGCTGGCAGGAAGTTCGTCATCTTCGAACGCGGCAGGGTCGGGGAGACCTGGCGTAGTCAGCGTTGGGATTCGTTCGCAGTGAACACGCCCAACTGGGCGAACGGTTTACCGGGCGATGCCTATGAAGGAGATGAACCGGACGGGTTCTACCACCGCGACCAACTCGTCGACTACTTCGAGCACTATGCCGACAGATTTGAGCTTCCGGTGATGGACGGAGTCACCGTGACCGCCGTCGACGCCGATGGCGACGGGTTCCGGGTTACCTACGAGGATGCTGACGGTACGGCCGGTGCCGTGACGGCTGCGAATATTGTTGTCGCATCGGGGATCATGCAGTCGCCCAAAATTCCCGGCATTCGCGAACGGTTCCCGGAGTCGCTCGTTCAACTGCACGCTTCGGACTACCGCACACCGGACAAGCTGCCATCCGGGGCGGTCGTGATCGTCGGCGCAGGACAGTCGGGCTGTCAGATTTCTGAGGATCTGGTCCACTCCGGCCGGGATGTCTATCTCTGCACCAGCAAAGTGGGGCGGCTTCGCCGCAGGTATCGAAACCGGGATGTCCTTGCGTGGGGCGTGGACATGGGATTCTGGGATGTTGCGGTTGAGGATCTTCCTGATCCGGCGATCGAGTTCGCCGCTCAGCCTCAGGTGTCCGGAGTAGGAAGATACGGCAGCACGCTCAGCTTGCAGTCGATGGCCCGTGAAGGAGTGCGTCTGATGGGGCGCCTCAGCGATGTCGAAAACGGCGTTATGAAAACGGACAATTCGCTGGCCGAACACATTGCTTTCGCCGACGAGCGTTCTGCTGAGTTCACGAGAATGATCGAGAGCTGGATTGTCGCCAACGACGTCAGCGTCGAGCCGATCGAGGACGACCCGAATGATGAGCCTGCCGGTCCGGATGTCGCTGCGGCGGGCATCACCGAACTGAACCTCATCGAGGCCAACGTCGGATCGGTCATTTGGTGCACCGGTTTCACGGCCGATTTCGGATGGATCCACCAACCCGTGACTGATGACAAGGGTCGCCCGATACATACCCGAGGCGTCTCACCGATCCCTGGGATCTACTTTCTCGGATTCCCCTGGCTGCAATCGCGCAAGTCGGGGATCATCCACGGCATCGACGAGGACGCACAGTTCATTGCGGAAGCCATCGCGGCTCGAACCTAACCGAGTTCGAGATTCTCGAATCGGTCGACCAGTTGGACGTGCGGGCCGCGAGTGGGTCGCCTCGGGTAGGTTCGGATTGCATGTTTCAGTCGCGGGACGTTCTAGGGATCGACGACGAACTGGGCGGTCGTAACCTGGTACCCGGCGCGTCGGATGGCGACCGGGTGGGATCTGTTGGGTCGGCCGTGAATGGCCAACGCCGGGAACGGTCCGAAACTCGGTGTCGCTTACGCACGGCGCGGAGCTCATGTCATGCGGCTAGTTCGCAGCTATCCGACGATTTCCTACTGGGAGACCCTTTCGTGTTGATCACGCTTATCGCGAGAATCGTCGCGGCCGTGGATCTCAAGCCAACGGTGGGTCGGATGGATCCGGTCCTGGAAGCCGACGCCGAGCGATCGGAGGACTGAGATGCCTGCCCCAGGAATGGCCGGGTGGAACCTGGCGCTCCGTTTCGGCCTGGAACTAGCCGCTCTGGTAGGTCTGGCGATGGGGGCTTGGGAGGTGTCATCGGGGTGGGTTCGGTGGGTGGCGGTGATTTTGGTGCCCTTGACGGCCACGGTCGTGTGGGGTGTGTTCAACGTGGTGGGCGATCCGAGTCGCTCAGGCAAAGCTGCCGTCGAAGTGCCGGGCCGGGTACGACTCGGAATCGAGTTCCTGGTTTTCGCAGGAGGCGCTGGAGGCTTCAACTTGTCCGGTCGTCCCATAGCGGCGCTCGTCTTCGTGTTCCTCGTGCTAACGCACTACGCGTTTTCCATCGCCAGGATCCGATGGATACTCGACAACTAACACGCGTGTAGCGGTCAGTCGGCCACGGGACTGCCATGTCCGTAATCCGTGAACCCAACGCCCGGCCCCGGGTCGGGTTGCGGCTCGGCGGCTTCGGCGGTTAGCGTCTCGGCAATGGGTGACCTTCGGAGCTGTTGGATTGAGCGTCGCGTCGTTTCAGTCCGTAGGGCCGATCTGTTCGGTGCCGATCAAGGATGAATCGTCGTCGTCTGATCTCGGAGTTTGTGGGCACCGCGCTGCTGCTGGTAGCAATCGTCGGCTCAGGGATAGCCACATCCGTTGACGGATCGGCGTCTTCACAATTATTCCAACACGCGGTCGTGGTGGGCGCGGCGTTGGCTGCGCTGATTTTCGCTTTCGGGCCGGTATCGGGGGCACATCTGAATCCGAGCGTCACTGTCGCCGACGCAGTGTTCGGAGGCCTAGGACGGCGGATGGCGGTCGGGTACGGAGCCGCCCAGGTGGGTGGTGCATTGGTTGGTGTGGCACTGGCCAATGTGATGTTTGGCGAGTTGGTCTATGAGGTGGCGACCGTGGTCCGCGCCGGAACCGATATGTTCGTGAGCGAGGCGGTCGCCACATTTGGGTTGCTGGTGGTCATCTTTGGCACGGTGCGATTCCATGTCCCCAGGGTGGTGCCGGTAGCCGTGGGCGCTTATATCACTGCAGCCATCTTCTTCACCTCGTCGGCGTCATTCGCCAATCCGGCCGTCACACTGGGCAGGATGTTCACCGGGACCTGGACGGGTATCGCTCCCGCCGGAGTTGGCTACTTCCTCGGTGGCCAAGCCCTCGGAACGCTGTTGGCCATCAGTCTGGTCCGTTACCTGTACAGGCCCACTGCTGAACAGGCCGCCGAAGTGGTCTTGCCCCACGACGGACCGATCAACGCCAACGGATGAAGCAGGGCCGCAAGCATGGTCTGCGTAGCCGGCCCGGCACCCTCCGATAGGGTTTAGGCCAAATCGAACCGATCGAGATTCATGACTTTGTTCCATGCAGCTACGAAGTCGTTGACGAACGATTCCTGATAGTCGTCGGATCCATAGACCTCGGCGAGAGCGCGCAGTTGCGAATTCGAGCCGAAGATGAGATCGACGCGCGTTCCGGTCCACTTGAGTTCACCGGTCGTCCGATCGTGTCCCTCGTACACGCCGTCGGCTGACGGCGACTGCCATTCGGTGTTCATGTCGAGCAGGTTCACGAAGAAGTCGGCCGACAATGTCTCTGGCTGACGAGTGAACACGCCGTGTGCGGATCCGCCGAAGTTGGCGTTGAGCACCCGCAGGCCGCCGATCAGAACCGTCATTTCGGGAGCGGTCAACGTCAGCATTTGCGCACGATCGACCAACAGCTCCTCGGCAGTCCGGACGTGTCCACCGCGGTCATAGTTGCGGAACCCGTCCGCGGTTGGCTCAAGAACCGCGAACGACGCGACGTCGGTCTGCTCTTGGGTCGCATCGGTACGGCCCGGAACGAATGGGACCTGGACCTCGTGCCCGCCATTTCTGGCGGCTTGCTCGACCGCCGCGCACCCGCCGAGGATGATCAGGTCGGCGAGCGAGACATTCTTGCCGCCGCTGTTGAACTCCTGTCGAATCCCCTCGAGCGTATGGAGGACCGCCGCCAGCTTGGCTGGTTCGTTGGCCTCCCAGTCTTTTTGCGGGGCAAGGCGGACCCGAGCACCGTTTGCACCACCGCGTTTGTCGGTGGTGCGGAACGTCGATGCCGATGCCCAGGCGACCGAGACGAGCTGAGAGACGGACAAGCCGGAATCAAGGATCTTCCCCTTGAGCGTGGCGATGTCGTGAACGCCGATCAGCTCTCCGGTGGCTTCGGGAACCGGGTCCTGCCACAGTTGCGGCTCGGCCGGGACCAGCGGGCCGAGCAGGCGAGCGACCGGACCCATGTCGCGGTGGGTGAGCTTGTACCAGGCTTTGGCGAATGCGTCGGCAAACTCCTCCGGGTTCGCTTGGAAGCGGCGCGAGATCGGTTCGTAGATGGGATCAAAGCGCAGCGCCAGGTCGGCCGTAGACATCATCGGGGCGTGTGAGCGCGATGGGTCGTGAGCGTCGGGCACGGTGCCCTGGGCAGACGCGTTGGTCGCCGTCCACTGCTTGGCGCCGGCCGGGCTTTCTGTCAGTTCCCATTCGTTGTCGAACAACGTGTTGAAGAAGCTGTTGTCCCACGTGATGGGCGTGGCCGTCCAGGCTCCCTCCAATCCGCTGCTGATCGTGTCGACTCCTTTGCCGGTCCCGAAGCTGTTCTTCCAGCCGAGGCCTTGCTGTTCGATTGGCGCACCTTCAGGCTCTGGACCCACGTACTTGTCGGGGTCGGCGGCGCCGTGGGTTTTGCCGAACGTATGTCCGCCGGCCACCAGCGCGACGGTTTCTTCGTCGTTCATGGCCATGCGAGCGAATGTTTCGCGAATGTCTATGGCCGATGCCAGCGGATCGGGGTTTCCGTTCGGCCCCTCCGGGTTCACGTAGATGAGGCCCATCTGGACGGCGCCGAGTGGGTTGGCCAGCTCTCGATCGCCCGAGTAGCGCTCATCTCCGAGCCAGGTGTCTTCCGGTCCCCAGTAAATGTCTTCTTCCGGTTCCCACACGTCTTCACGTCCACCGGCGAATCCGAACGTCTTGAATCCCATCGTTTCGAGCGCCCGGTTGCCTGCGTAGACCATGAGGTCGGCCCATGAGATCTTCCGTCCGTACTTCTGTTTGATCGGCCACAACAGGCGACGGGCTTTGTCGAGGCTGACGTTGTCTGGCCAGCTGTTGAGGGGAGCGAAACGCTGTGATCCCGAAGAAGAACCGCCCCGTCCGTCGTAGGTGCGGTAGGTGCCGGCACTGTGCCACGCCATGCGGATGAAGAACGGTCCGTAATGGCCGTAGTCGGCTGGCCACCACTCCTGGGATGCGGTCATGAGGGCATCGAGGTCTTTGGTGAGGGCGTCGAGATCGAGGGTGGCGAACTCTTTGGCGTAGTTGAAGTCGTCGCCCATCGGATCGATGAGCGGCGAATTCTGGTTGAGCATCTTGAGGTTCAGCTGATTGGGCCACCAGTGTTGGTTGGCTGACGAGCCAACCGCCGTCTGCATCGAGTGCGGACCGTGCATGACCGGACACTTCTGCGTGCTTTCATTTACTTCGTTCAGTTGGGCGTCGTCTGTCATCGGTGACTCCTTGTACGTAAAAGGACGTGGGTGATGAGATTTTGGTCTCGTCTGGCAAGCCTACCTGCCGCGTCCGGCAAGAAATCGGGTGTCACACGCCCAGTCTTCTCGCATTCAGGCAGGCGGTTCATTTCGAGCAAGCACGATCGGCCTCCCGCGAGCAGACCCGACCCCGATAATGGCAGGCCGTTGCCATGTCGGGCGCTTCATCGGAACTGATAGTGTTCGTAACCCGGGACCCAGTATGGCGGCCCGTCGAGGAGGACCAGTGATTGCAAACGGCAGCCGTCACGTTGTTTTTGGAACCGGCCCCATCGGGTTGGCTCTCATTGAGGAGCTTCGGGCCAGCGGAAAGCGAGTCCGGGCGGTGAACCGCAGCGGCAGCGGCATCCTCGAGGGTGTCGAGATGATGCGGGGCGAGGCCTCCGACGAAGAGTTCGTGATCGCGGCGTGCGCCAACGCGGAGACGGTCTACTTCTGTCTCAACCCTCCGTACACCAAGTGGCCGGAGTTGTTCCC
>JAOUMT010000117.1 GCA_029881355.1 Acidimicrobiia bacterium | reverse complement strand
CTGGATACCGAGAAAGCCGATGGCGTTCTTGGTGGCGCCGGCCACCTTGAGCCGGTTGCGTACGATCCCCGGGTCGGTCATGAGGCGAGCGTGATCTTCGGACGTAAACCGGGCCACGGCAACGGGGTCGAATTGCGCGAAGGCCTGCCGATACCCTTCTCGACGTCCAAGAATGGTTCGCCAGCTGAGTCCGGCCTGGGCACCTTCGAGAATGAGGAACTCGAACAGTGTCCGGTCGTCGTGCACGGCCACCCCCCATTCGCGGTCGTGGTAGTCGGCGTAGAGGGGGTCATCGTCGGGAACCCATGAGCAGCGCTGGGGCATTGGCGCATCCTAGGTCCGGTAGGGTGCGAATATGCGGTTGGTGGTTCAGCGGGTCAAGCGGGCGTCGGTGGCGGTCGGCGACCGGATAGTCGGATCGATCTCGCCCGGGCTACTCGTATTGGCTGGAACCACTCATGGCGATTCCGAAGCTGACGCCGACGTGCTCGCCGACAAACTTGTCGCTCTTCGGGTGTTCTCCGACGCCGAAGGGAAAATGAACCGATCGTTGCTCGATACCGGCGGGGAGCTGCTCGTCGTGAGTCAGTTCACGTTGTATGGGTCAACCCGCAAGGGCAACCGGCCGTCTTTTACCAACGCCGGTGACCCGGCTGTCGCCGGAGAACTCATCGACCGTCTCGCCGAGAGGGTTTCCGGTCACGGTGTGCGGGTGGCCAGCGGCGAGTTTGGGGCGGCCATGGAGGTGGAGTTGCTCAACGATGGCCCGGTGACGTTGATCCTCGAAACGATCGACGGCAAGCTCGTCTAACGAGCGACGTACGTCTTGCCTTCGGGACAGAACCGCAAGAAGTCACATCCATGGCAGGCCTCTGAAGGAGCGGGTTCGAAGGCGGCCGATCCAATGCCAGTGGCGATCTCGGTCAGTCGGTCCCGTGCCCGTTCCATCCAGTCGTCGTCGACGTTCTCGGATATCTCCGTGAGTGCGCCTCCGCCGAGGTAGGCGAACGTCGCTCGCATTTCAACCGGGTTGGCCGGACCCAATGAGCCTTGACGGATGGCGACGGCATACGCCTGCAACTGTACGATCATGGCCGGGTTGTCCGAAGGGCGCCCTGACTTGAAATCGACGATCTCCCATCGGCCTGGCTCGTTTTCGTAGACTGCGTCTATCCGGCCGCGAATCCTCAGGTCGCCGTGGACGAACTCGAAGGGCACTTCGATGAAGCGGGCAGCATGATCGGAAAAGCGGGACTCCTCGAAGACTCGGAAAGCGCCGCGGACGTCGGAAGGACCCGTTTCGGGTACGTCGTATAGGTCGTCGGTAACGTCGTCGAAAGGCACGGCGCCACGCTGTCGGAGTTCGATTTTTCGGTGAACATCGACGCCGCGGCGGGCGGCCGACGACGGCCGCCGGGGAAGTCGATCGACTTCAGACCAGTAATAACGTTTTGGGCAAGTCGCGTACGTGACAAGGGAGGTCACCGACGTACTTGTCTGGCCGACGATGCCTATAGCGTCCGGTTCGTCCGGAAGCTCGAACAGCATTTGTTGGAAGTCTGACACAGCCTGATCGTAGGTGGCCCGAACCCCAATCTGGGTGGCCTGGCTCTCGGCCCATTTGGGGTCGGCGAGCGTCGACCGGAGCGCACCGTCCCATCCGTTCGGAAAAGTCGGATCGGGTGCGCCCGCCAGGGGCGAACGTCGGAGGGTCTCAGGTCGAGGGGCGTCTTCGACTCTGCCGAGGTCGACCACGTTGGGCAGGTTTGCTGCGAGGTCGAAGAGCGGAGAAGGCTTGCCTTCGGTTTTGCGGACTTCGGTGGTGCCGTGCCAGGTCGCCCCGGTCATCGTCAGCCATCGACGGGCCCGGGTGACTGCCACATAGGCGATCCTCCATTCCTGGTCGAGGTCACGTTGACGGAGGAGGTCTTTACGGTCCTTCTCCGGCATGTCGGCCGTCAACGGCGGAAGCGTGTGGCGGTCAAGGCGCAGTTCGTACGGCAACATGTATGGGTGCTTGTAGGGGTCATCTGACACCATCGACGAACTGGGAAAGTTCTTCTCGTAGAGGGCTGGCACGAATACGGCGTCCCATTCGAGCCCCTTGGAGCGGTGCACCGTCAGTAGCGCCACGGCGTCCTCGCCCGAGAGCCGGGCAGTGTCGAGTTCTTCGGTTTGTTCTTCCACCATGAGCATCAGGTAGTCCACGAAGGCTCGAAGCGAGGGTCGACCTTCCAGGGGGCTCCACTCTTCGGCAAGGTCGAGGAACCGGTAGAGGTTGAGCCTGGCGGATTGTCGGGCGGCGGCCGGCATGGCGGCGACTTCTGGCCAGGCTCCGGTCAGGGAAAGAATCCGGCGGACCAACTCGATCAGGTTGACGCCCTGGGCGGCTTCGAGAAGCTGACGGTACGTCGCGTGTAAATGGATCAGCGCATCGACGGTGCGTTCGTCCAACTGGTCAACCCGGAGATCAGTCTCAGAAAACTGGTCCGGGTCGGGTGGAATGAGTTGGTCGAGCGCTTCGATCATCGAGCGACCTAGTTCGGGTTGGTGCCGGACCCATTGCGAAAGTGGCTTGAGGTCGCGCATGCCGAGCCGGTACCGGCTGCCCATGGCGATCCGGATAAAGGCAGGTTCATCGGAAGGGTCGTCGAGCAGTCGCAGCCAGGCAAACACGTCGGCCACCTCGGGGATTCCGAGCAGCCCTCCCAGGTTGGCCACTTCGACAGGAATCCCGTGATCCTCGAGCGCCCCGCGTACCGCTTCGATGTCCTTGTTCTTTCTGAAGAGCACCGCCATCTCCTTCCAGGCGACCCCTTGTTCCTCATGCAATGCAAGTACTTGCTCGGCGATAAAGTCGGCTTCTTCTACGGCGTTGCCCTCCCACCGGACCGCTACCACGGCTGGCTCGACGCCTTCGAGAGCCCGGAGTGGGTCGTTTACCTCCCCAAGTTCCCGGCGAACCTGGTTGGCGAGGTCGAGGATCTCCTGGCCGGAACGTCGGTTGAGGGTAAGCGGATAGGTGGGAGCGGACGATCCGTCGGTGAGCGGGAAGTGCTCGCCGAAGTCCGCGAAGTTCGCCAGCGATGCGCCCCGCCACTCGTAGATCGTCTGGTCGGCGTCACCGACTGCAGTGATGGGGAACCCACCGCCGAACAAGGTACGGAGCAGTTCTCGCTGGGCCGGATTGGTGTCCTGGTATTCGTCCAGGAAGACGGCGTCATATCGCTCACGGATGCGGGTGGCGAGATCGGGATATCCGCTGACCAGTTGATTGGCGCGCAAAATCAGGTCACCGAAGTCGGCCACGCCCAGCCGGCGTTTTTCCTGCTCATAACGATCGACGATGCCGACGATCTCCTGGCGGGTTTCCCAGAGCTCGTCTGGTTCGGCCGGTGCCATCGCCGTCAGTTGGTCGGGCTCGGCCAGATTGTCTGCCAGGGCGGCGGCCAACCGGGCCGGCCGGTCGAGGATGCCATTCCAGGTGATATTGAGAAATCGGTAGGTACCGCCTTCGATGGCGTCATGGAAGAGTTGCCTGGCGAAGGTGGGGGTGATGAGTTGGGTGTCGCGTTCGACGCCGACCAGCGGGCCGAACTCGGCGAGGATCTGATGGGCGAAGCCGTGGTAGGTGTGAATCTCAACGGTCCTGGCGGGATCGACCTGGTCCGCCAGCACTTCGCGGACTCGATCGGCGAGTTCGGCGGCGGCCTTGTTGGTGAAGGTGACGCCGAGAATCCGCTCGGGATCGGATCCGTCGTCGATCAGATGGGCGATGCGGTGAGCCAGCGTCGTGGTCTTGCCGGTCCCGGCTCCGGCAGAGATCCGCATCGGGCCGTTCGGGGCGCTGATGATGGCGTGCTGTTCGTCGCTCGGCGAGAAGGAGGTCATCGCACGAACGCCTCTCGTCCTTCTGGCCACAGTGGGCAGACCGATTTCACCGAACAAGAGCTGCAATGGCCGCCGATTCGGGGTGTCCAATCCTCGGCTTGGATGCCTGCTGCGATGTCGGCCATCGACTTGAGGACGTCGTCGAGTCGGGCTGGGTCGAACGCCACCCACTTCTTCTTTCGGTCTGCCGCCGGGTACCAGAACTCGGCTTCCGTGGGCGTTCCATGGGCGGTTATAGCCGGATCCTGCCGGGCCGCGGCGAGGTAGAAACCCAGTTGAATGGATTCGGATGCTTCAGCCACGGTTGGCATGGTCGATGACGTCTTGTAGTCGACTACCCGGAGCTCACCGTCGGTTTGACGCTCGATCCGGTCGGCTCGGCCATTCCAGACCGTGCCGTTTATTTCCATGGACAGCGGATGTTCAACAATGACCACCGCCGCGCCGGGTCGGATCCAGTTCGCATAGAGCTCGGTGAGCAATTTGATTGCTTTCTGGTACCAGGCGTGCTGGCGGGCTCCGATATCCATGTCGTAATCGGGAAATAACCGGTCGAGCCACTCAAGGGCGTCGTCGATGGTCGACCGACCATCGCCCCGGGCCACCGCCCCCTTTTCGGCCTGTTCGAGTACGTCGTGGATGAGACTCCCGAAGGTGGCGTACCGGCCGTACTCGCTCGCCACGCCGAGGCGCCGTTCGAAGGCATAGCGCCGAGGACAGGCGTCGTAGGAAGTCGCCTGGCTGGGAGAGAACGTGGCATGTTCGGAGATCAGGCCCGTGTCGGTACCGCGTGGTCTGACGCCGGCAAAGTCGAGCGGGTGCCGGACGTCCCGGTTGGGCCGTCTGGCGAGCACCTCGGCCGCGGCGAGGCGGATGCCGGCCCCTACTTCGCCGTCGGTTAGGCGTCGGCGAAGAAGGGCTTCGGCTTCGAGGGCGGTGACCGGCACGTCTTCGGTTTCGTCGCCAACCGGGGTGGGGGGCTCGTCGCTCAAGGCGAGCAGAAAGCGGCTGGGGCGTCGGTCGGTTTCGTCGATCCCCGCCGATGTGGAAGTCCAGATGGCCCGACGAGCGGCCCTGGTCGTAGCGGTGTAAGCGAGGCGTCGTTCCTCGGCGAGACGGAACCCGAGGCTGTCGGTGGCGTCATGGTTCGGTGAGAGGAGATGCGGTTGGAGGAGCGACCGGTTCCGCCGCAGATCCGGGAAGGTTCCTTCTGATGCGTCCGCGATGAAGACGACTTCAAACTCGAGTCCCTTGGACTGGTGCAGGGTCGTCAGGGTGAGCCGATCTCCTTCTGGTCGGAAGGAAAGCAGCGGGTTGGCTTCGAAGTCATCCTGTTCGGTGAGCTTCCCGTAGGCTCGCAGGCCGATGCGCGGGTCACGATCAAACTGTCGTTCCACAGCTTGGGCCAAAGCCGCCCAGGCGGCCCGGTACGAGCCAGCAGTTGGGGAGATCACGAGATCCTCGAACTGGGGGAGCGTCGACCAAACATGCCAGAAGCCGTCGATGGCCGGCTTTTCTGACGCCCAGCCTGGATCGTTGACTAGTTTGGCCAAGGGGCCGAAACGCTCGGGATCGTACGCCTCGAGGATGGCTGCCCAGCTCTGACCGGAGCTCCGGCGCAATCGGAGTAGATCTCGTTCGGTGGCGAGTGCGGTGCGAAAGAGCGGGCCGAGGAGTAGACGCCGAATGGCCCGGTCACAATCATCGGCCCGTCCCGTCCCGACCGGGGCGTCGTGATAGAAGGCGGCGTTGGCGATATCGAACACGGCGCGCACTCCGGGGTGGTCGGCGAGCCGGGTGTCTGGTGATTCGTGGGGAATCAACCGTCGTTCAAGGGCGCGGGACAGCTCGGCCAGAAATCGTCGCTTTGAGCGGACGAGTACGGCCATCTGGCGGTAAGGAATGCTCTCGGTCACATGCAACTGCTGTACGGTTCTGGCAATCCATTCGGCCTCGTGGGATTGCTGGGTGAATACCATTCGCTCAAGCCGTCCGGCGTGGGCGGCGGCGATGACCGGCCGGACTTCTTCAGCGTGCGGGACCAGTCGATTGGCCGCTTCGAGGATGACTGCCGGAACCCTAAACGACGTCGTCAACACGGTTCGTTTCACTGGCCGGTCAAGGTGGCCGAAGCGCTCGCCGAACCGATCAACGTTGTCGAGTTCAGCACCCCGGAACGAGTAAACCGATTGCAGCGGGTCGGCGACCACGGTCAGATTGCCGCGGCGATCGGTCACCCCGTCAAGCAGCGCCGCCTGGGCGGCGGTGGTGTCCTGGTATTCGTCGACGAGCACGTACTGGTATTGGTCGGCGAGGGCTTGCTGGACTTCTGAACGCCCGGCCAGTTCGACGGCTGCCGCTTGCAGGGTGCCGTAGTCGATGCGGCCGGAACCTACGACTGCGTCCAGGTATTTGCGGCGAAATGCGACCAGGCCCCGCCAATCGGATCTGGGAGCTGCCAAGGCGCCTAGTGCGGCATCGTCGAGTAGATACTCCTGGGATCGCATGATGAAATCGGCGACCTCTTCGGCGAAGCTGCGGCTGGCCAGGAGCGGCCGGAACGGGAGCGGCCAGCTATTCGGATCTTCGGTCGCAAGTAGTTCGGCTACCACACTGACATGCTCTGGCCCCGTGAGCAGCGTTGGCATCTCTTGCCAATCCAAAGCGGCCGGTGCGTAGGCTTCGAGCAGCCGGTAGGCAAAGCTGTGGAACGTGGAGACGTTGAGTCCCGATACCTGGCCCGGGGCTGCAGTGGCGATCGCCTCGCGAAGGCGTGAGGCTCCCCGCCGGGAAAAGGTCAAGACCAGGATTTGGGAAGGGGCCACCCCGCGCTCCAGAATGGCGGCCGCCCGGCGAGCCAGAAAGGTGGTTTTCCCGGTGCCCGGTCCCGCGATGATGAGCTGGGGGCCGTCGGTGTCGGCGAGGGCGCGATCCCAGTCGTCCGGGTTGATGTGCTGTTCGTTCACGGCCTGATAGACCCTAGACGTACGCTAGGCCGCGGTTGGTAGCAACGCCAGGCTGTCCTCGATCACTATGAAGCCGATCCCCGCTTCCCGGAGTGCCTGCTCGGCTTTGGCCATGAGATGTTCGTTTATGTGGTTCATGATGTCACCCTACGATGTGCCTGTGACAGAATTCGCCACGTGATCATCAGTCCTATCTCAAGCGCGGAGATCGGTGCAGCCGTCGAACTCAACAATGCCGAAGTCCCCAATGTCGTTGCCACCGACCTGGAGCACTTCGCCGAACTAATGAGCCACCGGGGTGTCGTCTGGGGTGCCCACAACATCGGCGGTCGCAACGGTTTGGGGGGTATGCTGGTCGCCGTCGAGCCGGGAACGACCTACAACTCGTCCAATTATCAGTGGTTCGACGACCGCTCGGATGATTTCATCTACGTGGACAGGATCGTGGTCGCGCCGGCCGCAAAAGGGCAAGGAGTGGGGCGCGCCCTCTACGAGCGCCTGGCGGCCGAATATGTCGGCACCGCCCGGCAGATGACCTGCGAGGTCAATCTTGATCCGCTCAACGAGCCATCACTGGCGTTTCATCGCGCGATGGGATTTGGGCAGGTTGGTATCAAGCTCGACGGTTCGAAGACCGTTTCGTTGATGGCCAAGGAATTGGCTTAGCGGCGACCCGACATCAAGAGCCGCAAGACGTACCAGAACATCAGGGCCACCGAGGCGAACAGGTCGATGGCCGCCCCGACGTGGGCGTCTTCGGGGTAGTGATGCATGATGTTCGAGGTGTCGTACAGGATCGTCGCTCCGGCGAACACGATCATGGCGACCGAGAAGGCGGTGCCGAGCTGAAACCCGAAGAGCACTGACGCGATGATGAGGCCGAGCGCTCCGAAGCCGATCCACATGAGGGCGGTCCGCATAAACGAGAAGTCCTTGCGGGTCACGAACACGATTCCCGTGAGTACCGCGAAGCCGATGACGGTGATGGCTGCAGCCGACGAAATCACCCCGGGGAAGTAGGAATCGGCAATGAACAGCAGGGGAGCGAAAAACACCGCTTCGAACACGATGTAGGCGGCCAAGGCTGCGTACTGAGTGGGAGTGGACGCACCCGAGCGGGCGAATCGGCGGCTCAGGCTGGCCAGGAGGATGAAACCGCCCATGAACAGCAACCAGTTGGTGTTGAAGGCGAAATCAGCCACTCGCTCGGCAATGCCGGTGGTGAACAACACATATTCGACTCCGGCGAACGCCAGGATCGACAGGAAGAGAAGGCGATACGTCTTCGCAATGAAGGCGGCCCGTCGCTCGACCGTAGTCTGGATGACCGGAATCGGGCTGGTTTGTTCGAACATTTGATGACCTCCGACGCACCATATTAGGGCCGCGTACGGTGTATTGCGATCAGAGACGGTCCGGCGAGCCGCGCTCGCCAGACCACCTCTCCTCGGTCATACCCTTACGGGCAGACCACGTCCGGGCTCCAATCCGTAAAGATTCCCGCCGGATTCGTGCTCCAGATCCAGGCGTGCTGGATGTACCACCCGACTGCTGGAACGAGGATGTGCATTTCCATTCCCAACACGGTCGGCGGTTCTGAGACGCCAGGAGGGTTGGCACCTGCGCCAGGCACGATGTATTCAACGGCCATGAGCTTGAGTTTCCCGTTGGGACCCCTTTCATAGAGCAGGCCTTCTGGCGTCAACGGGTCGACGACCAGGTCGTCGATAAGTGCTTTGTTGAAATAGTGGTAGCCCATGGCACCCGAGGTCGGGTGTGAGATACATCCGGAGATGATCCGCACCCCATCGCCGTTCACGTAGCCAAGTTCGTACCCGGCCGCGATGGCGGCGTCAACTTGATGGTATTGGGCGGTGGCACGCCGGATCTCGGCGAGTTCGTCCTGACGGGCACTGGCGGCGGTGGGTACGAGCAGGGCGGTCAGCAAGATGCCAACGGTCACAATCTGACGTTTGGTGGAAGTTTTCGGTCGGTGGTTCATACTCACTCCTTTTAGCCTGGGAGATTCTGTAGTTGCTTGCGGCGACCTCCTTGCTCTCGCTGGGGTTCGACGAGTCGTTAGGGCGTGATCAAGACCGAGTCGATGATGTTGCGTAATTGGGCGAGGTCCTCGGCGG
>JAOUMT010000305.1 GCA_029881355.1 Acidimicrobiia bacterium | reverse complement strand
ACGGCGCTCCGAACGCGTCCGCGAGAGCTACCCGGCCGTAGATCTGGTTCGATAACACCGTCGCAGCCAGCGGGTATTTCATAAACTTCGTCCTGGCCCGACCCAACGGGTCGCGCCCCAGCCCGCCATGGATCGGCGAAACGAGTACCGCTCCTCTGAGGTGGGTTCGAGCATGCTCGGGATGGTCAACCAAGTACTTTAAGGCCAGAAACGCCCCCATCGACTGGCCGACGAGCACACCGTCGGTAACGTTGAAGTGGTCGAGCAGCGCTCGGTAATCCTCTGCCATCACCGACGAACTGATCCCATCAGTACCTATCGTCGACCCGCCGTGCCCCCGTTGATCAAAGGTGATGACGCGATGTCCAGCTGCGACCAGACGCTCCGCGACCAGATTCCAGCTCATGGCCGACAGTGCGTAGCCGTGGGCCAACACGACGGTCGGCCCGGATCCCGCCTCGGAGACCCGAAGCCGGGTGCCATCGTTGCGATCTAGCCAGCTCGTGTTCCCTGGCGGCGGGTGGAGCAGCTCTTCTGGCTGATAACGATCTGTCGTCTGGTCGAGCCTACGAGCAGCTGAGGTCGCAGCGAGATGCGCAGCGCCTGCTGCTGCGGCGGCTCCCAGAATTATCCGTGAAGTCTTCATATACCCATCCTCGCGCAACCAGCGCCTAAACCCGGCACGTTGGCCCACTTTCCCTCAAGTTTCCGTCCTCGTAACCGAATAGTCAATAACGGAGGACCAAGAAGAACGTGAGTCGGACGCCCGATCTGCTTGCCAAGGAAGCACCCGACGCGGTGCGCCGGCTACAACGCGCCAACCAACATCTCCTTGACCAGCTCGACGGACTGACTCATGAATCCGTCCAGGCGGCTTCGCTGCTACCCACCTGGTCTCGCGCCAACCTCATCACGCATCTTGCGTACGCCGGTCGAGCGCTGGTTCGAATGACTGACGAAGCCCTGGACAAGGGGGCAGCCTCGACCTACCCCGGTGGGCCATCCGAACGAGCCGAATCCATCAAACGCGGTAACCACCTGCCTACTGACCTGCTCAAAAAGGAGCTGACGGTCGCGGTCGAGGAACTCGATCGGATGTGGTCAAGCTTGACCGTCGCCGACTGGGAAGCACCGTTCGTCCTGAACAACACTCACGACGTCCAACTCACCCGATTACTGATGTTGCGCTGGATGGAAGTCGAGGTCCACACCTCCGATTTCGGATTTGACGGCCCCGGCTTTGACGTGTCGGACGAGTTCATCGCGGTCGCGTTGCCATTGCGAATATCGTGGCTGGTTCAGCACCACCGCAGCCGCGAAGATGCCGATCATTCGGTTCGCGGTGTGTGGAATCTGCGAGCTTCGACCTCGCGCAGTGCCTGGACGATAACAACGTCGCACCCCACGGAGGAGTGCACCATCGAAGGATCAGACCATGACCTGCTCGGATTCATTCTGGGGCGGGTACCGGTCGGCCAGATGAAAACGACCGGTAACCTCGGCCTGGCGCATCGGTTCAAGTTGGCGTTTCCCGGGCCGTAGCGCGCCGTCTAGAGCACCAACCTGGTCTCGGCGAGAGCCACCTCGATGCGGTGGAGTATCTCGGCAAGCACCGCGGGGTAGGTTCCGAAGTTGAGGCGAGCATGTCCGGCGCCGCCCCTACCGAACTGGGCTCCGGAGCTGAGCGCCACCCGACCTTTCGTCAATAGGCGCTCGTGCGGTTCGACCGACCAGCGGAGTGGACGAAAGTCGAGCCACGCCAAGTAGGTCGCCTCAGGGACCACATGACCGATCCTACGATTCTCCCCAACCCATGCCGCCACCGTGTCTCGGTTGGCGCGAAGACGAACACGAAGGTCGTCGAGCCAGGGACCTCCCAGTTCCCAGGCTGCCGTAGCAGCTCGCACTCCGGTCCCGGTAGGGTGGCCGAGCAATGCGAAGGGCAATTCATCGAACGCGGCGGCAAGTTCCGGGGTTCCAAATGCCGCCATCGCGCAGCCGACGCCAGCCAGATTAAAAGCCTTGGATGGAGAGACCAGCGTGATGCATCGGTCGGCGATAGCCGGGGCAAACGCCGCAATCGGGATATGGCGATGCGGCTCATACACAAGGTCGGCATGGATCTCGTCGCTCACAACGATCAGGTCGGCTGCTTTCGCTACATCGGCCACCAATGCCAGTTCGGTTGCCGAAAAGACCCGTCCGGTCGGATTGTGGGGATTACAGAGCAACAGCATCTTGCCGCCCAGATCGACCGCCGCTTCGAGAGCGGCCCTGGTAATGCGGAATCCGTCTTCTCGACCCGTGAGCGGAGCTTCAACAACTCTCCGGTCGCTCGACTCGATCGCC
>JAOUMT010000306.1 GCA_029881355.1 Acidimicrobiia bacterium | reverse complement strand
CACGGCCTGCCAAGCCCCGCGGCCACTACCGAGCGAGATGACAACTAGCAGCAACCAGGGCCACAGACTTCGGTGCGTCACCTTCATGCTGTCTCCAGAACTTCCCCGGCAGTCGGAAAAACGGCGGAAACGAAGCCTGCCTGGGCGTCGGTCCCGTCTTGCACATGCCCCTCTAGTGCATGAACCCGGTCCTCGATGGCTACCAGATCCCCGATCTCTCCGTCGTGACGCAGGATCAGCTCGATCGAGTTCGCCAGGCCGACGAGCGAAACGCTGATCGCGCTTGCGCCACCATCAATCGCACGGACGAGGAGCTCGACAACACAGAAGTACACGCTCTCCTCGAACGAACGCTCGTACCGTCCCACGCTCTCGAACGAGACATCGATCGTTGCGGGGAACGTCCGTAGACGGGCAGCCAGCGCGGCTGGTAGGCCTTCAGAGCTGAGCAGCGGCGGATAGATACCGTGGGCGACCGCCCGCATAGCTTCTACCGCCTCTTGCGTTGTAGCCGCCAGGTCCGTGACTATCGCCACAACCTGGTCGGCACCTTCCCTTTCGGCAAGGGTCCGGGCGATGCCGAGCTTGACCTTGAGTGCGACCACTTGCTGCTGGGCTCCATCGTGCAAATCACGTTCCAGTCGGTGTCGCTCGGCATCCTGCGCAGCGACCAGCCGCCGCCGGGATACCCGCAGTTGTTCGGCTCGTTCGGCCAATTCAACGTTGAGTCCGATGTTGCGCAGAAGCAGACCGGATCCAGCCGCTACATCGGCCAGGACCTTCTCGTCAGCGACGGTCACGGATTGGCCTCTGGGCTTCGTTATCGTCAACGCGCCGAGCAATTCTTGACGATGAAGGACCTGAATCACCGCCTCTCCTGGTATCTCGGGCATCGTCCCACCGAGGACGGGCACCGGACCAAGCCCGCTGAGGGCTTCGGCCGGGGTGGCCGATTGGGGTTGCAGGTGCTCGCCGACCCTGACCCAAAACACCGTTGAAACAGCTCCTGTTCCCTCGGCAACCAGGTGCGTGACCTCCGCCAGTGTCTCCTCGGGTGTGCCTGTGTCGGCCAGACGCAACGTCGCTTGAGCAAGGACCTCATATGGGCTGGCCCGGTGACCAAAGACCAACCGGTTCGCCGCGTGCTGGACCCGGTTACGTAACGGTTCGAACGCCACAGCCACGATTGCGACGGCGGCAATGGACAACGCCAGATTGGGCTCTTTCCCGATGCCGAGCAAAGTGCCAATACCAACTACGAGCAGGACGTAGACGCCCGTAATGAAGGCCGCCAGGACGCCGTACGTGAGTGTTCTGGAGATCACCAAATCGATGTCGTACAGGCGATACCTGGTTATGGCGATTCCGTACGAGGCGACAAGCGCCGACTGAGCGAAGAGTCCGCCCAGGGCTTCGTATGCGGGGGGGCCTGAGAAATTCCCGCCAACGATCAGAGCGAGAACATAGATCCCTCCGCCAAGCGCGATCCAGCGGATCTGGCTCCTGGCAACTCCCATGCTCCGGCGATAGCGCACGACGAGCGACGCTACCGAAACGACGGCTGCGATGGCAGCCAGGGTGAAACCTGCATCGTTCAGCAATCCGAGAATGCCCGGAACCGTATAACCCCCCGAGTTGATCGGCAGCGTGCTCCATGGACTCTGGGCGAAAGCGGTTGCGGTGCTCGCGAGGGCGATAGCGCTGACGCTCCACCATCCCACCCACTTCCACCGAGGTGTGAGCGCCTGCCCGTTGGGGAACAGCAGCAAGCCGAGAGTAAGCGGGAGCCAGAAGGCAGGGACCACCGTCCAGAAGCGGAAGGAGACGGCGAAGGAAGCGATCGGTGCCAAGTCGGCCGGTGCCAATCGGCCGAACTCGGAAAAAGCCAAGCCGGGAAGCGAGCGTTCGGTAATCGCCACAGCGACCGCCAAACCAAATGTGAAGAGAGCAGCAAACACGGCAGCCCACGCAATTGACCACACCGAGCCATTGCGATTTTGGGTGGGGATCATCAACAGCGTCAAAGCCCCGAGCATGACGGCCAACGCACCAAAGTTGAGAGCGACCGAGTCGACCAAGAAATCCCATCCGCCGACGATGGCCAACCCGGCCATTCCTAGGGCTGCCAGGGTGACCGACATCACCCCGAAAACCCTCCCAACTGCGATGCGCGTTTCGTCCGACAGCTGGATGAGTCTGGCGCGACGCGGTTTAGCGAGGGCCGCCATCATCCGACGACTCTCGGTGGGAACCGGTGTGCGGCGACCGGGGTCTGGCGACCTTTGACAATCTCGGCCGGCAGCAAATCGGCGGCCGGACGGACCGTCAGTGCGTCCAAGGTCGGCTCGC
>JAOUMT010000304.1 GCA_029881355.1 Acidimicrobiia bacterium | reverse complement strand
TGATACTGGGATCGAACCCGTGACCTCTGCCGTGTGAAGGTTTTTGGCGCCTTGTCGCGCCGCCCGCCAGATCGGCCCAACACGGCCAAAACCATCGCGCTGTCGGCGTTTTCGATGCTCATCGTTTCCCCTCACTTCTCGGCCTCATGTGGACGCGTTGTGGTCGCGGCCACGGTCTCGCAACCTAATTCGCGACTTCGGCAGTTCTGACCGGAGTATCGAGAGATGAACGCAGTCTGGTCGAGCACGTGTCCGGTATCGGAGGAGCGACTCAAACCCTGACCCCGCATGGCGCCCCAGCAGGCGAATACCCACTATCTGCCTGACCTCTGCGTCCCTAAGGCTCCCGGCATGGATTGGGGTGGACCGGTGCGGACCAAAACACCAGGTCAGAGCATTTCGCGTACGGCGGCGGACTACTACAGACGACGTTGTACGCGCGATGGACGCCGTCGATGTCAGTGCAAGCGCGGTTGCATCCGATCTGGTGATTCCGGGCGCCGATCATGTCCGTAGAGCCGATGCGAACGGTCACGGTTGGCCGCTATATGGTTCGATCCGTGTTCAAATGCGTGGGCGCGGCCGTCGGCCACCAGCCGCTGATAGTCGGCGTCGCCTTCTTGAGCCTTGGAGCGAAGCAGGAAGGCGTGATGGCGGGTTCGTTCGACCACAACATCGAGGAGGTTGGGACGGTCGGAGCGGTCGATCTCTGCACCGACCCAGAAGGCGCCGACGCGGCTTCTCTGACCCCGGCTGGTCTTCACCAGCGGCCGAGACGCCCATGATGTGAGTACCGTGGTGTTTGGTTGCTGATGGAGTTACCGGCCTGGCGTCTGCTACGAACCGGAGGCGACGTCGGCTAGGATCTCGTCGGCGTTGTTGATGAGGGTGGAGAAATGTCCTCCCTGCTCGTCGATTCGGAGACTCGCGTTCGGCAGTTCCTCTGAGAGAAACATGCTCCATCCCAAGGCTGCCTGCCGATCGCGGCGACCATGCCATATCTTAGAGCTCGTGGGCACATCGCGTAGGCCGAATCCCCAGTCCGTGTGATACAGGCTCGCTTCATGGACGATTCCAGAGACGCCTTGTCGTGCACCTTCGGTCATCTCCGCAACGATCTCGGCCGCTATCTCGGGCTGTTCGCGGAAGAGTTCACCGTCGGCAGGCTGCATTCGACCCCACACCGACAGCCAACGGTCCGGAGAGGTGGCCATCTGCTTGAGCTGGTTCTTCGCCATCGGCCGGTACAGCACCGGTGATTTGAAGAGTAGGTTCATAAGCCGGAACGCCGGGTGAAGCCCTCGATTGTTGGCGGCGGGCGGTGCCGGCGACGACACGGTCACTAGCGAATGGACCCGCTCGGGATTGGCGTGTGCACATGCGATGGCATGGGGGCCTCCGCCCGAATGGCCCACGACCCCGTATCCGGCGATCCCGAGGTGTTCGATGAGGTTCCCGACGTCGGTTGCCCAGTCGAGGAAGGTGCGGCCGTCTGAGGGGGTCGACGCTCCGTATCCGGGCCGGTCGGGACAGATCAGACGGATGTTCGCTTGAGTCGCGGCGTCGGCTAGCAGTCGTCCGGCGAAACGAGAGTCGTTGCCGCCGTGAAACAACAGGACACTCCTGCCCTCCGGGACTCCGTACTCAGCCCAGGCCAGGGTCCGGCCGTCGGCCAATGACATCTTCAGATCTTCAGACCGCATTCGTCCCTCTTCCGTTTGGATTCGGTGGCTGGCGCCGCCACGAGGAGCACCAGCCGGCACCTGACCCGACTCTACGCTCGTAACTTCGCCAGCACTAGCCGACCTTCGTGCAGGCGCTTGCAGCCATGACGCCGCACTCGAGTGGTGTTCGAAGCGTCGCCTTGTCACCTGTTGGTCTGGTCTGTGGCGAGGCGTTGGCTGATCTGGGCTTCGTAGCCGTCCATGATCCCGGTGAGGACGGCGTCTCGGCCCATGGCGGCGACGGCTATTGAGCCGAGCGGCCCCAATTTGGTTTCTCCGTCGAATCGTAAGGTGATCAGCGTGCCGGCTTCGGTGGGTGTGACCGACCAGGTGCCCTCGACCCGTTTGAAAATGGCTCGGAAGCTCGCCGGATAGCTGCCGAGATCAACGGTCATTCGGAATGAGGTGTTTTCGTTCCACATGGTGCAGGTTTCGTTCCATTCCCGGCCTTTGGTGTCGACGCAGTGTCGCACCATGCCATGACCTTGCCCGGAGATGATCTCGGTGTGCTCCAGGGAGTCGACCACGGCGTGGTAACCGCCGGCATCGGAAACGACCGGCCAGACCTCTTCCATGGGGGCGTCGACGACGCGTGAGGTCTCGATTGTGAACGCGGGCATCGTTTAGATCTCCTTCCCGA
>JAOUMT010000116.1 GCA_029881355.1 Acidimicrobiia bacterium | reverse complement strand
GGTCACGCCTGCCACTCGGGCGATTCTGGAGAGGGTTTTTGAGGTCATCGTCCGCAGCGATCAGTCAACTCGTCAGATCTACATTGGCGGAACTGCCCGGATGACATCGGTTTGGGAGGATTTCTCGGCGGTGAATCGAGTGCTCGAAGTCCTCGAGCGCGAGGCCACTCTGCTGGCCTTGATGATCAGCACTCATCCAGGGACGTCTATCAGGATTGGCGAGGAAATACCCGGGCCGGCCGGGCGAGACCTGGCGGTTGTCTCGTCAAGCTATGAGCTCGCCAGCGGTTCGGCTGGTTCGATCGGGGTGGTTGGGCCGATGGCGATGGACTATCGGCGGACCATTAAAATCATCGAAGAAGTTCGAGACGGTCTCGTCGACCGACTTGGCTCATAAGCTTCCTAAGCTGTCGCCAACATGAGCAAGGATTACTACGCGACGCTGGGTGTCTCCCGCGAAGCAACGACTGACGAAATCAAGAAGGCTTTTCGGCGGCTGGCCCGGGAAAACCATCCGGACATCAACCCCGACGATGCTCAGGCCGAAGCACGATTCAAACTCGCCGCCGAGGCCTATGAGGTGTTGTCGGACCCGGAAAAACGTCGCCTATATGACCGTGGCGAGGTGTTCGATTTCGGTGACCTCTTCGGAGGAGGCGGTCTCGAAGATCTGTTGAGCTCATTCTTTGGCGGTGGCGGCTTTGGGGGGAGCCGGGGCCCTGAGCGCGGACGCGACGTTTTGGCCGGCGCTTCGATCAGTCTCAGAGACGCGGCGTTTGGGTCCACAATCGAAGTCGAGTTCCGCGGTGCCGTGAAGTGCGCGACCTGTGCCGGCACGGGCGCGGCCGAGGGAAGCCGACCGGTCACGTGCGTTCAGTGTCGGGGGGCGGGCCAGGTTCGTGTGCAACGCAAGACCATGCTCGGGGCGATGATGACCGTCGTGGCGTGCGATCAGTGTTCCGGACTTGGGCAGATCGTTGAGGACCCCTGTAAGACCTGTCGGGGAGAGGGTCGGACGATCGAAGACCGAAACGTGCTGCTCGAGGTACCCGCCGGTGTCTCCGACGGCACCCGACTGCGTCTATCTGGCCAAGGCGAAGTTGCCAGACGAGGCGGACCGGGCGGTGACCTGTACGTCGAATTGCGGGTCGAACCCGACGAACGTTTCCTTCGCAATGGCGACGACCTGGTACATCGACTCCAGGTCGGGATTGCCGAAGCCACCCTCGGCACCCACCGCTGGATACCAACCATCGACGACATCGATGTCGAGATCGACATCGAGGCCGGAACCCAGCCCGGTACCGTTATCACCATCCCGAACCGGGGAATGCATCGTCTCGGTAGGCGCGGTCGGGGTCGGCTGCTGGTCGAGATCGGCGTGGCGGTTCCCACGGAACTCACCGCAGAAGAAGCCGACGTTTTGCGGCAATTCGCCGAGCTACGTGACGAGACTGTTTCAAGTTCGCGTCGGTGGCGAAAAGCTCGCTAGATCGCGATGGTCCACATCCCGCATCTGCTGATCGAGCCTTCTGACGGCGAAACCGTTGCGCTGAGCCCGGAACAGCGTCTTCACATTGAGAAGGTGCTCAGGTATAAAGAGGGGCTAGCGCTCTCGTATACCGACGGCGCAGGGCTGGTCGGATCGGGAACATGGGTGGGCGGTCGACTGGTCCGGGGGGAGGAGCGCCTGATCCCCGAACGTCCGATAGTGACGATCGCCGTGGCTCCACCCAAGGCCAAGGACCGGCAGCGTCTGATCGTCGAGAAGCTCGGGGAACTTGGCGTATCCCGATTGATATGGCTCACCACCCGTTTTGGACAGGTGCGGCCGCCAACTCCAGCCAGGACCAGGGCATGGGCCATCGCTGCGCTTGAACAGAGCCGATCAGCCTTTCTGCTCGAGGTTGGCTCAGGGTCGCTTGAAGACCTGCCGGACGTGGTTTTGGCAGATGCCGCCGGTGGTGCTCTGGACGTTTCCGTGCAGACGCTGGCTATCGGGCCGGAGGGCGGCTGGCATCCTGACGAGATGATCGGGCACCCGACAGCCAGGTTGTCCGAGCAGGTCTTGCGGACCGAAACTGCTGCGATCGTCGGAGGTGCGTTACTTCGCGGACCTCACATGGTAACTTAAGCGGGGCTGGGAGAAGGTCACCGAGAGTGAGAGCTTCACGCGCGGTGCTTTGGTTGCTATTGTTGTGGTAAGGAGGGGAAGCGTGACGGAAACCTACAATGAGGCCGTTGGAAGACGCCTGCGTTCGATCCGTAAACAAAAAGGCTTATCTCTCCAGGACGTCGAAGCCAACTCGGGTCAGGAATTCAAGGCTTCCGTCCTCGGGGCTTACGAACGAGGCGAGCGAAGCCTGTCTTTGCCACGTCTTCAACGACTCGCGGCGTTCTATTCGGTGCCGGTCGATCAACTTCTGCCGCCGGATGGCCGCGGGGCAGCCGATGGTCTCCCCGCCTGGAGTTCCGGAGGCATCTCGATCGACTTGAATGCCCTTGAGTCGGATGAATCTTCCTCGGAGATTGTTGAGCGTTTCCTCAAAGCCATCCAGATCATGCGCCAGGACTTCAACGGTCGCGTCCTCACGATCCGCCGTTCCGACCTTCAGGTGCTGGCCGGGCTGTTGCAGGAATCCGAGCAATCCATCGCCACGATGTTCTCCGAGCTCGGCGCAACCCCCGTCTGAGCAACAATGGCGCAGAGCCACTTCCAACCAACTAGTTAGGGCGCTACTGCGTCCGTCTTGTCAGCCAGCGCGGTTCGCAGCTTTCGCATCGTCTCATCCAGTGCTTCGGCGGTTACTGATTGGTCGGCGTTGGCAAAATTCAGGTCTTGCTCGGTCTCCACCGGTATTACATGGATATGGAGATGAGGAACCTCTAGTCCAGCAATGATTACCCCGATCCGGGCCGGCCGGAACGCTTTCATTTGGGCGGTGCCGATCGCGGCTGCAACATCCATGAGATGGTTCCGCAGGTCGGCTGGGGCGTCGAGCCAATGATCGATTTCTTCGATGGGAGCTACAAGTACGTGTCCCGGCTTGATCGGCGCGATGGTCATAAAGGCCACGGCTCGATCGTCGCGCCACACAAACCTGCCAGGAATCTCGCCCTCGATAATGCGGGTAAAAAGTGTTGCCATGCTTGCAAATATAGTGGCGGCGCTCCCCGGGGAACTTTCCAGCCGAGGAGTAACGTTCTTTCGGAAACTGGGAAAGTGGGCGTATACTGGTGGATCCATCGAATTCTTCTTCGAGGTTCCCTTTGTCTGAGAATCAGGTGCGCGTCCGCGTGCCTTCTGTAGAACTTATTCCAAACGTCGTCGGTCAGCACGACGCCCATCTCCGCGTGGTCGAGTCGGCCTACCCGCTGGTGCAGGTCGTTGCTCGTGGAGACGAGTTTTTGCTATCGGGTCCCGACGCCGAAGTCACGCTGGTCCGGACCGTTCTTGAAGAGGTTGTGCGGGTCGCCGAATCCGGTCAGTCGGTGTCCGGCGAACAGGTCCAACGAGTCATCGATATGGTGGCGTCCGGCGAGCCGAGTCCATCGGCAGTCATGTCGACCGGAATCCAGGTATCGGCCGGCCGCATCGTTCGGGCCAAGACTGCCGGCCAACGACGGTACGTGGAGGCTCTGGCGACTCACACCTTGACGTTCGGGATCGGTCCGGCCGGGACCGGCAAAACGTATTTGGCGGTGGCTGCGGCGGTGGCGGCACTCAACGCCGGAGAAGTTCGCCGCATCTTGCTGAGTCGCCCGGCGGTAGAGGCCGGCGAACGACTCGGATTCCTTCCGGGTGACCTGGCCGCCAAGATCGACCCCTACCTGCGGCCGCTCTATGACGCCCTCTTCGACATGCTCGGCCCGGAAACCACCGCCGCACTCATGGAAAAGGGAACGATTGAAATCGCCCCGTTGGCGTTCATGCGGGGTCGCACGCTGAATGATGCGTTTGTGATCCTTGATGAAGCGCAAAACACGTCGCCCGAGCAAATGAAAATGTTTCTGACCAGGCTGGGGTTCAACTCCCGCATGGTCATAACCGGCGATGTGACCCAAACCGATCTCCCGACCGGCAAGCACTCAGGTTTGCGGCTCTCCGAGGAGATTCTTCAGGGTATCGAGGACGTCGGATTTGTCCGGTTAACTGGAAAAGACGTGGTGCGAGCGCGTATCGTGGCAGACATCGTGCGTGCCTACGAACGTTATGAAAGCAAGGATGGTCGTAATGAAGCCGGTTAACTTTGCGGCTCGTTGGGGCATCATTGCCGCGACCACTGCGCTCGTGTGGGCGTCGCTTGCCCTCGGCGCCGAACCAGGGGCCATGGATCTGGCGGTTGGCGACGTCGCCCCGGACCGATACGTCGCAGAAGAGGAGATCACCCTCCCGGACACCGATGCGACAAATGCCGCGAAAGACGCCGCCGCCGCAGCAGTCGAAACGCGCTACAAAGAAGACACCAATGTGACCGCCCAGATCGAAGAGAACATCGTCAAGCTGTTTACCCAGATCAAGGCGAACGTGGTGGCGACGGATCCTCCACTCACGATTGAGGTAGACCGCCCGATCGTGGCCGATCCGGAGACAATTCCGACCACGTCCGTCGCCGAGACGACTGATACGACCCAGGCGAACACGACGACTACCTCTGCGGTCCCGACCACCACCGTTTCGGGACTCCTGTTTCTTGATCGCACCGGAGACGGTTTTTATTCGGATATTCCAACCGAAACGTCGCCCGAAACCGATGTTCCTTTGATCGACGTCGACATGATCCTGACCGATAGCGCCGGGGTGATCACCCGGGTACGCACCGACGCGTCTGGCATGTGGACTGCGACAGGGATTTCGGCCGAAGGGCCGATCGTGGTCGAGGTTGACCTTCGCGACCCTCAGTTCCCCAAGGCGTTTGCTCTCTCCACTGAGAACAACCCACAGGTGATCGAACCGGACACGCAGGCGGAGGTCGAAGTCGCCGCGATCGGGTTCACCCCCTTCACGCAACCGATCAGTCAGCAGGTTGATTTGTTGGCGGGCGACTATCTGATCGACACCGATCCCAGCCAGCCGAGTCTGGCGACCCTCGTGGGTGTAGCTACCGATGACGTGTGGAGGACCGCGGCCGGCCAGGCGCCGCAACTACCGGTTATCCAGGATGCTGCCCGACAACGGGCCCTGAGTGCTCTGCGCGATGGCATCAAATCGGGTGAACTGAACGAGGTCCGTCAACAAGTCGCCTCGGAGCGCATGTTCATCCCCCTGGAGATGGACCAAGAACCAGCCCTGGCAGCTCAGGACGCCGCCCGGGCGGTCGCCGGGTACTTCCTGGAGGCCAATAGCTTCCCGGACGAGACCACCACCGAAGCGGCCAGGATTGCGGCCACTGAGAGCGTGCTTCCGGTAAACGTCACGTATAAGCAGGGGGCCACGATCGTCGAGGACGGACAGGTCATCAGCCAGGTCCAGTACGACGCGATAGTGAAGCTGAACCTGCTGGGCCGCACTCCCACGCAGTACCTGGCGTTGCTCGTTGCCACCGCCGTCGTGATGGCTGTGTTGGCGTTCTATATATCTCGGTTCCGTCCCGGGGTGTGGGCTTCGCTGCGCCGGGTGACGTTACTCGGCTTGCTGGTGGTGATGCTGGCACTAGCCATTCGGGCCAGCGCCGCGCTCGGGTCGGTGATGGACGTGCTCGAAGTGGCCGGCGGATACGCCGTCCCGGCCGCCGCCTTCGGGGTGATGGTGGCGATACTTTTCGATGCTCGAATGGCCGTGCTCATGGCCGTGGCCGCCGCCGCAATCACTGCTTTGGCTACGGGCGATCCTGGCTACACCATCTATGCCCTGCTGTCGGGCTTTGTTCCCGTGCCGTTCGTTGCTTCCATCTCGCGTCGGGCCGACTTCGGAAGCGCGGTGTTGGCAGGTGCGGTGGGTTCGGCGGCTGCCGCGGCCGCGATGGCCTTCTTCTTCCACACTCCATTGGTTGACGAATCCCTGGCGCTGCAAACGGTCGGCTTGTCGGCTCTTGTCGCGGGAACGGTGACGATGGTGACGGCACTCGCGGCGGGTATGGCAGTCAGTTTCTTCGAGCTGACATTCGACATCACCACCTCGTTGCGCCTTCTCGACCTTACCAACCGCAACCATCCCGGCTTGCAGCTGCTGCAAGACCGAGCCTGGGGCACGTTCAACCATTCGCTGATGGTCGGCACCCTCGCCGATAAAGCCGCTGCCTCGATCGGTGCCAACAATCTGCTCGCTCGGGCGGCCGCCTACTACCACGACCTTGGTAAGACGCAGAACGCCACGCACTTCATCGAAAACCAGTTCGGAATCTCCAATCCGCATGATGAGATGTCTCCGGCCGAATCGGCCGCAGTCATACGTCAACACGTGAGCGATGGCGTTGCTTTGGCCAGGGAGTATCGGATCCCCACGGAAGTAGCGGATGGCATCCTGTCCCATCATGGTGACGGGATCATGCGCTTCTTCTATCAGAAGGCCAAGGACCTATACGGCGAAAGCGCTGTCAACGTCGACCACTACCGGCACGCGGGTCATAAGCCGCGAACCAAAGAGATGGCGATTCTTATGATGGCTGACGCCCTCGAAGGCGCCACCCGCGCGGTGTTCTCTATGGAAGCCCCGACGCCGGCCCGGATCGTCGAAGTCGTTGAACGGGTGGTTGGTGAAAAAGTCAATGACGGCCAGCTTTCCGAGTCGGATCTCACCCTCGGCGAACTCACTCAGGTCAAAAAGGCCTTCGTCGAAGCTCTCGTCGGGCATTACCACCAACGGATTCCGTATCCCAACTTCCCGACCGATCCCGGGCTCCCTCATGGGTCGCCCGCACTGGACGCCCCGACCCATTCGCCGGACCCCGACGAGGTTTCGGTAGACTCCGAAGACGATGCACCTGACGTCATACCCATGCGGCGTCAGAAGGAGCGATGAGGCTTGAACATATTTCTGGCGGATGAGCAAGACGATCCGCTGAGTACGGACATCCTCTGTGAGTTGGCCGAGTTGGTTCTCACCGAGGAAGGCTTCTCTGACGAGACCGAGGTCTCGCTCTTTTTCGTCTCGGACGACATCATTGCCGAATACAACGAGCGATTTATGGGTCGGTCAGGACCGACCGACGTTCTGGCGTTCCCGATTGAACATCTGGTGCCCGGGGTAGTCCCGGAGCGACGCCACAACGGCCCCCCGATCTCGTTGGGTGACGTCATCATTGCCCCGACCTATGTGCGAAACAACGCTCAGGACCGGGGGAGTGAATTCGATGATGAGGTTTCGCTCATGGTCGTCCATGGCCTTTTGCACTTGCTCGGCTACGACCACGGCGATGACGCCGAAGCCGAGTTGATGGAAGGCCGCGAACGTGTCTTGCTCGCCAAAGTCGGGAAGTCCCGACCGTGATGATTGTGACGGCCGTCCTGGCGGTGGCGCTTCTGGCGGTTGCTGGTGTTTTGCGGGCGGCTTTGGCTTCGTTGGTTCGCACCCATCGGGCTGACGCGCTTCACGACGCGCATGAAATGGCCGGGGCAGACGTCGCCGCCCGACTGCTTGAAGACCGACCTGGTCTCCAGCCGGCGATCGGAATGGTTCACACCGCTGTGCTGATCACCGCCGGGTTGGTGGCGGCCTGGTCGCTGACCATGGCCGGGCTGACCGGGGTTGTTTTGGCGTTCGCGCTGGGGATGGCCGGTTTTATTCTTGTTTTTGTCGGGGATGCCATTCCACGATCGATTGGTCGAACGCACCCGCGGCTGCTGGCTTATCGCTTCTCCTGGCTGCTCAAAGTGGCGCGATCGATTGGTGATGTGGCGAACGACATCGTCGCGGACGATGAACTTGAGGTCGTCACCGACGGACACGATGCCGACGATCACCAGGAGATCCGGCTTATCTCGTCGATTCTCGACTTTTCGGGGACGTTCGTCCGTGAAGTAATGGTACCCCGAACCGATATGGTGACGATTGAGGTCGACAAGACCTCCGAGCATGCCCTCAGCACGATCATCACGCACGGCTTCTCGCGGATTCCGGTCACCGGCGACGGCATCGACGACATCAAGGGGATCGTCTATGCGAAAGATCTTCTGAAGTTGATGGACGAGGGAGCCAGTCCGGTTCCGATCGCCGAAATCCTCCGACCCGCCTACTTTGTCCCTGAGACCAAGCGGGTGTCCGATATGCTCCGCGACATGCAAGCCAACCAGACCCACATGGCTGTGGTCGTCGACGAGTTCGGTGGAACCTCCGGGATTGTCACGATCGAAGATCTGCTGGAAGAAATCGTTGGGGAAATCACCGACGAGTACGACAGCGAAGAACCGATGGTCATAGCCGGCCTGGACGGCTCCCTCCTCGTCGACGGTCGCCTCGATGTCGACGAGTTAGGAACGTTGGTAGACGTCGACTTGCCGGCCGAAGATTGGGATACCGTGGGTGGGCTGGTCCTCGGATTGGCCGGCCGGGTTCCCCGAGAAGGTGAGTCCTTCGACATCGGCCACATCACGATCACCACCGTGCGAGTGCAAGGTCGGCGGGTGGCGAAGGTGCGGGTCGTTCGTCATGACGAAGAACCAGTCTCTGAGATCGAAGCGAGCTGACCGACGATGCGATCCGGATTTGTCGCCGTCGTCGGCCGCCCCAACGTCGGTAAGTCGACGCTTGTCAACGCGCTCGTCGGCTCGAAGGTCTCCATCACGTCGACCAAACCGCAGACGACCCGTAACACGATTCGGGGAGTGATGACCCGCTCAGAAGGCGGCGTTCCGGTTGCGCAGGCAGTCCTGGTGGATACGCCCGGCCTGCACAAACCGAAAACGGCACTTGGGGAACGTCTCAACGCCATGGTCCAGGGGACCCTCAACGAAGCGGACTGTGTGGTCGTCGTTTTTGATGCCCTGGCTCCGGTCGGACCGGGAGACCGCCGGGTGGCCGAACGGGCCAAGGCCAGCGGATCGCCGGTTCTGTGCGTCATCAACAAGGTCGACCGAGCCAAGCCTGCCGCAGTTGCCGAACGCCTCGCCGAAGCAAGCGAGTGG
>JAOUMT010000303.1 GCA_029881355.1 Acidimicrobiia bacterium | reverse complement strand
TAGCTCTCCTCGACGTCTTCTCGTCGAATCCCCAGCACGAACAATATGGCATCGAGATACGGGACGCTGACTTTCGTGTCGGCGGCTTCCTGCACGATCGGCTTGGCGTTGAAAGCCACGCCGAGGCCGGCGGTCGCCAGCATGTCCAGGTCGTTGGCTCCGTCGCCAACCGCCACGGTTTGCTCAAGTGGGACCCCTTGCCGGTGAGCGAGATCGACCAGTAGCTCGGCTTTACGTTTGCGATCAACGATTGGCCCGATCAGTCGACCGGTCAGGACGCCGTCGGCCATTTCTAGTTCATTGGCAAACACGTGGTCGATGCCCAGATCGGCGCCGACCTTATCGACAAAGAACTGGAAACCGCCTGACACCGCAGCGGTGGTGTACCCAAGCCGTTTGAGGGTGCGCACAAAGGTTCTGGCGCCAGGCGTTAGGCGGACCCGCTCCTGAGCTCGACTCAAGGCTGCCTGATCCAGGCCGGCCAGCAGCGCCACCCGCTCTCGTAGGGCGGCTGTGAAATCGATGTCGCCTTGCATGGCGCTGACCGTGATGGCGGCCACCTGGTCAGCCACTCCGGCTTCGTCGGCGAGCAAGTCAATGATCTCGTCCTGAATGAGCGTGGAGTCGACATCGAGAAACACCAGACGTTTGGCTCGCCGACCGAGCCCCTCTCGCTGAATGGCCACATCGACACCGTGATCAGCCGATGCCTGTAGGAGTCGCTGACGCATGTCTTCGGGTTTGCCTCCTGAAACAATGAGTTCATAGCTAAATACTGGATAGCGCGATAGTTGGGCAATGCGATCAATGTTGCCCCCTCCCCCGGCGATGGCTTCGGCGACGCCGGCCAGGGCGCTGGCGGTCAGGTCGCTACCGAGCACCGTTACCGCGTGGCGCTGATTGCCCGACATTGGCCAGACGTCCGCGTCGACCACCTCAAACTCGACATTCATCGAGTTCTGCCAGCCGTAATAGAGCAAGTCCTTGACCGTTGAAGCACCCTCAGGAATGTCAACGTGAAGGCTCAGATTCAGCCGGTCGTGTACGACCGTTTGCTCCATGTCGAGAATCGTCGTTTCGGCGGAAGCCAGGATATTCAACAGTCCAACCGTGATCCCGGGCCGGTCGGTTCCAGTCACATGAACGATGATGGTCTCAGGCACGCCGATAGGTTAGTGGTCTGACCGGCCGATCAAACTCACGGCGCGCCACGACCACACGGGGTTAATTGATGCCCAGCCGGTACGAACCACATCGAAGAGCCACCCAGGAATCGCGCACAGTCACACACGACTCTCGGGCAGTTGAACCCACCGGATCCCCGATAAGCGACACTGCCAGCAGTGATGCCGAAGCGCTGGCCGGCGTGCCTGGACCAACACAGAGTGAAAGCGACCCGTCGTTATTCTTCACCAGGTAGCTTCCGGGTGTTACCGATGATCCATTGTAAGTATCGACGACGGTGCCTGGCCCGGCGATCCCCACAACCGGTGTCGGCACTGATTGGCAGTCTTCAGCCGGGACCGCCCCGAGGACGACGTCTCCGAAGCCGAACGTGTTGTCTTTGCCGGCCGGGCCTCGATCGCGCGAGTAGTCCTCGAGCGCCTTGACGACTCGTTCCGATATCCAGTTGGGCGCCGCGTGCATGATGAGAGCAGCCAATCCAGCCACGTGCGGAGCCGACGCTGAAGTACCGATGAAACCGTCGCACGCCCCGGTGGTTCCGCCATATGCCCTCGTCAGCACGCCGTCCGCTGACACAAAATCCGGCTTGATTCGTCCATCAATCGTTGGACCGAGCGACGAGAAATATTCGATCTGGTTCGTGTTGAAGCACGACGCCCCAACGGCGACCGTATGAGGCGAGAATGCCGGGTCGGCGATGGAACCCGCCGCCACTGGATACTCAATGCCGGCATGGCCAAATATCAGGAGATCCAGCTGTCCGGGATCGGTGACCGAAAACGCCCGGACCTCGATGTACACCGTTTTGGCCGACCCGGTGTTGTTCACCCAGGTCATTTCTTCTCCTGGAAAATCGCCACTGGCCGATTGGTCGCGGATGCCTTGCGCCAACGGCGATGAACCGGTCGCGTCCCACAGCCAGAGGTCCAGGTCTTCCTGAGTGATCGGCCAGTTGTCCCACTTCAAGAAAACCGTCAGGGCCCCACCGCTCGGTACGACTGCGTTCATATCAAAGTCCGGGCTGTTGTCGGAGTTGGTTCCGAAGCGCTGCAACGTGATGTTGCCGACCGTCAAGGGATTCCAGGCTCCCTTCCAATGGTCCTGAGCGTAGTTTCCACCGGCGGCCACCCACAAGATCCCGGCGGCGGCGGCCCGACGGGCGGCATTCGAAGCGCTCGGGAACCCGGCGGTTCCGTCACCG